>CAYGZE010000008.1:0-30605 GCA_964354185.1 uncultured Anaerolineales bacterium | reverse complement strand
CTCAGCGGCTCGTCGAAGAGGAACGCCTTCGGCTCGCGCACGATGGCCCGGCCGACCGCCACGCGCTGCCTCTGCCCGCCCGAGAGGGCCTTGGGCTTACGGTCCAGGAGGTTCTCGATCCCCAGGATCTTGGCCGCTTCATGCACGCGGCGGTCGATCTCGTCCTTCGGGAACCGACGCAGTTTCAGTCCGAACGCCATGTTCTTATAGACCGTCATGTGCGGGTACAGGGCGTAGTTCTGGAAGACCATCGCGATGTCGCGGTCCTTGGGCGGCACGTCGTTGACGACGCGGTTGCCGATGCGGATCGTCCCGCGCGTCGCCTCCTCCAGGCCCGCCACCATGCGGAGCGTCGTCGACTTTCCGCACCCGGACGGACCGACCAAGACGATGAATTCCTGGTCCCGGATGTTCAGGGAGAACTCCTCGACGGCCACCGTCCCGCCCGGGAAGACCTTCGTCACGTTCTCGAGAATGACCTCTGCCATGATCGAGGCCCGCCGCCAAAAAAACTCCCGCGCCCTTGCGGGAATTCCACCACAGTCTACGACACGGCCCGCGGACCGTCAACACTTTTCTCGGGCGACCGCCCATGCATCGAACCGCCGTAACAGGTTATGCGGAATCATGTTAGGCGATGCGGCCGCCACCCCCCGACCGTCACTCCTCGATCCGTTCCACGCGAATCGTCTCCCCGTCGCGGACCCCCCGGAAGACCTTCACGTCGCCCTCGATGCGGCCGAGGGGGTTGACGGGGCTGGCGGCCCGGGGTTCGTCGCCCTTGGAGGCGGGTGTCTTGCCGAAGAAGATGCAGAAGGCGCTGCCCGTCGGCCAGTAGCCCAGTTCGCCGATCTCCATCTTGTCGCGCGCGTCGGCCCCGAGGTCGTGCTGGACGGGGATGCTGAAGTAGATTTCCTGACCCCACGTGTTCACGGTGCTCTCGAACGGCAGCGCCTCCCAGAGGCGCTCGGCGGTCGGCGTGTCGCTGAGGGTCGCCAGCATCTCGATCTTGTCCGTCGCGATCCGTATCTCGTGCATGAACGCCTCCCGCTGGACTCCCGGGGCGCCGCGTCACGGCTGCCGCCGCCCACCCGCACCCGATCTGCCCCTGTCCGAGCGACACGGACCGGACAAGCCCGTGCCCCCGGGCCTACCCGGTCCGCATCCGGGGGCGCCCCGAAGGGCCCCCGAACCGCCAAACCGCAGACTCAGGCTATTGGCTCTGCTGCTTCTTCCGAACGACGATGAACACGATGATCAGGACGACCAGCACGGCGAGCAGAATGTAATGCAGCAGGCCCCACTCCATCAGAGAGAACGCAAGGGACATCGGTGTCTCCTTATCCTGTGGCCCTCTGTTGCCGGCACGGAAGCGCAAGATGCCTGCCCGCACCTGATCACCCTTAGCATAGTCCGCGCGGCAGAGGTGTCAAGCGTATTTCCGGGCCCCCGGGGACCCGAAAACGCGGCCTTCGCCGCGGCAGCGGCCATCGCTCGCGGCCCCGGCCTGCGCCGCCTCCGGCGAAGCAGGCGCGCGGCTCGCAGGCTGTTTCCCTTGCCCGGTTCCCCGGCCGGGGCTATGATGACCCGACCGCCAGGCAATCGCACGGCCGGCCAGCCCCCCTCGGAGGGCCCCGATGAAGACCCGCGCACAGGTTCTGACCGCCTTCGGCAAGCCCCTCCAGATGCAGGCGTTCGACCTTCCGCCCCTCGGCGAGGGCGAGGTGCTCGTCAAGGTCCTGGCGGCCGGGGTCTGCGGGTCCGACCTCCACATGGCCTCGGGCGAGGACCCCCGGACCCCCCTGCCCATCGTCCTCGGCCACGAGGGCGTCGGCGAGGTCGTCGAGGTCCGTGGCGCCAAGTGCGACGTCCAGGGCCGCCCCCTCCGGGCCGGCCAGAAGGTCCTCTGGAACCGGGGGGTGGTCTGCGGCCGCTGCTTTTACTGCACCCGGGGCGAGGCCCACCTGTGCCCGGAGCGGTTCGTCTACGGCATCCACCGCTCGACCGCCGTCCCGCCGCACGTGGGCGGCTGCTACAGCGAGTACCTGCCGCTGGACGCCCGGACCGACGTCATCGCGGTGGACGATGTGCCGTCCGACCACCTGGCGACGCTCGTCTCGGCCTCCTGCTCGGGGGCGACGGCGGCCCACGCCTTCGACCACTTCGAGCCCGCCCGCGACGAGGCAGTGGTCGTCCAGGGGGCCGGCCCGCTGGGGTGCTTCCTGATGGCGTTCGCCCGGGACTTCGGCGTGCAGCGGATCATCGCCATCTCGCGGAGCCCCGCGCGGCTGGACCTGGCCCGCCACTTCGGCGCCACCGACACCCTCAGCACCCTCGACACGACGCCCGAGGAGCGGCGCGAGGTCGTCCGGGCCCTGACCGGCGGACGCGGGGCCGACGCCGTCTACGAGGCCGTCGGCAAGGGCGCCGCCGTCCGCGAGGGCCTCGGCCTCGTGCGGCCGGGCGGACGCTACGTCGCCACCGGCTTCGGCCAGCCCGGCGGCACGATCGACTGGGACCCCTTCGCCGACCTCGTGCGGGCCGACCTCAAGTACGTCGGCGTCTGGGTTAGCCACACCGAGCACACCCTCTGGGCCCTCGACCTCCTGAAGCGGAACCTGGGCGACTTCGCCCTCATGATCACGCACGCCCTGCCCCTGGCCGAGGCCAACGAGGCCCACGACCTGATGCGTCGCGGCCAGGCCATGAAGGTGGCCCTCCTGCCCCATGCCTAGACCTGCCACACAGCGCGCCGTGCCGGGTGCCACCCTGGCAGGGCAACCCCCTGGCACGGCCACGCGCCGTGCCGTGGCGGGCTGCCGCGGCTTGACCGCTGGCGGCCCTGGGCTCCGAAGCCTTGGCGAAGGAGGCTTGTCCGCCAGTGCCCGTGCCGCCCGGTCCCTCCTGCTTGCATTCGGAGGGCTCGCGGCCGCAACGAGTGTCGCCCGAGGAGAAACGCCCGTGCCCGTCCCGAAAGTGCCGCGCTTCGAGGTCCAGGAGGTCCAGGTCCGCCGCGCGCCCGCGGGCGGGAACCCGTTCGCCGACGACGTGCGCCTGCGCGTCACCGCCCCGGACGGCTCGCGCCGCGCGGTGCCCGCCTTCTACGACGGCGACGACACCTGGCGGGTGCGCCTCATGCCCGACCAGGTCGGCCCCTGGCGGTGCGAACTCGAGGGGGCCGGCGACGTCCGCGCCGTCTCGGGCCTCCTCGCGGCCCCCGCCGGCGCGTTCGAGTGCGTCCGTCAGAACGACCCGAAGGTGCGCGGCGGCATCCAGGTCGACCCGGACCATCCGCACCACTTCCGCCGCCAGGACGGCTCGCCCTGGTGGCTCCTGGGCTACGAATGCGACTGGCTCTTCGCCCTCGACATGAACCACCCGAAGGAGAAGCCCCTCGCCGGGTTCCTCGACACGCTCGCCTCTTATGGATTTAACTATATCGTCGTCCAGGCCTACGCCCACGACACCGACTGGTGTCCCGGCCGGTCGGGGCCGTACGACGTCGGGCCGCCCGCCCTGTTCGCCTGGGAAGGGACGAACGAGAAGCCCGACCACACGCGCCTGAACATCGCCTACTGGCGCGCGTACGATCGCGCGGTCCAGGGCCTGCACGCCCGCGACATGACGGCCCAGATCATGATCAAGGTCTTCAATAAGAAGGTCGCCTGGCCCGCCAAGGGGAGCCCCGAGGACGACCGCTTCTGGCGCTACGTCGTCGCCCGCTACCAGGCCTACAACGTCGCGTGGAACCTGTCGAAGGAGGCGTGGTACGACAAGGACGCGGCCTACTGGAACGGGCGGATCGCGCTCATCCGCGCCCACGACGCCCACCGCCGCCCCATCGCCATCCACGACTGGAACCCGCCCGAGGTCGCCGTCGACTACCTCACCGACCAGCAGCACGAGCGCTGGCACGAGCACGTGCTGGCCGAGCGCGGCCGCGCGCGGCGGCCGGTGGTCAACATCGAGTACGGCTACGAGCCGGGCTCCCTGCCGACGTATAACGTGACGCAGCCGACCGCCGAGGTTCGCCGCCGCACCTGGCTCATCGCCATCGCGGGGGGCTACCCCACCTACTACTTCTCGCCGACCGCCTGGGACGTCATCAAGTGGGACGAGGTCCCGCCCGGCTACGCCCAGATGCGCACCGTCCGCCAGGTCATGGAATCGGTCCCCTTCCGCGACATGGAGCCGCACGACGAACTCGCCCGCGGCGGCTGGTGCCTCGCGCGGCCGGGGGAAGCCTACCTCGTCTATCAGCAGGAGCGCGGGGGCCTCTCCCTCACGGTAGCCGACGGCGGCCGCGGCGGCGCGTTCTCCGTCGAGTGGATCGACCCGCGCGACGGCAGGCGCCATGCCGCCGGGGACGCCCGCGCGGGCGAGGTGACGCTCGCGCGGCCGGAGGCCCTCGCCGGCGACGCCGGCCCCCCCGATGCCCTGGTCCTGGTGCGCCGCCGGTGATCCCCGCGCCACCCCGCTCCGTGACCCCGGGGCATGCAGGGCGGGGGCTCGCACCTGCCTGCCGGCAGGCCCACGACCTGATGCGTCGCGGCCAAGCCATGAAGGTGGCCCTCCTGCCCCATGCCTAGACCTGCCCCGCAACGCAGGCGGAAGCGTCCCCTCCCGCCGGCGAACCGGCGGCGCGAGATATCTCTTGACACCAATCCCTGGATATGGCTATCATACGGGTTGGTGGCAGAGGTCCATGTCCGCAGGAGGAGCCTCTTATGAAAGCACGTCCCCCCCTTCTGGTGACGTTCCTGCTCGGCGCCCTGGCCGTGGGCGGCTGCGCCGAGACCGCGCGGCAACGCCAACTCGAGGCCGTCGCGAAGGACTGGTGCCTGACGATCCGGGCCTCCCAGGTCATCCCGATCTATCCCCTGAGCGAGGACCTTCAGCCCGGCGACGTGTTCCTCATCGACAAGCCCATCGCACAGCAGGCCCGGGAGTACGTCGGCAAGGGCTTCCTGGCCCTCGACGACTTCGTCACCCGCCTGCCCGGCCCCGACTACGCTGCGTTCTACCGCGCGGCCTACTGGGATGCGGCGTTCGCTCCGCTGCCATCGGGCCACCCGCGGGTCGACACCCCCTGGATGACCAAGAGCGGCGCCGGCGACCCCGCCGCGCCGAAGGCGCCGGCAGCGGAGGGCTCGGCGCCGCAGACGCCGAAGCCCGACGCCGCCGCCAAGGCGACCGCCCCGCCCGCCGCGGCGGACGTGCGGGCCCCCTGTGCCGCCTTCCCCACCTACACGGTCAAGGTGCGGTCCAACACGGCCGCCAACCTGGCCCTGCCGATCAAGGGGATCCCCTTTGCCATGAGCCTCATGGGCGCCGAGAGCGCGAACGTCTCGGTCTCGCTGACCGGCGCCTTCACGTACGGGAGCGAACCGACCGACCTGCTGTACGACCTTCTGAACTGGTGGGACATCGACGGTCCGGTGCAGCAGAAGGCGCGGGCGGCCGCCAAGGAAGCGGCCAAGAAGAAAGGCGGGTGGTTCGCCCCCCCGAAGCGGACGGTCTTCCTGCGCGTCGTCAGCCGCGTCTACCTCGTCGGGCAAGTCAACGTCGACACGAGCGGGGCCGGGGCCTTCGGGTTCGGCGCCGACCTCGGAAAGCCCAAGTCGCCCATCCTCCAGAAACTCAATGCCGCGACGTTCGACGAGGACTACGCCAGGATACTCAACGCCCTCTCGGAACCCCTCGCGCCGGCGCAGGAGAAGGCGGAAGGCCAGGCCGCCGCCGGCGCCGCCCAAACCCCGGCCGTCCCCACGCCCTCGGGGTCTTTCCGCTTCACCTTCGCCACCGCCCGCTCGGTAGGCATGCAGCAGACCTTCGACCGGCCGCTCGTGGTCGGCTACCTCGGCTTCGACGTGCCCGTTCTGAGGAGCGGGGAACTCGGCCTGCCGATGGACACGCGGGGCCTGATCGAACACCCGGCCCAGGCGCCCAAACCCTCCAACCAGCCGCTCCTCAGCGAGCCCCAGCGCTACGTGGCAAACGACATCAACCGCCTGCGGTCCGCGCCGGACCCCGCCAAGCAGGCCGCCTGGGCCGAGCAGGTCGCCGGCGGCCTCGCCCGGTCCCAGGTCCTGCAAGGGAACAAACCCTTGGCCGACAGGTTCACCGGGCTGGAGCAACGCGCCAAGGCCGCCCAAGCCACAATGCCGCCCAACGCCGAGACCGTTTCCGCCATCGTGCGAGATCTCACAGGCGCCCTGCTGTACTGCCAGGCCCTCAGCGACGCCCACTGCCGCGAGATCCATCAACTCTTCACCAAGGCGTTCCAGGCCGGTCCATGAGAAGGAGGATCAGACATGAGTGCCGCGGGAAGCAGTGCCCAGCCGCCCTTCGAAGGGCCGGACGAGGTCACGGAGTTCATCGCCGCGTGCGGTCAGGGACGCAAGCGATGCGGGATGTGCCGCTATGTGACGGGCACACTGGAAGTGCACGCGGCGGTCGAACTGTATAAGGAAGGCGACAAATACTTCGCCCGACGGTGGAACGTGAGCCCGTCCAAGGCGATCGGGCCGACCGGGGCGGCCGCGGCCCCGGCGCCGCCGCAGCCCTGAGGCCGTGATCGTGCAGGTCTGCCGCGCCCCGCGGCGCGGGCTCAACCGGCGCCGACGCGGCCCGCGGTGGCGGCCCTTGCGCGGCGATAACGCGTGTGTTTGCGTGCAGGAAGCCGAGCGTCCTTGAGGAAGGAGGCGAGCCATGGAAACCCAAGTCATCCTCTGGTTAGCGGCCTTGGCGGTGGTGGGCGGCATGCTGGTCATGGGCCTGTTCCTCGTCGGCCGGTCCCGTCTACAATGGGCACAGTTCATCACGTTGTGGGGCCTCGCCGGCCCGGTGCTGGTCGGCATCCTCAGTGCGGGCGGCGTGTACCAATTCCAGCAGGGCCAGGTGACGCAGGCTGAATCAAAAGCGGAAGCGGCCAAGGGGCAACTGAAGACGGCCCAGGCACGGGCGGAGCAGGCCGAGGCCCAGAGCGACGAAGCCACTGCGGTGGCGAACGAACTGTGGCAGGAGCGCGCCCAAGTCGTCAAGGGGCTGTCCGAACTGCGGGAGAACCCCTCGTGGTCCGCGCCGACCATCAATACCAAGATCGATGATATGCGTCGGAGCCTCAGTGCCAGTGAGGGTCGCCTCAAAGGAGCCCTCCAGTCCATAGAGGGCGCGTCGGACGAGGGTGCCACAAGCCCGACGCCGAGGAGGCCAATCCCGCCGAACGCCACGGACAAGGGGCCCCCATAAACACAGGCCGTTCCTTCCAGCCCAAGAGCCAATCCGAGGAAGGGCGTCGCTGCGCCCACGCCCGCCTCCGGTACGCGGTTGACCCGCGGCGCGGGCCTCGCTAGATTACCCCCCTTGAGGTCGAGCGGAGGGTTGCCCGATGGCAACGGAACTGGCGTATGCGATGATCACCCCCTACAGCCTCCACAAGAGCCGCACGGGGGGCATCATCGGCCGCCTCGTCAGCCTCGCCAGACTGGACCTCGTCGGCGTCCACATGTACGCCCCGAGCGACGCCTGGGTCGACGGCTACCTGGACCTCCTGAAGAAGAGCGACCTCGGGAACCCCGTCCGCGGCGCGTTCTTCCGCTACGTCGACGAGAACCTCCGCCGCCGTAACCCCCTGGGCCTCTCGAACCGGTGCATGGTCCTCCTCTTCCGGGGCGAGAACGCGTTCAACCACCTCATGGACGACGTCGTGGGCCATGCCAGCCCCCGCGTGACGGGCCACACGGTCCGCGGGACGTACGGCGACTTCCAGAACATGCCGGACGGCACGATCCGCTACTTCGAGCCGGCCGTCATCTGCGGACCCGACCCGGCGACGGTCCGCGAGGAACTCGCCTTTCTGGCCCGCACGGCGACGACCGACGGCGGCATCGTCGAGGACTCCGTGACGTTCCCGCCCGGCTCGAAGAACGTCCAGACGGAACTGGTGATCCTGAAGCCCGAGAACTTCGAGCGGCGCAGCCGCCGGCCCGGCAACATCATCGACGTGTTCTCCCGCACCGGCCTCTACATCGTCGGGGCCCAGTTGATGGGCCTCACGTGCGCCCAGGGCGAAGCGTTCTACGGGCCCCTGGTCGAGGTCTTCCGCGAGAAACTCCAGGGCCTCGTGGAGGAGGCGCTGCGCGAGCGGCTGAAGGGGGCGTTCGACTTCGCGTTGCCGGACGAGTTCTTCGCGGCCGGGCGCCGGATGCTGGCCGACCTCAATGCCCGGACCGAGTTCGCCAAGATCGTGCAGTACATGACGGGCGTCGACCCGCGGGCCGTCAGGACGGAGGCCGAGAAGCGCCTGCCCGGCCCCGGCCGCTGCCTCGCGCTCCTCTATCGCGGCGAGGGGGCCATCGAGAAGATCCGCTACTGGCTGGGGGCCACCAACCCCCAGAAGGCCGAGTCGGGCACGGTCCGGAGCGACTTCGGGCGGGACCTCATGCGCAACGCCGCCCACGCCTCCGACTCACCCGAAAACGCCCGGCGCGAGCGCGAGATCATCGGCATGTGGCAGAAGGACTCCGAGCCGGAGTTCCAGCGCTTGATCGAGGCCCACCTGGCCGAGGGGACGTGAGCCGTGGCCGCCGCGCATCGACTGGCCGTCCGGGTCCGGTATCCCGAGGCCGACCCGATGGGGCGGCTGCACCACGCCACGCACCTCGTGTACTTCGAGATGGGGCGGACGGAGTTCCTGCGGGCGCGGGGCCTCGCGTACCGCGACATGGAGGCGCGCGGCCGCCACGTCGCCATCGCCGCCGTCGAGATCCGCTACCGGGCCGCCGCGGCCTATGACGACGAACTCGTGGTCGAGACCCGGGTCGACGAGGTGCGCGGCGCGCGGGTCGTCTTCGCCAACCGGCTCCTGCGGCCGGGCGGCGCGGGGGCGGAGGACGTGATCGCCGAGGCGCGGATCACCGGGGCCCTGGTGGACGCCGGCGGTCGGCCGCTCCGGTTCTCGGCCGCGGAGCGCAAGGCCCTCCTGGACGAATAGCGCGGCCCGGTGCGCCGGGCGGCCGCCAGCACAAGGAGACGGATGCCGTGAAGGGCAAGGATGCGCCGGACAAGCGGGACCGCGCCGAGCCGCGCGACACCCCGGTCGAGGCCGATGTCGGCCCCCCGGCGGAGGCGGCCTACCGGATCCCGGTGGCCTCGCGGCTGACGCGGCTGCCGCCGTACCTCTTTGCCAAGATCAACGCGATGAAACTGCGCAAACGCCAGGCGGGCGAGGACATCATCGACCTCGGGATGGGGAACCCGATCGACCCCACGCCGCAGCCCATCGTCGACAAACTGTGCGAGGTCGCCCGCGACGCCCGGAACCAGCGCTACAGCGTCTCGATCGGCATCTACAACCTGCGGCGCGAGGTCGCCCAGCGCTACGCCACCCTCCGCAACGTGACCCTCGACCCCGAGACCGAGGTCATCGCCACCATCGGCTCCAAGGAAGGCTTCAGCCACCTGTGCCTGGCCCTGCTGGACTCGGGCGACACGGCCATCGTGCCGGACCCGGCCTTCCCGATCCACGTCTACGGGGTGGCGCTGGCCGACGCGAACGTGATCAGCGTGCGGCTGGGCAGCGACGAGGAGTTCCTCAAGCGCGTCGCCTACGTCTGCGAGCACCTCTACCCGACGCCCAAGGTGCTGATCCTGAACTACCCGCACAACCCGACGAGCATGGTCGTGGGCGACGTGGGGTTCTTCGACGAAGTCGTGGCGATGGCCAAGCGGTTCGGGTTCCTCGTGATCCACGACTTCGCCTACGGCGAGACGTGCTTCGACGGCTACCGGCCCCCCAGTTTCCTGGAGGCCAAGGGCGCCAAGGACGTCGGCTGCGAGTTCACCACCATGTCGAAGCCCTACAACATGGCGGGGTGGCGGATCGGCTTCTGCGCCGGGAACCCCGACATGATCCGGGCCCTCGCGAAGGTCAAGGGCTACTACGACTACGGCATCTTCCAGGCGATCCAGATCTCGGCGATCATCGGCCTGCGGGAGTGCGACGCCGACGTCCTCCACCAGTCGCGCGTCTACCAGAAGCGGCGCGACGTCCTGGTGCACGGCCTCCACCGCATCGGCTGGAGTGGCGTCGAGAAGCCGAAGGCGGGGATGTTCGTCTGGGCGCCCGTGCCCGAGGAAATCCTCGCCGGGCGGGGGACGATGGACTTCGCCCTCGACCTGATGGAGAAGGCGAACGTGGCCGTCGCCCCGGGGCGGGCGTTCGGGCCCAACGGCGAGGGATACTTGCGCCTGGCCCTGGTGGAGAACGAGCAGCGGTTGACACAGGCCGTCCGCCAGATCGGCCGCGCCCAGCGGCCGTAAGGGGCCACAGCCGGGGGGGCTGTGCCACAGGTCAAGGCTGGTTCTGAGACGTTCTAAGCGGCCGGGCGCGTCGTCAGGTAGAGGATGACGTTCGTGGCGACGGCGGCAGCATCTTCATCCTTGTAGCCCAGGCACTTACTGGCCTCGTAGGGCGTCAGGCTGAACAGGATGTCGAGCGGCGAGTAGATGCCGACCAGTTTGTCGCCGGCAAAGATGCCCTCGAACTCGGCGAACCGCCGGAGCAGCCGCTTCTCCCTCAGTTCCCGCCGGAACTGGACGTTCTTGCCCAGGTTGTAGCCGAGGGCGGGGTCCATGCGGCCGGTGACGAGGGGATGCGTCTTGGCGTCAAGGGGCTTGAGTTCCCAGCCGAGGTCCTTGATCGCCTCGCGCAGCGCCTTGTCGAACTCGATGGAGCCGCGCCCCGCCTCGGCCCAGAGGAACCCGCCGCCGCCCACGTAGGCCTTCAGGCCTTCCTTCTCCTCGGCGGTGAAGGTGAACTCGCGGCTGCCGGTGAGATAGGCGGCGGTGTAGCCCTTCAACTCGGCGACCGGCACGCCGCCCTCCGTCACGGGCTGGGTGTTCGACTCCTTGACCTCCAGCGTCACGTTGGCCTTGGCCTTGACCTGCTTGGCGAGGATCTTGAAGGGCGCGTAGTTGGCCGCGTTCTCCCAGTTGCCGCCGTACTTGACGCGGGCGATGCGGACGGTCGTCTGGGCGCCCGCCTTGACGGGCTCCTTGTAGCGGTCGGACTTGGCAGGCTCGCGGCTCTGGAGTTTGGCCCGCAGGGGCGCGCCGTCGGTCGCGTAGGTGTAGAGGTTGATGCCCCACTTAAAGAGGTAATCCTTGGCGGCATAGGCCTGGGTCTGCCAGTGGCAGGAGACGTCGTCCGGGCTGTAGAAGACGCACGTCCGCATGCCGTCGTGGATGCCGAGCAACTCGATACGGTGGGTGAGTTTCTCGAAGGTGTCGTGTTTGGGGGGCAGGAGGACGAGGGGCCACTCGGGCCAGACCTCGCTGGCGAACTTCTGGAACCAGCGGCGCACGCCCGCGTTGCCGCACGACGCCTCGACCAGGATCGTCCCGCCCGTGTCGGTGAACGCGCGGAGTTTCTCCTTCTCGGCCTTGCTGAACTCGGGAGGCGACTCGGCCGTCAGGTAGAGGACCGGCGCCTCGTGGAGTTCCTCGAGCGGATCGCGCAGTTCGACGATCTGCCAGTGGAACATCTGCTCCTTGTCGCGCTCGATGAAGTTCGTGAGGTTCGCGAGGTCCCGCCGGTGGGCGTTCCAGATGCCGCTGTGCCGCAGTTTGTTGAACAGGACCGGCGCCCGCCCCTTGTAGAGGAACAGCAGCGCGAAGCACGTGTCGTCGATGCCGCCCCAGTTGCCGCGCCCCTCCTGGGTGGCGACGAGGTGCTCGGCCCCTTCCTTGTACCAGTTGTGGTCGCCGAACCGCTTGTAGCCGGCGGCGATGCCGACGCGCTCGACGCAGTAGAGCCAGTAGCGGGTGCGGCCGTTGCCGGGGGTCCCGTCGGCCTGGGCGTTGGCGTTCCCGGTAAAGTACTTGCCGAGCCACTCGAGGGCCTTGTCGATCCGCCGCTCGGCCTCGGAGGCGTAGGTGCGGCTCTTGCCTCCGCTGCACGGGCACCCGCTCGCCGGGTCCAGGATGTCGTTGATGATGAAGAGCGACGCCAGCCCGGCCGCCGTCATCGAGCCGTAGGACTTGCCCGACTGGTAATGCCAGCCGCCGTCCTCGTTCTGCTTGTCGAAGTAGAGTTTCTGGGCCTTGCGCAGCGGATCGACGGGCATCTCGATGCCCACCAGGCTGGCCTCGCGCATCGCCAGGATCGGCCACTGGGTGACCGAGAAGTCGTAGTCGGTTGCGTTCAACTCGTAGCGCCAGCCGCCGTCCCGGCCCTGCCCGGTCCGGAACAAGAGCACGTCCTCCATCATCTTGCGGCGGACCTCGGCCCGCTTGTCGCCGAGCAGTTTGTTGTGGATATAGGAGAAGCCCATGACGCGCATCGGGACGGCGTAGCCGGCCCGGACGCCGCCGTCGAACGTGAACCCCCGCGCGTCGATCCGCATCAGGTAGTCGAGCCCCTTCGACATGACGTCGCGGTTGGGGTGCTCGCCCATGTAGGCCAGCGTCATGAACACCAGGGCGGACAGGCACGATTTCGTCCCCTCGTTGGTCGTGAACGAGCCGTCCGCGTTCTGCTGGTTGATCAGGTATTCCTTGCCCTTCTGGATGGCGCTCTGCACCTGCTCGTCGGTCACGTCGGCCCGCGCCTGGGGCACCGCCCCTGCCACCGCCGCCACCGCCACCAGGGCCGCCAGGGCCTGAGTCCATGTGCCTCTCACGGGATACCCACCTCCACGCGACGTCCCCCTGGAATCCGCAGTGGCAACAAGGACTCGCCGACGAGCCGCACGCACACCGATGGCGCCCCGTGCCATGGACAGACCTCCCTCTGGCCCCATGCCCGACCGCCAACCACCCGGTACTTTATACGCCCCGCCACGCCCCATTCAACAGAAGAAAAGCCGTCCCGCCGGCCCCCCGCGTCCCCCGCCGGCCGGGGCATTGTACCCGCGCAACCGGCCGCCGGCAACACCCGTCCAGTCTTCTGGACGGATTCGCCGGCGGCCGTATTCGGAGGCTCGCGCCGCCCCCGGCTTCTGCCGGGGGCCCCTCCCGGCCGCATTTCCGTTGAACGGACGCACCCCCCTGCTACAATCGCCTGACCCTGGCACGACGGGAGTACCTGTGGTACGGGCAACCTTCCCGGGGGGCGTCCATCCCCCCGCGAACAAGTGGACGGCGGCGGTCCCGACCGAGACGCTGCCGCTGCCGGACCGCCTGGTCGTGCCGATGGCCCAGTGCCTGGGGGCCCCCGCCAAGCCCGTCGTGGCCAAGGGCGATGCGGTGAAGCGCGGCCAGATGATCGGGCGGGCCGACGGCTTCATCTCGGCGGCCGTCCACGCGCCCACGTCCGGCGCCGTCGCCGACCTCGCGCGGGTCATCGACGCCGCCACCGGCCGCCTGGTCGACGCCGTCGCCATCCAGCCCGACGGCGCGGACGCCTGGGCCGACGGCTGCAACCAGCCGCGCGATTGGCAGGGCCTGTCGCCCGTGGCCCTCCGCACCGCCGTCGCCGAGGCCGGTGTCGTCGGCATGGGCGGCGCGACCTTCCCCACCCACGTCAAACTGGCGCCCCCGCCCGGGAAGCCCGTCGACACCATCCTCCTCAACGGGGCCGAGTGCGAACCGTACCTGACGTGCGACCATCGCCTGATGCTCGAGTGCCCGGCCGACGTCGTCACGGGCATGCGCATCTGCCTGGCCGCCACGGGGGCGAAGCGCGGCATCCTGGCCCTGGAGGACAACAAGCCCGACGCCGCCGAGTCCCTCGGCCGCGCCGTCCGCGAGGCCGGCGCCGGCGAGGTCCGCGTCCTCCGGACCAAGTACCCCCAGGGGGCCGAGAAGCAGTTGATCCTCGCCTGCCTCGGCCGCGAGGTCCCCACGGGCGGCCTGCCGGCCGACGTCGGCGTGGTCGTCCAGAACGTGGCCACCGCCGTCGCGATCGCCGAGGCCGTCGCCCTGCGGCGGCCGCTCACCGAGCGGGTCCTGACCGTCTCGGGCGACACCGTCGCCAGGCCGGGCAACTTCCGCGCCCGCGTCGGCACGCCCATCCGCGCCCTGCTGGACCGGGCCGGCGTGGCCGACGACTTCGAGGAACTCATCCTCGGCGGCCCCATGATGGGCAAGGACCAGTTCACGGCCGACCTGTACGTCATGAAGGGCACGAGCGGCCTGCTGGTCTTCCGCCGCGCCGCCGTCTACGAGCACGGCCCCTGCCTGCGGTGCGGGGCGTGCGTGCGGCACTGCCCGTCCTACCTGAACCCGAGCCGCCTGTCGGTCCTGGGCGAATCGTTCCTCGACGGCAACCTCGACGCGATCGATGCGGCCATGGCGTGCGGCCTGATGGACTGCATCCTGTGCGGGGCGTGCGCGTACGTGTGCCCCGCGCGGCGGCGGATCATCCACCTGGTGGAGATGCTCCGCGCCGAACGCCGCAAGGCCCTCCAGCGCCAGCGCGAGCGGGAGCAGAAGCAGGCCGCCGGCCTGAAACGGGAGGCCGACAAGGTTGGCACCTGACCAGGCCAATCCGCCCGCCGCGCCGGCCCCGACGCCGCGCGTCGTCGCCCACTGGCCGCACCTCCGCGCCAAGGACTCCACGCCCACGATCATGTGGTCGGTGGCGGGCGCGCTGGTGCCCGCCCTGGTCGCGTCCGGCTACTTCTTCGGCGTCCGGGCCTACATGCACGTGGTACTCGCGGTGGCGACAGCGGTGGCGACCGAGGCGGCCATTCAGCGCTTCCGCAAGGTCCCCGTAACGGTGGCCGACGGCAGCGCCGTCGTCACGGGCATCCTGGTGGCCTTCTGCCTGCCGCCCCAGGCGCGGTGGTTCGTTTCGGTCGTGGCAGCCTTCGTCGCCATCGCCATCGCCAAGCAGTGTTTCGGCGGCCTGGGCTACAACATCTGGAACCCGGCCCTCATCGGCCGTGCGTTCGTCCACCTCTCCTTCGGCCAGGACATGAACCCGTCGAAGTACCCGACCTTGCTGGACGGCCACTTCCTCGCCAACGTCGGAACGGTCACGGGCGGAATGCCCGCGGGCGTCCACGCCGTCACGGGGGCGAGCCCCATGGCCCTCCTGAAGCACGTCGCCGCCGACGGCCTGTCGCAGGCGGACCTCGCGGCCCGCCTGACGGACGGCCACCCGCGGTTCTGGGACATGCTCGTCGGCAACACGGGCGGGAACATCGGCGAGACGAGCGCGCTCTTGCTCATCCTGGGCGCCGTCTACCTCATCGCCCGCGGCTGGGTCCGCTGGCAGATTCCGGCGGCGTACCTGGGCGTGGTGGCCGTCGGCGCGCTGGTTCTGCCGCTCAACGCGGGCGAGAAGGGATGGCTGCCCGTCGCCTTCCAAGCAGGTGCGGCCACGCTGGCGCCGCGGTTCGTCGCGTGGCACCTCCTGGCGGGCGGCCTCATGCTCGGCGCCCTCTTCATGGCCACCGACATGGTCACGTCACCCCTGACCGGCCGCGGCATGCTCATCTTCGGCGCCGGGTGCGGATTCCTCACGATCCTCATCCGCCTCTACGGCGGGTACCCCGAGGGGGTCTGCTACTCGATCCTCCTCATGAATACGACCGTCCCCCTGATCGACCGCTACACGCAGCCGCGCATCTTCGGACACAAGCGATGATCCGCAACATCCTCCGGTTCATGATCATCCTGGGCGTCCTCTCCGTCGTGAGCGGCGGCGGCGTGGCGGTGCTCTACGCCTGCTTCAAGGCAAAGATCGACGACCGCGAACGCCTGGAGAAGAAGCAGGGCATCCTGGCCGTCTGCCCCGAGGGGACGACGGTCGATCCCGACCATCCCCTTGTCGGCGCGCCCTACGCGCCCGACGCCGTCTATGCCGCGCGCGACCCGTCCGGCAAGGTTGTCGCCTACGCCGCCTCGGGGGCGGCCGGGGGCTACTCGAGCACGATCCAGGTCATCGTCGGCCTGCGGGCCGACGACTTCACCGTCCTCCACGCCGTCGTCGTCGCGCAGGCCGAGACGCCCGGCCTCGGCACCCAGGTCGCCGAGACGAAGTCCAACTACACCCTGTGGGAGAAACTCTTCGGCCCCGCCGCGCCCGGCGAGACCGAGCGCCAGTTCAACCCGTTCCTGGAGCGGTTCCAGGGAAAGAAGGCCGAGGAGATTCCCGACGTCCAGGGCATCACGGCCGCCACGATCTCCTCCAGCGCCGTCAAGAAGGCGGTCGAGCAGGCCGTCGAGCGCGCCGTCCAGGCCGCCGGAGCACCTCATGAGTGACAAGCCCCTCAAGGCGATCGTCGAGGCGATGCTCTTTGCCAGCGAGGACCCCCTGAGCGCCGAGCGCCTGGCCGAGGCCGCCGGCGAGGACGTCGCAGTCGGCATGGTCCGCGAGGCCGTCCGGGAACTCCTGGCCGATTACGACGCCCAGGGCCGCGCCTTCACCATCGAGGAGATCGCGGGCGGGTTCCAGTTGTTCACACGGCCAGAGTACAACCCATACCTCAGGAAGATCGTCCGGGCCCGCAGCGAGGCCCGTTTCACCCAGGCGGCCCTCGAGACGCTGGCCATCATCGCCTACAAGCAGCCCATCATGCGGGTCGAGGTCGAGGACATCCGAGGCGTGGCGTGCGGCGACATGCTCCGGACGCTGATGGAAAAGGGCCTCGTCCGCGTCGCCGGGCGCAGTGAGCAACTCGGGCGGCCCCTCCTGTACGGCACGACCAAGAAGTTCCTCCAGGTCTTCGGCCTGGCGAGCACCAAGGACCTGCCCGACTCGAAGCAACTCGTCGAGCCGTAGGTCCCCCGCGCCCCATCCCGCCGGGCGCCACTGGCGGCTTGCCCGCCAGTGCCTCCCCTAGCGCCCAACCGTCGCCGAATACGCCACGCGATAGAGGACGTGCGGCGCAGGGTCGCCGGCCCGCGCCGGGCGGCCGAACGAGCCGAGCGGCTCCAGGACGCCTGCCGCGACCCACGCGTCGAGAAGCACCCGGTCGATCGCCCCCGGCCAAGCCGCGCGGGCGGGCCCCTCGAGGCGCTCGATGGCGAGCCAGTTCACGTAGACGGTCCCGACGCCGAGCCGCGCGAGTTCCGCCCGCACCTCGTCCGCCGATCCCGTTTTCCGCCACGCGTCGATCGCGCCCGCCAGCCACGGCCGGTCCCAGACCGTGCCATAGACCGTCGGCCGCACGAAGAACAGGGTCCGGTCCTCGCCGACGAGTCCGACGGCGACGGGCGCCCCGGCGGGCGGCCGCTCGCGCCAGGCCTTCGGCAGGTCGAGACCGCGGTTCAGCCACTCGACGACGTAACCCGAGTAGTCGGGCTGCCGGTCGGCCGAGGTGGCCTCCGGCGGCAGTCCGCGAAGGAGTTGCTCGCGCGCGGCGGCCCGCTCGCTGCCCAGGGCGTAGATCATGCCGGCGAGGACGGCGGCGAGCGCCGCCGCCGAGGCCGCTCGGCGCCATCGCGCCGCCTGGGCTGCCACCACGAGGCCCCCCGCCGCCAGGGCCGCCAGCGGCGGCCACAGCGGCGCCAGGTGACGCCCCAGGTGCGGCGACGTCAGGAACCACCCGAGGAACACGATCGCCGCGTACGCCGCCAAGTAAAGCGCCGACGGGCGCCGGTCGGCCAGGGCCTCCTTGGCGGACCGGTCCCGCGCCCCGGCGAGCGCCACGGCGAGCGCCACGGCGCCCAGCCCCACTAGGAGCACGACCGGCACGGCGGCGAGGACCGACTCCGGCGCGATCGCCCGCCCGAGCGAGGCCACCAGGTTCGGCGGCGGCGCGTAGGCCGCGGCAAACCGCGACGCCTCCGCCACCGTCCAGTGCGGACCCGGACCCAGGAGGCCCGTCAGGAACGGATGGACGGGGCTGCCCGTCCCGGCGAGGTTCCGCACGAGCCAGGGGGCGACGACCAGCACGGCCGCCGAGGCGTATCCGACGGCCGCCCACAAGCCCGTCCGCCGCGGCCGACGCGCCAGGCCGTCGACCGCCAGGTAAACGAGGGCCGGCACGAAGAGGAGCACCGCCGCCGCGAACGTCACGCCCATCGCGAGGCCGGTCAGCACGCCCGCCAGCACGGCCGGGCCCACCGTCCGGCGGTCCCGGTAGGCCGCCAGCGCGAGGAGCGCGAGGACCGTGTACAGGACCTGCGGGCTCTCGGTGCACGCGTTGTGGCCGGCGCGGTAGACGGCCGGGAGCGCGAGGAGGAGGGCGGCTGCCGGCGGCGCGGCCCTCGGGCCGAACGCCCGCGCCGCCCACGCCGCCACGCCGCACGCCGCCAGGACGACGAGGTACGCGTTGAACACATTCGCGAGCAGGACGCCCGACTCGACGGAGTCGTGCATCCGCCCCGCGACCCACCGCAGGCTCATCGCCATCTGGAAGAGCATCTGGCCGCCCTGCGGGAACCAGCCGAAGACGTCCGCGGGCGTCTCGCCGATGCGGCCTGCCGCCAGGTGCGCCTTCGGAAAAGCGAGGTAGCGCGAGAGCGTCTCGTGATCGATGGGGAGGTCCCAGGCGCCCCACACAAGCAGGGCCGCCATCGCCGCGCCCAGGCCGAGCGCCGTCCAGGAGAGGGCCCCGAGCGCCGCGGCCGCCTCGGCCCGCCACCGCGCGAGGTCCGCCCCCAGGCGCGGCAGGCGCGACGCGCCCAGCAGGAGAAGGAGCGGCGGCGCCAGGCGCAGGTTCGTCCAGCCCGCCAGATCCAGGGCGAACGTCGCGAGGCCCAGGGCCCCCAGGCCGAGCCCGGCACCCGCGAGGAGCCGCTCTACCCCGCCGAGCCACTCGACCTTGAGCCGATCCAGCAGCGTGTACCCCGCCACCGCGCACGCGAAGAGGACCAGCGGCGGGGCCGCCACGTCCTGGGCGAACCGCGCGACCGGCCGCGTCACCGGCACGATCACCACCAGGACGTAGGCCACGGCCCAGGCGACGAGCGGGCCGACGATCGCCAGGGGGACCGCCCGGCCAGGCCGCGGCAGGTCGGGACTGCGGGCGAGAGGCCGCCGGGTCGCGTTGGGGTGGCGGCCACCTTTCATCCGGTCGGCCCGCCTCCGGAGGCGCCGGCCCCGAGGGCGGCCGCGACGGCGGCCTGGGCCGCGCGGCGAAGCGCGTCGGGCCCCCCGCAGGCCGCCGCCAGAAGGTCGTCATCGGCCAAGCGCTCGAAGACGCGGCGCGACGCCTCCGGCGCCAGGTCGCGCGCCAGCACCTCGGCGCGCACCTCCCGCATGACCGCCAGGTAGGTCTCGTACTCGGGGCCGAACTCGCGCTCGAGCCGCTCGCGCAGCCGCCGCGCGAGCATCGGCGACGCCCCGCCCGTCGAGATGGCCACCAGGAGGTCCCCGCGCCGCACCTGGGCGGGGACGATGAAGTCGCACAACGCCGGCCGGTCGACGACGTTCACCAAGGCGCCGGCGGCCCGGGCGTCGGCCGCCACGCGGGCGTTCGTGGCCTCGTCGTCCGTCGCCGCCACCACCAGCCGCGCACCCGCGAGGTGCCGCGGGTCGTACCGCGCCGCGACGCACTCGAAGCGGCCGTCCTCGGCGAACCCCGCCACATGCGCCGGCGCGACCACGCGGACCCGCGCGCCCGCGTCCGCCAGGGCCCGCGCCTTCCGGAGCGCCACCCCTCCCCCGCCGACCACCAGCGCCGGCCGGCCCGCGAGGTCCAAGAACACCGGGTAGGCAAACCGCGGCTCGGTCATGGCGGCCAGTATACCCGCCCCGGAACGCCGACTCAACGGACCAGGCGACCTAGCGCGCGGCCTAGGGCGCCCGGTCGTCGGCCAGGTACGGGAGCACGTACGGCCCGTGCGGCAGGACGGTCACGCGGGCCCCGGGCCCGTGCCTGGCGAAGGCCCGGTCCAGGCCCTCCTGGAGGCTCCGGACGGGCGCAACGAGCAGCCTCTGCTGAACGTCGGACGGCAGGCGGTCGGACCAGAAGAGGATCTCGCCGTGCCGCGCGGCCTTCGCGAGGTTCTGGAGGGCCCACTGGTCCTTGATGACCGGCGCGTCCGGCGCCGTGATCGCCGCCATGAAGTCCTCGAGCGTCGCGTACTTCGCCAGGAGCCCCGTGAACTCCTCCTGCCCCAGGCCGTCCTCGCACGCGGCCGCGAAGAGGAACGTCCCGCCGCGCTTCATCACGGGCATGCCGGCCAGGAGTCCTTTCTGGCACTGGTAGTAGGTCGCGTCGAGCGGGTGGCCGCCGTTGGTCGTCACGAGAACGTCGCACGCCTCCGGCACCGGCCGCGCGACGTGCTTGCGGAGGTGCGCCACCCCGGCGGCGTGAACGGCGTCCATCTCGCCCGCGAAGACGCCCGTCAGGCGCCCCTGCCGGTCGACGGTCACGTTGACCGTGAAGTGCGGCGGCGCGAAGGACGCGACGGCCAGCGCCTCCTCGTGGGCCGGGTTCCCTTCGAGGGTGCCCGGCATGGCCCGCGCGTGGTCGATGTAGCGCGGGGCGTGCCAGGCGCGGACGGTTTCGTCGGCGGCGATGCCGGGGCAGACGGCCTTCCGCCCGCCGGAGAAGCCCGCCATCATGTGCGGCTCGATGACGCCGGTGGCGATCCGCACGTTGGCGTCGACCCACTCGCGGGCCAGGACGACCGGCGTCCCGGCCGCCGTCGCGCCCAGGCGCTTGAGCGTCGCGCCGCGGCGGCCGAAGTGATTGACCACGCGGTACTGCACGACGACGTCGTCGCCCAGGAGGTCCCCCGTCTCGGCGCCGACGACCGAGGCGTGGAGGCCCGTGCCGACGAGGATCGTGACGCAGTCCGGCGGGATGCCGGCCAGCCGCACCTCGGCCAGGATGGGCAGGAGGACCTCGCGGTTCGGGCACGGCCGCGTCTTGTCGCTCACGAGGACGACGACGTGGAAGTTCCGCCAGCCGTTGCCGTGGCCGGCGGCGCTGAGGGCGGGGCGCCGGCCGCCCACGCGCTGGCGGAGGACCTCGGCCAGAGGCGGCCCGGCCGCCGGGCGGCCGAGGGCCTCGCCCACGGCGACCTGCGGGCGGGCCGGCGGCGCAGGCCACTCCGGCTCGACCACCGCCACCAGGTTCTCGTCCGGCACGCGGATGCTCGCGCCGGTCCGCCCGTACGCCAGTCGGATGTCCATGAACCTCGCGCCGCCCCGCCGCCCCCCCCGCCCCGCCTCAGCCGATGCGCACCTCTTTGCCGAGCGCGGCCGAGCGGTAGATGCCGTCGAGGACCCGCTGGACCTGGAGGCCGTGCTCCGCCGGCGCCAGCGTCGGCCGGCCCTCCAGGATCGCATCGACGAAGTCGCAGCACGATCCCGGAGCCGGGCCGAGCCGCCGCTTGACGACCGTCTCGGCCAGCGACCCGCCCTCCTCCGTGAAGACGCGGGCCTCGAACTCGTACCCCTCCCTCAGGTTCCGCTGGACGATGCCGCCGCGGTCGCCAAGGATCTCGGTCACCATGTCCTCGTCCTTGCCGCTGAAGCCCGCCCAGGACGCCTCCAGGACGAGCGACGCGCCGCCCTTGAACCGCACGAAGGCGGCCCCAAGGTCCTCGACGTCGAACGCCTTCCCCTCCTTGCGCGCCAGGCGCGACGCGATGGCGTCGTAGGTCGCGGCCGAGACCGTCACCGGCTCAGGATTCCCCATGAGCCACATCGCCAGGTCCATCCGGTGGACGCCCAGGTCGATCACCGGCCCGCCGCCCGACATCTTCTTCCGGCCGAACCATCCGCCGAGCCCAGGCAGACCCCGCTGCCGCCACCATCGCGTGTGGGCGTAGTAGACGCGGCCGAGGCGGCCGGTGTCGACGATCTCCTTGAGGGCGCGGCTTTGGGGGACGAAGCGGAAGGAGAGGTTGATGCCGAGCGTGCGGCGGGCCTTGCGGGCCGCGTCGATCATGCGGCGGGCCTCGCCGGCGTTCATCGCCATCGGCTTCTCACACAGGACGTGCAGGCCCGCCCGAAGGGCCTGGATCGTCACCGGCGCGTGCAGGGCGTTCGGCAGGGCGACGCTGACGGCGTCGAGCCGCAGGCCTTTGGCCGCCCCCAGCAGCGCGTCGATCGAGCCGAAGCAGCGCGAGGCGTCCAGGCCCACATCCTTGGCCGTCCGCGCGAGCCGCTCCGGGTTCGCGTCGCAGATCGCCGCGATCGTGCACGCCGGATGCTTCGCGTAGTCGTTCAGGTGTGCCCGGCCCATGCCGAGGCCGATCACCGCCACGTTCACATGCTTAGGTCGTTGCGCCATGGGCCTCCCTCTCCAGAGTTTGGCGGAGTATGCTGCCCGCGCGGCCGCGCGGTGTCAAGAGAAAGCGCGCCGCGGGGGCCGGGGACGCCGGACCGCGCGGCCGACCGGCGCGAGCCGGGGCGGTACCTGCTTCCCCGAATGACGGACAGTACGTGACGCCACCGCGCACCGGTTGGGGCTTGAAAGGGCACGCTGGCGCAGGTATAGTTCTCTCGCCGGGAGAGGCCCAGCACGGCCGGTGGGGCCGTTTCCGGCAGGGGCGCTTAGCTCAGTTGGCTAGAGCGCGTGGATCACACCCACGAGGTCACAGGTTCGAGTCCTGTAGCGCCCACCAGACCTATGTCTACTTCTGCATGCCGCTGTCCTGTGCTGACAAACGCGGTTTCGTCCTCTTGAGGCAGTACCGGACAGCACCCGCCAGCAGGTGTCTGCGTCGCTTTCTGCGTCGCCTGTTCCCCGGCGCGCGTCGCTTTCGAAGTGACTCCCGGCGCGGGGGCGAATAGCGGCGTGGCGCTGGCGGTCGCAAAGTCCGCGTCGGTCGCTTGCCAGTAGTGTTTCGCGGCGATTAGCGGCGTGTGTCCAAGCCACTTCGCGGCCAGGTGTGCCGGATATCGGGCGGCCAGGTCGGTGGCGAAACTGGCCCGCAGGTTCTGGAACAGCCGGGGCCACGGGTCAATGCCTGCCTTCCACAAGATGCGCTTCAACTGCGTTGCCAGGTTCGCGTTGCTGCGCCGGTTCGTGATCACGAAGTCGGCTCCCTCGGCCGCCGCCTCAAAGCCTTCGCGCAAGACGGGCAGCAACTCTGGGACGATGGGCACCGTTCTGGATTCGTGGCCCACGTGGCGTGCCGTCTTGGGGCTGGCTACCCGGAAGCGGCCTTCGGCCCAGTTGACATCGGCCCACCGCAGCCCCAGGATTTCCGACGGGCAGCGCAGGCCAGCGAAGCGGGCCAAGCCGAAGATCATCCTCCATTGAACACTAGGGCAGGCATTCAGCACCTTCTGCGCCGTGGCCGCGTCAACGTAGAACGCCCGCGCGGGGTTTGCCAGGTTTGCCGCCTTGAGGTCCGCAAACGGATTGCTCGGCAGGAAGCCCTTGCGGACTGCCGCCCGGCCGAACTGCTTGGCCACGGCACACCGCCTGTTGACCGTGGCTGCCGCCAAGTGCCTATCGACTTGCAGGAAGATGCGGAAGGCGTCGGCGTCCGCCGGCGTGATGTCGCACAGCGCCTTCGCCTCTCCGAGGAACTCCGTCAGGTAGCGGGCGGTCTGCCCCAAGGCAACGTGGGTGCTCGGCTTGAGGTCCGTGCGGCCCGTCAAGTAGCCGCCGAGGAAGGCCCCGAGGGTAGGCGGCGCCGCCTGTGTGGGGCCGGGGCCGTCTACCAGGCCAACAGCCGCCAAACGCTTCCGCAGCACGTCGGGCAGGCTCGCAACCCACCGGCCCGTTTCGTCGGGCGGGGCCTGGCGCATCAGGGCGGCCGACACCAAGTGCGCGACGTGGGCGCGCACCGTTTCAGCATCGCGCTTGCTGGCGTGGCCCAGGCGGATCGCCCGTCGCCTGCCGTCGCTCGGGCTGATGAACAACACCCGGCACAAGCCGGTTGCCTTGCTTCGTGATATGGCCGCCATGTCACCCGTCCTTTCTTCTCTTGCGGACGGGCCGGAGTTCAAGCCCCAGCACGGCCGCGAGTTTCTCGGCAGTATCCAGGCGTATCCCCTTCCGCTGCCCTTCTCGGAAACGCCAGATCGGGGGGTATGGCAGTCCGGCCGCCTTCACGATCTGCAACAACGGGCGCTTGTCGGCTCGCAAGGCTCGCCGCAGCGCGTCGGCTATCGTCTTGCTTGCCACCACCTTCCCCTTTCTATCGCCATTGTACCACCACGGCATAGCCTGTCAAGAGGATTCCCGAATTATTCGCTCGGCGTCGGCGCGGCCGGCGCTTCGGCTTCCGCCTCGGCGTCCTCTGGCTCGGGTGCCGTACCCTCCACGTTCTCGATGGCGCTCGCCAAGGGCACGCTGGATGCGGTTTCTGGCGCGCCGACACCCTGACGGCGACTCCTGTGGGCCGTCTCCGCCGTCGGCGTCGATTCTGCGGCCCCCTGGGGCTTGGCAGGCTCGGCGGGCGCGGGCTGCGGGGCGGGGTCGGCCTTCAGCTCGGCGGAGTCATTGGCCACGGCCAGACCGCTGGTAGTCGTATCGGGACTTGAACACCCGCCGGCCAGACCCCAAAGAGGCAGGATTCCACCGTCGCGCGGCGCACTTTGCGGCGCAGTCGCCGTCGTTTCCCGCCGTCGGCGGCCCTTGTAGAAGCCCGCCAGCGCCGCCAGGACTCCGGCCGCGTGCCGCTGCCCTGCCAGGGACGGGCCGGAAGCCCCAGGATCGACGCGGCCGGCTCCGCTCGCGCCGCGCCCAACGGAATGCAGGCTGCCGATCACGTCCGCCACCCCTCCTCAATAGCCGTGCGGATGATGGCCGGCACGTTCGCTGGCTTGCCCCGGCGGACCTCCCGCTCGGCATACTGTACTGCGTACTTGACGACGGCGCGCACCGCGCCGTCGGACCGTTCCGCCAAGGCGAGCGCCGCGCGCCCTTCGACGCCGGCCGCCACCAGCAGAAGGCGGCATCTGGCGTGCTCCTCTTTCGGATCCTGCGATCTCGGGTAGTCGGTAAGGGCTTTCCTGGCCTTAGCGATCCCCGCCCGCGTCTCCCCTGAACTGAGGGCCTTGCCTTGTCCCTGGAAACGGCCGTTGCCGTGGCCGTTGACAAGACAGACATGCGCGGCCGAAGATGACTCAGGTTCGGCGTCGCCCTGTTCTGTTTGCGCCCTGTCAAGCGCACTGTCTGTCTTGTCCCTGTTGTGGTGTTCCTCTGAGGGGAACACTCCGGGATCGCGCGGGGAACACTCGGCGGCCCTGAGGGGAACACTCGGCGGCTCGCCGGGGAACACTGGAGCGTTGCTGAGCGTTCCCGTAGAGGGAACACTCGAAGCATCGGTCGCGGTGCGCGACGTGTCCCCTTGAGGGACGCGGATCAGGCAAATGACCGAAGGCTTGCGCCGCGACGGTTTCTCAACGCGGAGATGCTGCCCGTCTGCCAGACGCAGCGCGCCGTTGATGGTCTTGACGCTCAATCCGGTCTGGCGAGAAAGCAGCCGTTGGTCGCCGCTGGCCGTTCCCGTCCTCCCTCGGACCCAGAGGAGCGCGGCGACGATCGCCAGCCGCTCGGCCGCCGTGAGGGGACGACGGTGTATGACTGGGGCGCCGCTGCTGTCCCGTTGCAGCCTGCCCTTGGCGTCCGTGACCTGGACCTCGTACCGCTCCCGGTCCTGCACGACAGCTCGGAGTCGCGCCAGGATCATGGTGGGCGACGCCCTGGCCTTCGCCGGCACCGTTGGCAGCGCCGCGTCCCCCGCCGCTCTGCCCGCTGCGGTCACGGCCCGCCCCCTTCCGCGACGGCCAAGGCAGGCGACTCGCCCTTCTGCCGCTCGATGAACAGCCGCAGGTCGCGCGGGTCGAATCGCAGACACCGGCCAAGGTGCACGCTCGGGATGGCGCCAGCCGCCACGTACCGGAACAGGTGCCGCTCGGAGATCCGCAACGCGGCGGCGGCCTCTTTCGTGGTCAAGAGCATCGGCGCGGGTCTCTCGCCCGACGACGCAGGCTCAGTCACCCCGCTACTGGCCCCGTAGTCCTCGAAAGTCGCCGCGCTGGCGGGGGGTTTTCTGCACGAACCCGTCGCTGGGGCTTCCGGCCCATGTGCCGCCGTCCGGGCAACGGCCCCCGCGCCAGGGCCAGGTTGCGGTGTCTCGGCGTTCATCGGCAACGCTCCAAGGGCACGGACGCCGGCGGCATGGCGTCGGGATCGAGGAACCGTGCATCCGGCCCCCGCCGGACGGTCGCTGGCCGCCGGCCGAAGCGAAACGCCCACAGCGGGCAGGCCGTCCCGTTGGTGCCGTCGCAGGTGCAGAACCGGGCCCCCTTCGCGGTCATCGCGCAGTCCATGCACTTCTTCCTGATGGCTCCCAGAGGGCTCACGTCTCGGCGTCGGGGCTCACTCATGGCCGCCCCCCTTCGCCAGCGCGTCAACCAGGTACCGAGGCCGACGCCTTCCTGGCACGGCCAGCGCCTGCCGCGCCGCCTCGACTTCCGCCGCCGTCCAGAGGAACATGATGCCCACGCGACGCCGGGGCGCGACCACATTCCCCGCCGCCACGTGCGCCCGGAGGGCCGCAGCGGAGATTCCCAACTCCTGCGCCACTTCCTTTGTCGTTCGCATGTTGATCCTTCCAAATGCTAAGGGCCGGATGGGTCTGGCCCATGTCCGGCCCTTGTCATAGCAGAAGGAAGAAACAGAAACGTCAGTGGAAACTACATTCCCGCCCTACTCCTCGCCATCCTCGCTTTCTTGCCCGATTCTTTGCAGGAACCTCCTGCGATTTTCCGCCAGATTTCCCCCACTGGAAACGTCGGGAGAAAATGGCTCGCCTGGTTTTCCGCCGCCCTTCCTGGGTGATGGCGCGGCCCTGCCAAGAGCCTTGCGGCTCCGCGCGATGCTCTCCAAGTCCTTCTTGCGGAACCACACACGTTCCCTCTTACCCTTGCCCACGCGACCACGACCGGACCAGAGATACCCCGGCTCGCTTGGCTTCTTCTTCGCGGCCTTGCATAAGACCGACGCCGGAATGTTGTAGAACTCCGCCCCAGCCTTCAGGTAGATCAACGTGGGGTCGGTCTCCGGCGTCGCCTTCGGGTTGTCAGCCGCAGCCCCCCCAAGAGCACGGGTACGTTCTCCTCTGCGCCCCTTCTTGCACGCCGCCCGCAGGTCCATGAGCCAGGTCGCAAGCGTGTCGAGGACCTCGGCGTCACTTGCGTAGGACAGTGCACCCATGCTGGCAGCGAAGAGCACGACGGCGGCTTCATCGCTGCTTTGCAGGGCCTCAAGGGGGGCGTGGCAAAACCGCGGCAGAATCAAGGTGCCGTCCGGCAGGCACGTGTCGTGCAGGGACGCGAGCACGAAAGCCTTGAGCGCCAGGGACGGCTCCTGACCCGGCCAGCGGTCCCTGCCGCGCCTCCTTGCGGCCACCTCGGGCGGACACCAGGCGCCGAAGACTCTCGTTGGAGAGGCAGCGCCGTTGCCCGCAACGACGGGCATCTCCTTACCGTGCAACCAGATCCTCGTCCAGCCCTCGTGTGGAGGCTCCAGCGCACCAGTCAGGTTGAGCGGTTTCGCGTGCGCCCCGCCGAAACGCAGTTCCTCGGCAACCGCCTCCAACCACTGTTGTTCAGCATCATCGACCTTCCGCCGCTGCTTGTCGGTCGCCAGGGCTTCCTGCCCGAACTCCGCCAAAAAGCGGGCAAAGATGGCGGGAGCCTGGACGTAGAGCCCGTGCACTTCATGGGCCACGGCTACGGTCTTCTGGTCCGCGGTGAGAGCTGCCCAACGGGCACCTGCGTCTGAGCCGTACTGAGCCTCCACGGGGGCCTTCTCCGCCATGTTCCTGCCCTTTCTGGTTGGGCCGGTCCCGGCGGAGCCACGGGGCAGGTGGATGCCGTCGCCGCCGCCACGGGGCGCTTGTCCGCCCGATGGCGCATCGGCTGGGGCGCGGTGAATCGCCAGTTGTCGAAGGGTTGTTTCCAGGCCAATCCAAGCCGTCAGAGTAGCTTGCGAGAACCACTCTCCTGTAATCGCCGGCATCTCTGTCTCAAGGGTGTTCAGGAAACGCACGAGGAGCTCGTTGTCTTCCCCTGCAACATCAAGGGCCTTGGCCAGTTTCCTGCCCGCCGCCAGTGCATCCCTGTGGAATCTGAAGGCGCTTGGCTGAACATAACCGATTTCGATCCTGGCTGTCGAGTCACCCTGGTTGGCACGCCGGACTTTCTCCGCCCAGACACGAGCAAACTCGTGGTACTTACGGACAGAGTAGATGAAGGTCTCGATCAGCTCGATGAGCGCATCGGCAGGCAAGGTCTGCCCTTTCCCAAGTCGGGCCGCTCGTGCCAGAGTCTCACGATACCGGGTCATGTGCCACGCCGCAAGATGGCGGCATGGGCGTAGCCCCGCATGTTCCCCTCACCAGTTTCGCGGCCGACCGCGCGGCCCGCGTCGATTGTGGGCCAACCTGGGGCCTCCTGGCACTCGCCAGACCCACGCCAGCTGCGTTTTTTCAGGTCCGGAACCTTCCGGACGACCTAAGTTCCGCGTCACCCCCTCCGCGCGCCAGAAACCGCTCCTGGGGGGCCTCTCGTGCGCGCTAGCGACGAATGGCGGGCCCGCCTGGCTGGCGGCCCCGCGCGGCGGGCTTGCTTGTCGGCATTTCCTGATGTATACCTGGGAAGTCCTCAGGCCACGGGACGCCTGCCGTGCCCGGGCGGACCAGGAACGCCCGCAAGTGAAAGGGGCCTGACATGACCGCCGGAAAACGCCTGGAGAACCTGGAGGAGGACTGGGACGGCCGAGCGGGCGCAAGGCAGGCGGCGGAGTGCCTTGGGAAAGCACGCGATCTTCTAGAGCGCTACGCGAGCCTCGTACCCCCCTCAGACGACTTGCCCGCGCTGATTCTGAGAATCAAGGTCGATCTGGGGCGCGGGGCGACTGCGGCGCTCCAAGTACTCCTACAGAGGCAAGATACCGCCATCTGGGCTGACGTCGTGTGCCGGGCGTACTACGAGCTTGCCGCGCGGCTCTTGTGGGCCTCGCGGGCCGGGAACGGCTGGGAGCGCCTTCAGGCTTACTGGGCCGAGGGAATCCGCAAGCAGGACCAGGGGACCGTGGCCATTCCTTCCTTTGCGAAGTTGGCGAAAGACCGTCTGAGAGCAATGAAGGAACTGCTTGGCCGCCGGGATGCCTCGGGCAACCCGATCCTGCCGGCGCCGCCCGTGGAACAAATGCTCCGGGATATCGACAAGGACGATGTCCGGGACGGACTCATCGCACACGACAAGAGATCCGCCGAGTACCACTACAACGTCATCTACCGGTCGCTTTCCCAAACCGCGCATGGGAACCTGCCAGTGATAACGAGCCAACCACCTGAGGCCAATCCTGGCGCTGTTATGGCAGTGGGCGTATACGCAGCGGGGATGCTGGCGCGAGCTATCTTGCACACTTACAGTAGCAGGGCCGCCCAGGCCTCTGACGTCGACGCCCTCAGCGCGGAGCTCCAGGCAATCCTCAAGGCGGGGTCACCGACGGCGGGTGCTGGTGGGGAAGCGTGATGTTCGGCTGCAGGGCGGACGGGGAACCCGTGCACGCGAAAGGGGGCTGACATGACCACGGAAGAACGCCTGGACAAGTTGGAGGAGGAACTGACCGCCGCAAAGCGCCGCTATCGGCGCCTGTTGATCGTCATCGTCCTGACCGTCGGGGCGTTCGCGCTGGCCTGGACCTTCAGGGAAACCGCGGGCACCGTCCAGGCCCAGGGGGCTGGCGCCGTGCCGAAGATCATTAGCGCCAATGAGTTTGTCCTCAAAGACACAGACGGCAAGGCCCGCGCCATGCTCACAATGCTCAAGGACGGGCCGGCGCTGTGCCTCTACGACGAGAGCATCAACCCCGGCGCCGTCCTGACCGTGACGAAGGGCGGGCCTGCGCTGAGGCTATTCGACAAGAAGGGCGTGGCCCGCGCCGCACTGGCCGCGCGCAAAGAGGGGCCAGCGCTGTTCCTAGCCGACGAGAACGGCACCCTCCGCGCCGCGCTGGTCGCGAGCAAGGACGGGCCGGCGCTGTCCCTGGCCGACGCGAACGGCAAGAACCGCGCCATGCTGGGGGCTGACAGCATCACCATGCCTGACGGCAAGACCATCATCCGCCCGGAATCGTCCCTGATGCTGTCCGGGCCGGATGGCAAGGTGACCTGGCATGCCCAGTAGCGGCAGCAAGGCAGCGGCGGTGGTCTGACTGGGCTTCGCCTATAGTGGGGCCGCAACTATCGGAGAGGACGAGCCATGTGTGGACTGGACAAGGCTTTCGCTGCTAGACGGCTAGCGTATGAGGTCGGCATCCTGGTTCAGGCACCTGAGTATTGGCGCAGGGCCAGTGCCTGCGGCGACCAGTTAGGGAAGGTCCTGTCACTTGAGTCGGATCTTCTTCATGCGCGCAGCCTCTATGACTTCTTTTTCAAGAAGGCCCGCGGTGACGACATCACCGCCTCGGACTTCGCGGCTTCCTGGGATCCGAGCAACGCGCCCAAGCCAAGGTATGTCAAGACGCACCGGGACCGGATCAACAAGATGCTGGCCCACTTGACGCGCGCCCGTCTGGAGTACATCCGGGCCGGTGAACACGAGTGGGACTTGCCGCTGATTCGATGGGAACTGGTCCAGGTCTTCCTGCGTTTTCTGGAAGACTGTCCGCCTGAAATCGCCTCCATTATCGAGTCAGAGCTGCTGAGCAGATTCAACGTCTCGCTCGCCGAACTCAAGGCGATGCCGGGCATAGGCACGGCCAAAGCCGCGGAGATCA
>CAYGZE010000007.1:27805-30689 GCA_964354185.1 uncultured Anaerolineales bacterium | reverse complement strand
CCTCCAGGGAGGGTCACATGCACCGCCTCCGCCGTCTCGCTCCATGCGTCGCCGCACTGCTCGCGCTGTACGGTCCCGCCGTCGCCGCGGCGCCGGACGCCGTCGTCCACGTCGACGGCGCGGCGGGGCTGCCCTTCGCCCTGCCGGTCACGGTCCGATGCGACGGGGCGGAACTGGCGCGCCTGGCCGGCGGGAGCCCGCCCTCGGCGGCGGTCGCGGTCCCGCGCGGCAGCGGCCCGGCCGCCCTGCCCGTCGCCGTCGGCGAGGACCGCATCTCGATCGTCCTCGCGCCCGGCGCCGCCGGCAGCCTCGACGTCGACCTGTACCTGCACGGCCAGGCGCCCGCCGGGACGGCCCGCCCGGCGGCCGCGCTCCGCGTCTCCGAGACGGACGGCGTCGTCACGGTCGCGGGCGACGGCTTCACGGTCATCCACGATCCGCACAAGATGGCCGGCCTGCCGTCGCGCATCGCGCTGGCCGGCGGCCGCACGTTCGAGAACTTCGTCCTGAACGACCGCCTCCACGATCCGAGCGTCGGCGGGTTCCTCCTGCGCGACGATCCGGACGCAAAGGTCCGCGTCCTCGCCCGAGGCCCCGCGGTGGCGGCGGTCGAGGTCTCGGCACGCTACATGCAGGGCGCGAAGCCGGCGCCCGGCGCGGCCCGGGCCGTGTACCGGTTCACGTACTTCGCCGGGTCGCCGCTGGTGCGCGTCGAGGCCGACGTCGCCCAGGACACACCGCGCGGGTGGAACGAATTGCACCTGGTGGAGATCAACTTCCCGGACGCGTTCTTCACGTCGTGGGCGGCGGGCGAGCCGCGGGCCGAGGGCCGCCTGGCTGCCGACAAGTCGTCGCACGGCGGGGCGTCGTGGGCCGCCCTCACTGACGGCGACCACGCCCTCGGCCTGGTCGGCGCGAGCGCCAAGGTCTACGACGGGCGCGGCGAATACGGGACGTATCTGCATGGCCCGTGGGTCCGGTGGGACTCGCCGCAGTGGCACGGGGCGGCCTGGCTCTGGATCGGCCGGTCTGCGTCGGCCGTGGACGCGATCGCCCGGGCCGCGACGACCCCGGCCCCGGCCGCCCGCCTGACGACGCCCGAGATCGCATTGCGCGGGGCCGCGTGCGAGCGGCGGATCGGGGCCCTGCCCGCCGGGCCGGAGCGCGGCCGCCTGCGGTGGCTCCTGGAACTCGTCCGGCGCCGCGCGGGCGCGGAGGGGCGCCTGGCCGAGGCCGCCGCCTGCCTGGGCGCCCTCGACGCCGCCCTCGAGAAGGGCCTGCCGTTCGAGAAGGCCGTCGCAGCGCTCCCCCTGGCGCCCGAGGAGCGCTGGACCTTCGCCCGCGGCGACGGCGTGGGGCTGCTGGTCGCCTCGCGGACCGGCCGCATGGACGTCGTCAGCCTGTACGACTTCGGCGGCGAGCGTGAACTCCTGGCCCCGGCCGACGCGCCGCTGTGGGAACTGGCGGTCCAACTCGCCGACCGCTCGCCCGTGCGGCTCGACAACCGGTCCGCCTGGCGGGTCCACGAGTGCCAGGGCGGCGGCGCGCAGGTCCGCATGGTGTGGCGCGACGCCGCCGACGAGCGCCTGCGCGACCTGGCGGTCACCGTGACGGTGGCACTCGACGGGCCGCGCTCGCGCTGGCACATGCAGGTCGCCAACGCGGGGAGGGCGGTCGCCCTACGCGAGATCACGTTCCCGAACCTCGCCCTGGCGGCGAGCGACGAGGACGCGGTCATCGCGCCCTTCGTGAGCGGCACGCTGCGCGGGCGGCCGCTCTCGCGCCGCCTGACGGCCGGCGGCGAGTACCCGTCGGGCTGGCTCTCGATGCAGTGTGCCGGCCTGGTCGGCCCGGCGGGCGGGACCTACGTCGGCCTGCACGACCCGCGCGCGTCGACAAAGCGGCTGGAGAGCGACACCGGCGAGGGGCACCTCCGGATTGCGTGGAAGTGGCCTGCCCCCGACTCAGGCGTCCCCGGCTCGGCGTGGGAGCAGCCGGGCGAACTCGTGGTCCAGCCGTTCCGCGGCGACTGGTTCGACCTCGCCCTCCTCTACCGCGCCTGGGTCGAGGCCGACGCGCCCTGGTGGCCACGGGGTTCCCGCGAGAACCGCCCCGACACGCCCGACTGGATGAAGGACGTCGCCGTCTGGGCCATCACGGGCGGCGACGCCGACGGCGTCGTCAAGTCCGTCAAGCCGTTCGCCGAATACCTCGGCGTCCCGACGGCGCTGCACTGGTACAACTGGCACCAGATCCCGTTTGACAACGACTACCCGCACTACTTCCCGCCGAAAGACGGTTTCGCCGACGGGGTCAAGGCGCTCCAGCAGGCGGGCGTCCGCGTCATGCCCTACATCAACGGCCGCCTGTGGGACACGGACCTCGAGGACTTCAAAACCTTCGGCATCGCGGCCGCCACCAAGGGCGAGGACGGGGCGCCCTACACCGAGGAGTACGGCTCGGGCCAGAAACTCGCCCCGATGTGCCCGACGACGGCCCTGTGGCGGCGGACGGTGAGCGACATCGTGCTGCGCCTCCTGGGGCCCGAGTGCAACGTCGACGGCGTCTACATCGACCAGGTGGCCGCCGCGGCCCCGCGCCTGTGCTTCGACCCGTCGCACGGCCATCCGCTGGGCGGCGGCTGCTGGTGGACCGAGGGCGGCTACTGGCCCATGCTGCGCGACCTGCGGGCCCGGATCGGCGCCGACTGGCCCGGCAAGATGATCACCACCGAGTGCAACGCAGAGCCCTATGTCAACCTGTTCGACGGCTACCTCACGTGGCACTTCCAGGAGGACGAGGCGATCCCCCTGTTCGCGGCCGTCTACGGCGGGCGGGTGCAACTGCTCTCCCGCGCCTACCAGGGCGACTCGTGGAAGGGCCT
>CAYGZE010000007.1:25936-27705 GCA_964354185.1 uncultured Anaerolineales bacterium | reverse complement strand
TGGCGCTCCTCTTCGTCAACGTCGACGAGAAGCCGCACGCCTTCGACCTGCACTTCCGCCCGGCCGACTACGGTTTTGCGGCGGATGCGACGCTGCGCGTCACCGTCCGGACGGGCGAGGAAGCGCCGGGCGCGGGCCCGGCCGCCGAACCCGCGGACCTACGGGGCGACCAGGACCTGCACCGCTCGCTCGAGCCGTTCGCGGCCGTCGCCCTCGAGATCGGCCCGAAGATCCGTGCCAAGGAATGAGAGGAGGCGGCGGCCGCCGCATGAAGACGCTCATCGCAAACGCGACGCTGATCACGCCGACCGAGCGGGTGCCTGGCAGCTGGCTGCTCATCGAGGGCGGGCAGGTCGCCGCGCTCGGCCCCGGCCCCGAGCCGCGCGCCGACCGGCGGATCGACGCACGCGGCCGGTACCTCGCGCCGGGCTTCCTCGACCTCCACGCCCAGGGCGTCGGCGGCTACGACCTGTGGGACCCGTCCGAGGAGCACTTCCTTGCGGCCACGCGCGACCTGGCCCGCGCGGGGACGACCGCGTGCCAAGCCTCGGTGCCCGCCACCGAGGAGGTCTGCCGCACGATGCGCCCGCGCGTCGGCCGGGCGGGCGGCGGGGCGCGCGTCCTAGGCCTCTACTTCGAGTCGCCCCTGATCTCGCCTGCGAAGCGCGGCGCGATCCCGCCCGACTGGGTCCGGCCGCCGTCCGAGGCCCTCGCGCGGCAACTGCTGGACTGGGGCCGGGGGATCCTGTCGATGATCACGATCGCGCCCGAGCAGCCGGGCGCCTTGGCCCTGGTGCCCCTCTTCGGGCGGACGCCGGGGCCCGTGGGGCCCGTGGTCGTCGCCCTCGGACACACGAGCGCGACCTACGACGAGGCCGTCGCGGGGATCGAGGCGGGCATCACGCACTCGACGCATACGTATAATGCGATGACTCCGCTCCACCACCGCGAGCCCGGGGCCGTCGGCGCGATCCTCAGCCGGCCCGACGTGACGGCCGAACTCGTCTGCGACGGCGTCCACCTCCACCCGGCCGCCGTCCGGATCGCCCTGGCGTGCAAGGGCGTCCGCGGGACGTGCCTCATCACCGACTGCGTGAGCGGCCGGGCCAACCCGGTCGTCGACGGCGCCCCGCGCCGGCCCGACGGGATGCTCGCCGGGAGCATTCTGTCGATGGACCGGGCGGTCGCCAACGTCCGGCGGTTCGCGGGCGTCTCGCTCGAGGAGGCGGTCGAGATGGCGGCGCTCACGCCCGCGCGGGTCCTCGGCTGCGACGATCGGCGCGGCTCCCTCGACCCCGGCAAGGACGCCGACCTCGTCCTCTTCGACGACCAGGTGCACGTCGCGGCCACGTGGGTCGGCGGCGACCTCGTCTGGGACGGCGGCCTGGACGCGGGCGGCGCGTGAGCCGCCGGGGGCGAAGGCGCGACCGGGGCAACCGCGGACGGGCTCAGGGCGTCGCCTGGAACGCGAGCACCAGGACGCGGGCCCCCACCAGGGCGAGCGCGGCCGCCAGGCCGCGTATGATCCAACGCCCGCGGGTGCGCGGCGAAAGCCACGCGCCGAGTTGGGCGCCGGCCACCACGCCCGCCGCCAGGAAGACCACGCGCCCGACACCGGCGCCGAGCGACCCCGTGGCCGCGTGCGTCGCCGCCCCCGCCAGCGCCGTCAGAACCAGGACGAAGTGCGACGTCGCCGTCGCCACGTGGACCGGGAACCCGAGAAGGCCGGCCAGCACCGGCACGTGGATGATCCCACCGCCGATCCCCAG
>CAYGZE010000007.1:4792-25836 GCA_964354185.1 uncultured Anaerolineales bacterium | reverse complement strand
TCGATCTTCCGCATCCGCGCGTAGGCGGCGGACCCCGAGAGGGCGTTGAAGAAGACGACGGTCAGGGAGATGCCCGTGAGGACGTCCGACGACTCGCCGGGATAGAGGAGCAGCAGCGCGGGCATGAGGACGAAGCCGCCGCCCGCGCCGATCAGCGTCCCGTAGGCGCCGACGGCGAACCCGAGCGGAACCAGCCAGAGGGCTTCCAGCATCGGCGCGTCCCGGACCAGACTCCCGGCGTCTCGTGCGCTAGAGACTCCAGCCCTTGCGGTACTCGCGGTGGACGAGGGCGGCCGCCTCGGGGCAGTTCTTCGCCTTCATGGCCGGCCCGTCCCACTCGATGCGTTTGCCGGTGGCGATGGCGATGTTGCCCACGAGGGCAGCCTCGGCCAGCGGCCCGGCGAAGTCGAAGTTCGAGGACGCCGGCCGCCCGCCGCGGCACGCGATGAACCAATCCTCGTGATGGTCGTTGCCCGGGACGCGAGGGAGGGACGGATCGGGACGCTTGAATTCCTTCATCTTCGCCTCGGGGATGATGCGCGGCGTGTCGCCGGCGAGCATCTTGCCCTGGTCGCCCACCAGCAGGACGCCGTTGTCGCCCAGGACGCGTGCGTAGGACCCGTCCGGGTTCCGCTCCTCTCCGAGTTCCGGCGGGCGCGGCGGGAGTTTCTTCCCGTCGTACCAGACGAGTTTCACGGGCGGCAGGTCGCCCCGCGCCGGGAACTCGTACGTGATGATCGACCAGACGGGATAGGTCTCCTTGTTCCCGCCCTCGCACCGGGCCTCGACGGCCGTCGGGAGGCCCAGTTTCAGCGCCCAGAACACGGGGGCCATGGCGTGGCACGCAATGTCCCCCAGGGCGCCCGTCCCGAAGTCCCACCAACCCCGCCACACGAACGGGTGGTAGACCTGCTTGCCCTTGTCCGGACCGTCGCGATAGGTCGCGCAGAACGGCCGCTCGGGTGCCGGGCCCAGCCAGACGTCCCACTTCAGGTTCGCCGGCACGGGGTCGGTGTAGCCGGGCCGGTCGACGCCCTGCGGCCACCAGTTGATCGGGCGGTCGGTCCACACGTGGGCCTCGGTCACCTTGCCGATCGCGCCGGCCCAGACCCACTCGCACAGGAGGCGCGTCCCCTCGCTGGAGTGGCCCTGGTTGCCCATCTGGGTGGCGACCTTGGCCTGGCGTGCGGCCTGGGCCACCTGCCGCGCCTCCCACACCGAGTGCGTCAGCGGCTTCTCGCAGTAGACGTGCTTCTTGTGCTTCAGCGCGAGCATCGTCGCGAAGGCGTGATGATGGTCGGGCGTGGCGACGAAGACGGCGTCGAAGTCCTTGGCCGCCTTGTCGAACATCTCGCGGTAATCGGTGAACTTCTTGACGTTGGGAAACTTGGCGGCGACGGCATCGGCAGCGGCGGCGGCGTTCAAGGTCCCCTCGTCGGCGTCGCAGAGGGCGACGAGGTTCTGGCCGGCGGCCGCCCCGACGTGGGCCCCGCCGCGCCCTCCGACGCCGATGCACGCGATGTTGAGTTTGTTGTTGGGCGACTCGCCGGCCCGGCCGATGCTCGGCCCGACGAAGACGCTCGCGGCCCCGGCGGCGGCTGCCGCTTTCAGGAAACTCCGACGCGTGACGCGCCTCGACATGGTTCGTCCCCTTTCAAGGATCGCCGACCCGGCTTGCCACCAGTATCCCGCCAGGCGCCCCAGAGTCAAACCCAATCCGGCCCGGGGCCGGCCCGCGGGGCTCCGCCCGCGTCCGGCGGTGACGGAAACCGGCACCCGCACGGCGCCATCGGCCGCCCTCAGGGCCGGCAGCGCGCGCGCGGCTGCGGTGTTTGACCTCCCTCCGATCTGGGGTATAGTTCAACGCATTCCGACAAGTGGCCCCACTTGGCAATCGCCGGGGCCCGGAACGAGAGGAAGGGCCGGTGGGAGCAGAGACCCCGGCCCTTTTTGTTTCGGAGCCAGCACGCATTCGGAACTGAAAGGAGCCTGACCATGTACCGCAACACGAAGCACGCATGCCGTACGGCCGTCCTTTGCATGGTGTTGGTCCTGGGGCCGGCGGTGTTGCCCGCCGCGGCAACCACGCTCGATGGCGACCTCATTAAGCCGGGGGAGCCCATCGTCATCACCGACGACCTCGTGCTCGGCACGCCGGCGACCATCACGCTGGATACGAGCGGCGGCGGGAGCACGTGGGCCGACATCACGGTCTTCGGCCCCGTCGAAGACGACGCGTTCAACACCACCGGCCTCATCCTGAAAGCGGGCGCGGGCGGCAACGTCGACCTTCAGGGCGGCATTGGCAACGTCCGGCCGCCCGCGAGCCTGACGATCGAGTCGGCCAACCAAGTGACCCTCGCAACCGCGACCACCGAGGGAGCGGTGGACCTGACCGCCGGCGCGGTCACCACCGGCGGACCGGTCCTGGCGAACAACGGCCCCGTCAACCTGAACGCCCCCGCCATCGTCCTGAACGGAGGCCTTGCCACGGGCGGCAACGCCATCACTATCAACGGGAACCTCGTGCTCGGCGCGCCGGCGGTCATCGCGCTGGACACGACCAACAACGGAGCCGCGCCGGCCGGGGCCGACATCGCGGTCACCGGGACCATCGATGACGACGTGGCCACGGCGAGCGCCCTGGTCCTCACGGCCGGCTCGGGCGGCCACGTCAACCTCCAGGGCGTCTCGGGCGGCGCGATACCCCCGGCGGGGCTGACCGTCGTGTCGGCTGACGTGGTGGACCTTGCCGCGACGACGGCCAGCGGGGCGGTAAGCGTCACGGCCAACACCCTCAACGTCAACGGGCCGATCCAGACCGCCGGCGCGAACGTCACGCTCAATGCCACCACCATCACCCTGAAGGACAAGATCCAGACGGCCGGGGGAGCCGTCAGCGGGACGACCGCCACGACGGTCAACGTCCGCTCGACCGCCAGCATCCAGAACGCGGTCGACATCGCCGCGGGCGGGGCAACCCTGTACATCGACGCCGCCACCTACGGCGAGGACGTGTCCGCCGGCACCGCCATGACCATGAGGTTCTCCGGCGACACGCGGTTCGACCTCGGCCTCTCGGTCACTAGCAGCCTGGCGCTCGCCGCGGACGACCCGGACACGCTTCTGCGCGTCGGCAGCCTGTCCATCAGCGACGGGGGCGGCCTGGACGTCGCCGACCTCCTGCTCTGCGCCGACGGGGACGTGGAGACCACGCTGGATGACTGGATCCTGGACGGGCGGCTCTTCAGCAGCACCGCGCCGACCCTCGACGCCGTCTACCAGTCGGCCCTCGACCGGACGGAGGTCGTTCCCGAGCCGGCCACCGTGTCGCTCCTGGTCGCCGGCGGCCTGGCCCTGCTTTGCCGCAGGCGGAGACAGGCGGACTGAAACACGCGCCTTCCAGCGTCGGCGCAAGAGGGCGACGCCTGACTCAAGGAACCGCGGCGCGTCAGCCGCGCGCCGGTGCCGCCAGGCGCGCCGCGTGCATCGCGGCGCCGAGCGCCGCCTCCTCGCGTCCTTCCGAGAGCGCGAGCGGCAGGCCGAACTCGGCCTCCGCCATCCGCTGAAGGAGCGGATTCCGGCGCAGGGCGTTGCCCGTCCCCACGACCCGCGCGCGGCCCGCGAGGACCCAGCCCGGCAGCATCTCCCGCAGGTTCGCCACGATGCCGCGCGCCAGACCCCGCGCGAGGCGCCCCAGGTCCATCGGCCCGGGCCCGATCCCCTCGACGGCCCCGCGGAGCGCCGGCGCGTGCCGCTCGCCCAGGAAGTGCGGCCGCACGCACACCTCGTCCGTCACCGCCAGGCCCAGGTCGTTCAGCCGCGCAAAGAGGTCGTCGCGCGGCAGCCCGCGGAGGCCGAGGTCCGCCGCCCAGGCCGCCGCCGTCTCGGCCAGCCACGCCCAGGCCGCGCCGCCGCACAGGCTGGCAGCCACGATCGCCCACCGCCCGCCGGGGTACGGCCGGTACTCATATGTCGCACCGCCCGTCCTGCTGCCGATCGCGGCGTCCGCCGGCAGGACGGCCGACACCTGGCCGCCCGTGCCGAGGGTCAGGACGAGTTCGCGGTCCGGCTCGCCGAGGACGGCCAGCATCGACGCCTGGTTGTCTCCGAGGGCGACGGCGACGGGCGTCCCCGCGGCCAAGCCCAGCCGCGCCGCCGTGCCAGCCGCGACGCCGCCCGCGCGGCTGCCGCTCGGACGCACCTGCGGGAGCAGCCTCGCGGGGATCCCGGCCGCCGCCACCCCAGCCTCGTCCCACGTCAGGGTGAGAAGGTCGAACAGGCCCCAACTGGCGGCGTCGGTCGGATCGGTCACGGGCGCAGCGGCACCGCACAGGCGGGCGACCAGAAGATCGTGGATCGTGCCGGCCGCCGCCGCCTCGCGCGGCATCGCGGCGCGCGCGGCCAACCACGCGAGCGTCGCACAGCCGAAGCCCGTGCTCAGGGCGCGGCCCGTGCGGGACGCGAGGTCCTCCAGGAAGCCGCCCTCCAGGCACCGGCCGTCCTGCCACGTAACCAGCGGCGAGACCGCCTCGCCCCGCGCGTCGACGAGGACGACGCCGTGCATCTGGCCGGTCACGCCCACCGCGCGGACGCGCCGGCGCAGGTCGGCCGGGAGGTCGCACACCGCCGCCCACGCCGCCTCCAGGAGGGCGGCCGGGTCTTGCTCGGCGCGGCCGGGCGCCGCGGGCCGGGCGGCCGCGTGGTCCCGCGACGCGGCGGCCGCCAGGCGCCCCCCCTCGTCCGCGACGACGGCCGCCGCCTTGCTCGTCCCGACATCGATGCCCAGGAACATGCGCCCCGCCCCGTCAGAAGACCTTGCCGCCGCCAATGAGGAGCGGCCGAGCGTCGCCGCGGAGTTCCGGCGCGTCGTCAGCCCTCCCCCCGCGCGTTAGGCCCGTTCACGACGCCCGCTCCCCGCGACCCGCCCATTCTGCCACGGACGCCGCCTGGCTGCAATGCTCCGCCCGCCGCAAACTGGCGCGGGATCGCGCGGGATCGCGCTTGACGGCGGCCGCCGCCGCTGTCATGCTGGCCCCTAGTGACGGCCGGCGGGCCGGTGCCCGAGCGGGCGAACGTGCGGAGACACCACTCAAGGAGAAGAGAGCCATGACCGATTCCCTGACCCGGCGTGAGTTCTTCGGAGCGGCGGCGGCAGCGGGCGGCGCGCTGGTGGCGGCCCACCTGGCGACCCGGTCGGCCTTCGCCGCCGAGGCGGAGGACCTGCCGAAGTTGCCCCCGGCCCGCATCTACAGGATCTTCGCGGGACGGACCGGCGACGCCTACCTCACCCGCCCGACCGAGGAGCTCGAGAAGTTCAACAAGTACTTCGCGGACCTGGAGACGCGGCTCGGGGACGTCAAGTTCGTCGGCGGCGACCTCGTGCCGCCCACCGACGTCGGCCAGGTGGCCGAGAAACTCAAAGAGGCCGACGCCCTCCTCATCATCCACCTGTCGGGCCACGGCGGCGACGCGCCCGTCCTGGGGAAACTCGTCGACGTCGGCCTCCCGACGGTCCTTTTCTCGCAGCCGTTCAGCGGCCACGGATGGATGTACTTCCCCCAGTGGCACAAGCAGGGCAAGAAGGTGGTGCTCCTGCCGAGCAGCGACTGGAGCGAACTGGACCGGGCGGTCGGCCTGCTGCGCGTGCCGGCGTGGCTGCGGCAGACGCGGATCCTGGCCATCGGCGGGCCCCACGGCAGCGCGGCCGCCTGCTCGGCCGAGAAGGTCAAGGAGAAACTCGGCGCCGACCTGGTGACGGTCCCGAACGACCGTGTCATGGAGATCTTTAAGAGCATCGACGACAAGGCCGCCGAGCAGGAGGCCGAGGCCTACTGGCTCAGCCAGGCCACCGAGATCGTCGAGCCGAAGCGGCCGGAGATCATCGATTCGGCGCGGCTGTTCCTGGCCGTCAAGAGCCTCATGATCCAGGAGAAGGCCCAGGCCGTGTGCAGCACCCACTGCATGGGCAACCCGCGCGGGTGCCTCACGTTCAGCAAACTCAACGACCTGGGGTACGTCGGCGCGTGCGAGGGCGACATCGACTCGACCCTGACGATGCTGATGTTCGCGTACGCCTTCCGCGTCCCCGGCTTCATCACCGACCCCGTCATCGACACCGCCAAGAACGCGATGATCCACTTCCACTGCACGTCGGCGACGAAGATGGACGGGCCCGGCGGCAAGCGCCTGCCCTTCCGCCTGCGCACGCAGACCGACAGCCGGGGCGGCGTGGCCGTCGAGTGCGAGAACCGCGTCGGCCAGCCCGTTACCTGCGCCAAACTCATCAACCTCGACACGCTTCTGGTCTGCCCAGGGAAGATCATCGAGACGGGCCGCAGCCCCCTCGCCTGCCGGACCCAGTTTACCCAGAGCGTGGCGGACGCGCGGCGGCTGTTCCTCAATTGGGGCGCCGACGTCATCCAGGGCGACACCATGACCCTCCTGCACCGGGCGGTCTTCTACGGCGACCACGCGAAGGCCCTCCAGGACCTGGCGGACCTCATGGGCCTGAAGATCATCGAGGAGGGCGGCGCGGCCTGACGGCCGCCGCCTTGGCCGTTGCCGTTCGCTTTGGCTCGCGGCGCGGGTGCCACGGCTGCGCCGTGTGCAGCCGTGCTTCCGGCGGCACGAGGCACGGTTGCTGGACAGCGCAACCGTGGCACCCGACCAATCCGCACTCCGCATTTCGCAATGCCTCTTCCTTGACGCCCCCGCGAAAGCGAGGTAGATTTAGGGATTCGGTGCCTGCCTATCGGCCCGGCACGGGTCCAGACTTCGGACAGGCAGGTCGGAGACTGAGCGCGCCCATGCGGCGAACCATCGAAGTCCGCGGCGCACGGACCCACAACCTCCAGGGCATCGACGTCACGGTCCCCCACCGGGCGCTCACGGTCATCACGGGCGTCTCGGGCAGCGGCAAGTCGAGCCTCGCGTTCGACACCCTCTTCGCCGAGGGGCACATGCGGTACGTCGAGTCGATGTCGGCCTACAGCCGCCAGTTCCTCGAGCAGATGGAGCGGCCGCCCGTCGACGCCATCACAGGCCTTCCGCCGGCGATCGCCCTGGAGCAGAAGAACACGGTCAAGAACGCCCGCTCGACGGTCGGCACCGCCACCGAGATCGCCGATTACCTGAGGCTCCTCTTCGCGAGCGTGGGCGAGACCGTCTGCCCGACGTGCGGCCGGAAGGTCGTCAAGCACACGGTCGCGATGGCGGTCGAGGAGGTGCTGCGGCAGCCGGGCGGGTCGCGGCTGCTGGTGGTGGCGCCCTTGGCGCGCGGCGAGCGGCCGTGGGAGAGCCTGAGGCGGGAACTCGAGCGGCAGGGGTTCCGGCGGCTCTGGATCGGCGGGGCCCTCAAGGACCTGGCCGACGTGGCCGAGGCCGACGTCGCCGCCCAGGTCGAGGTGGTGGTCGACCGGCTGGTCCTCGACGCCGCGCCCGCCGACGGCCGCGCGCGCGTGGCCGAGTCGCTCGAGACCGCCTTCAAGGCGGGCCGCGGGCGGGCCGAGGTCGTCGTCCTCGCGGAGGACCGGGCGGAGCGGGAGCGCCTGCGGTTCGACGTGCGGTTCTTCTGCGCCCGGTGCGACCGCGAGTTCCCCGAGCCCGACCCGCAACTCTTCTCGTTCAACAGCGCCGTCGGCGCCTGCCCGACGTGCGAGGGGTTCGGGCGGGTGAGCGGCCTGGACGAGTCGAAGATCGTCCCGGACCCGCGCAAGAGCATCGACAACGGGGCGATCTCGTGCTGGCAGACGCCCGCGTACAAACAGATGCACCGCGAGTGCCGCCGCCGGTGCCACGCCCAGGGCATCCGGACAGACGTCCCCTATATCGATCTATCGGTCACGGCGAAGCGCTTCATCTGGGACGGCGACGAGGCCGCCGACTGGCCCGGCGTCAAGGGGTTCTTCGACTGGCTCGAGACGAAGCGCTACAAGGTCCACGTCCGGGTGATGATCGCCCGTTACCGCGGCTACTACCCGTGCCCGATGTGCCGGGGGCGGCGCTTGAGGTCGGACGCCCTGTGCGTCTTCATCGCGGGCAAGAACCTCTCGGACCTCGTGGTGATGCCCGTCAAGGACCTGCGGGCGTGGTTCGACGCGCTCGCCCTCGCGCCCGCCGACGAGGAGAAGGCGGCGGTCCTCTTGCGAGAGATCCGCAGCCGCCTCGCCTACCTCGACGACGTCGGCCTGAATTACCTGACCCTGGACCGCCAGACGCGGACCCTCTCGGGCGGCGAGTCGCAGCGGATCAACCTCGCCTCGGCCCTCGGGTCGAGCCTCACGAACACCCTCTACGTCCTCGACGAGCCGACCGTCGGCCTCCACGCCCGCGACACGCACCGCCTGCTGGGGATTCTGCGGAGCCTCATCGCCAAGGGCAACACCCTCGCCGTCGTCGAGCACGATCCGGACGTCATCCAGGCGGCGGACCACATCGTCGACCTCGGGCCCGGCGCGGGCGCCAGCGGCGGCCGCGTCGTCTTCGCCGGCACGGTCGAGGAACTCCGGGCCAGCGAGGCGTCCGAGACCGCCCGCCAAATCCGCGTCCACGCCGACCGGGCCATGGCCCCCTACGCCCGCCGGCCCAAGGGCTGGATAGCCCTGGCGCGGGCCCGGGCCCACAACCTCAAGGACCTCGACGTCCGCATCCCGCTGGGCGTCCTGTGCGCGGTGACCGGCGTCTCGGGCTCGGGCAAGACGACGCTCGTCCACAACGTCCTCTACGGCCAGTTCAGGCAGCATCGCGGCGAGTCGGCCGACGACGTCGGCGCGTGCGACGCCATCGAGGGCACGGACGACCTGAGCAACATGGTCCTGGTGGACCAGTCGCCCATCGGCCAGAGCACCCGCTCGAACCCCGTGACCTACGTCAAGGCCTACGCGACGATCCGCGGCCTCCTGGCCGAGACGCCCAAGGCCCGCATCGCGGGGATCCGGCCCGCCGACTTCTCGTTCAACGTGCCCGGCGGCCGCTGCGAGACGTGCAAGGGCGTCGGCACCGTCACCTACGACATGTACTTCATGGCCGACGTGACGGTCGTCTGCCAGGAGTGCGGCGGCAAGCGGTTCAAGAAGAAGGTCCTCGACGTCCGCTGGGACGGGCGCAATATCGACGACATCCTGGACATGACGGTCCAGGAGGCGATCGGCCACTTCCGCGACCACGCGGGGATCGTCGGGCGGCTCCAGCCGCTCGTCGACGTCGGCCTCGGGTACATCCGCCTGGGCCAGAACACGGCCAGTTTGTCGGGCGGCGAGGCCCAGCGGCTGAAACTGGCGGCCTACCTGGCGGCCCCGAAGAAGGGCGAGAAGTACCTCTTTATCTTCGACGAGCCCACGACCGGCCTCCACATGGCTGACGTCCAGGTGCTCCTCAGGACCTTCCACCGCCTGGTCCACGCGGGGCACTCGCTCCTGGTGATCGAGCACAACCTCGACTTCGTGAGCCAGGCCGACTGGATCCTGGACCTCGGGCCCGAGGGGGGTGAGGCGGGGGGCGAGATCGTCGCCCAGGGCCCGCCCGAGCACGTGGCCCGGTGCGAGCGGTCCTACACGGGCCGGTTCCTGCGCGAGCGCCTGCGGGCCCAGGCCGCCGCCGAGCAGCCCTCCGCCTGACGCTGCGCGGCGGGACGCCGGTGCGTCGCGGCGGCGGACGAGAGGCAAGCGGGCATCACGGGAGCGTGCGGCATGGACATGGCGATCCGGTTCCTTGGGGCGGCCGAGAACGTCACGGGCTCGCGGCACCTGGTCGACGCCGCGGGCGCGCGGTTCCTGGTGGACTGCGGCCTCTACCAGGAGCGGCACCTGCGCGAGCGGAACTGGGACCCCTTCCCCGTCCCTCCGAAGACCCTCGACGCGGTCCTCCTGACCCACGCCCACCTGGACCACTGCGGCCTCCTGCCGAAACTCTGCCGCGAGGGTTTCCGCGGCAAGGTGTACTGCACGCCCACGACGGCCGACGTCGCGCGGATCGTCCTCCTGGACTCCGCCGGCCTCCAGGAAGAGGACGCGCAATACAAGCAGAAGCGCCACGCGAGCGAGGGCCGCCGGGGTCCCCGCCCCGAGGCGCCGCTCTACACGACGGCCGAGGCGCGGGCGTGCCTCGGGCACCTCGCGCCCGTTCGGTACGGCCAGCCCGTCCGCGTCGCGGACGGCGTCACGGCCGTCTTCCGGAACGTGGGGCACATCCTCGGCGCGGCCTGGGTCGCCGTGACGGTCGAGGCGGCGGGCGAGGCGCGGACGATCGTCTTCTCGGGCGACGTCGGCCGGTGGGACGCCCCTATCCTGAAGGACCCTGCCCTGCCGGACCGGGCGGACTACGTCCTGGTGGAGTCGACCTACGGCGACCGGACCCACCCGAGCCAGCGCGAGGGACGCAACCTGCTGGCCGAGGTCGTGAGCGCCACCGCCAGGGCCGGCGGCAACGTGGTCGTCCCTTCCTTCGCCATCGGCCGGACCCAGGACCTCCTGTACCACCTGAGCGGCCTGGCGGACGAGGGCCGCATTCCCCGCGCTGCGACGTATGTCGACAGCCCGATGGCCATCAGCGTGACCGAGGTCCTCGAGCGCCACCCGGAGATCTACGACGAGGAGATGCGCGAACGCGTCCGCCGCGACCGGTCGCCCTTCGACATGCCGGGCCTGCACTTCGCCCGCTCGACCGCCGAGTCGAAGGCGATCAACGCCGTCCGGAGCGGGGCCGTCATCCTCGCCGGCGCGGGCATGTGCACCGGCGGGCGGATCAAGCACCACCTCGCCCAGCACCTGCCGCGGCCCGAGAGCACGATCCTGTTCGTCGGGTACCAGGCGGCCGGGACCCTCGGCCGCGAGATCGTCGAAGGGGCGAACCCCGTGCGCATTCACGGGTGCCGGTGCCCGGTGCGGGCGAGGATCGCGCAGATCGGCGGCTTCTCGGCCCACGCCGACCGCGACGAACTCCTGCGGTGGCTCTCGGGCCTCGGGGCGCCCCCGCGGCGGACCTTCGTCGTCCACGGGGAACCCGAGACGGCCCGCGGCTTCGCGGACCTGGTTGCCAAGCGCCTGGCGCATCGCGTGACGGTGCCGCAGTACGGCGAGCGCATCGCGCTCGACTGACGGTCCGGGTCCCCTGTTCGCCTGCCGCGCGCCGGGCGCCGGCGCGGCCGCGCTCACCTCCGCTTCAGGATGATCCGCACGAGCGACGCCGGCGGCGACGTGAACCGCAGGCGCCCGTCGCGCACGTCGGCCCGCGACGCGGCCGGCCGCACGCGGTCCGGCGCCTCGAGCGTGTTGGCGGCCATGTAGTCCGTCCCCGCGAGCGTGACGACCTCGGCCTGGGGCGCAGCCGCGAAGCCGCGGACCGCCACGGCGGTCTCGAAGGCGTCGTGCGGGCTGCGGTTGACGACGAAGAGGGTGCACGCATCGCCCACCGGCGCGAGGAGCGCAGCCGCGCCCAGGCACGCCGTCCGCCCGCCGTGGAAGCCCCAGCGCTCGGGCACGTCGTACGCCGGCGCGTCGACGCGGACCGCAACGGGGATGACACCGTCCTGCGTCCCGTACAGGTGCGTCGTCCACCAGACGGGGTTGGCCCAGACGACGCCGCGCTGCTTCCGAAGCCCGCCGCCGTGGTTGAGGAGGGCCGAGTGCGTGATCATCTCAACGCGGCCCTCGCTCTGGATGGCGGCGTTGATGATGTCGGCGACCCAGACGGCCTCGGTCTGCGTCCGGTTGCTCGGCAGGTTGGGATGCTGGGTGAAAATCTGGAGTTCGGTAACGGCCACGCGCGGCGCCAGGCCGGCCTGGACCATGGGCCGGTACACGGGGGCGATCTCGTCCAGGAAGTGCGCCGAGAAGCCCATGAGCCACCGGAAGACCTCGTCGGGGTCCAGGTCCTTGGCCAGGCCGTGGCCCGGCAGATGGTGCATCGAGAGGGACTCGACCTTGGCGCCGGCCTTCTTGACCAGGGCGGCGTTCCAGGGCTCGTCGAAGCCGTTGGCGATGAGGTGCAGGTCGCCGCCGGCCGACCGCATGGCGTCGTAGAACGGGACGTACCGCTCGGCGTAGCCGGCCGCGTCGGTGTGGCCCTCTTGCCAGGAGCCCCAGAGTTCGTTGCCGATCTCCCACAGGCGTACGTTGTGGGGCGCCGGATGTCCGTTGGCGGCGCGGAGGCGGCCGAGCGGGTCATCGGCCGGGGCGTTGCAGTAGCGGACCCAGTCGCGGGCCTCCTCGGGCGTGCCGCTGCCGGCGTTGATGCAGATGAAAGGCGTCGCGCCGACGGCCTCGCACAGCGAGAGCCACTCGTCGGTGCCCACGTGGTTGAACTCGAGGATGTCGGGCCAGGCGCGGTTCGCCAGGACCGGCCGCCCGTCGAGCGGGCCGACGGCGTCGCGCCAGTGGTACGTGCTGGCGAAGTTGCCCCCCGGAAACCGAAGGAGCGGCAGCCGCGCCTCCCTCATGCAGGCGACGACCTCGGGATCCCAGCCGCCAACGTGATCGGACGGGAAGAGGAGGATGCGGCCGAGATCGGCCGCGGCACCGGCCGCCAGGCGAACGGCGAGGCGCTGGGCGTCGCCCCGCGCGAACGCCGCCGCCGCGGGGACCGACAGCCGCGCCTTCGACTCGCGCCACTCGCGCGCGAGCGCCACTTCCGTCTCGGCCAAGACCGTGCCGTCGGCCGCCACGAGCGCGACGCGCACCGAGGAGGGCGCGCCGGCGGCGGGCGCCGCGGCAAGGCGGGCCTTGAGCGTGAGGTCGTAGGTCCGCACGCGACCGAGCGGAAGGTACACGGGGGTCCGCAGGTCGCCGCCGCCCTCCCCTGCCTCCAGGTGCTGCATGTCGCGGTCGGCGTCGCGAAGGACGCGGCCGGCAACGCGGCCGATGGGCTGCCAGTAGGGCGCGAACGCAGACGCGTCGACCGAGGCGAGGCCGTCCGCGCCGGTCTCGGCCTGAAGGCGCTCGAGCCGGCGGCGCAAGGCGCCGGCGTCCTGCCACCGCGACGCGGGGGCGAACTCCGGATTCGGCACGATCTGCGCCCAGGCCCCCTGGTACACGTTGGCGCCCAGATGCTCCGTGAACTTGCCGAAGAGCCAGCGCGAAACGGGATCGCCCCGGCGGGCGACGTCGACTTCGATCGAGGCGCCGGCCGAAGGCGCGGCGCCGGACGACGAGGGGGCGAACGAGGCGCAGATCATGGCAATCGCTCCCAGCAAGCCGAGCACCCCGTGGGTGAGACGGCGCAAACACATGGGCGCTCCCGCAAGGGTTCGTCCGCTCAGCGGAGCCGACGGAACCCGCCGACCGTGGCGCGAGTATACCGGGCCGAGGGCGACGGTACCAGACGCCTGCGGCGGCCCGCGGAACACGCTTGCCAAACGCGGGGCGGGCGGTAGAGTGCCGCCTGTCAGTCGACACCCGCAACCGAAGACGAGGAGGTCGCCCCCGTGGCCAAGCGCAAGACGCCCGCGAGCCCCAAGGTCCCGCGTCCCGAGTATCCGCGGCCCCAGTTCGTGCGGCCCGACTGGCTGTGCCTCAACGGCGAGTGGCAGTTCGAGATGGACCCGGGCGACAGCGGCCTCGAGCGCGGTCTGTGCGAGCGCGACCTCGCCGGGCGGATCACCGTCCCCTTCTGCCCCGAGTCGCCCCTGTCGGGCGTCGGCCACGAGGACTTCATGCCGGCCGTCTGGTACCGGCGCCAGGTCGCGATCCCGAAGGCGTGGGCCGGCCGGCGGGTGCTCCTCCACTTCCAGGCGGTGGACTATGACGCAACGGTCTGGGTCAACGGCCGCGAGGTCGGCCGCCACCGGGGCGGCTTTACGCCGCTGGCGTGCGACCTGGGCGGCGTCGCCAAGCCGGGCGAGACGGCGACGATCGTGCTCAGGGCCCGCGACGACCCGCGCCCGCCCCAGCCGCGCGGCAAGCAGTCGCGCCAGTACGCCAGGCATGGATGCATGTACACGCGCACCACCGGCATCTGGCAGACCGTCTGGATGGAGCCGGTGCCGGAGGCCCGCCTCGCGCGTCCGCGCCTGACGCCCGACGTGGGCAACTCGCTCATCCGCCTGGAGCAGCGCGTCCGCGGCGCGCGGCCCGGGATGGAACTGGCGGCCACGCTCCGCGACGCCTCCGGCGAGGTCGCTGCGGCGCGGTGCCCGGTGGCCGACTTCTCGGCCCGGCTGGACCTGGCGATCCCGAAGAAGCGCCGGCGCCTCTGGGCGCCCGGCGACCCGCACCTCTACGACCTCGACATCGCCCTGCTGGACGCCGACGGCCGCACCGTCGACCGGGCCGCGAGTTACGCCGGCCTGCGGTCCGTGACGATCGACGGCATGGCCATGGAGATCAACGGCCGCACGGTCTTCCAGCGCCTCGTCCTGGACCAGGGCTACTACCCGGATGGCATACTCACCGCGCCGACCGACGCGGCCCTCGTGCGGGACATCGAATTGGCGATGGCCGCAGGCTTCAACGGCGCGCGGCTCCACCAGAAGGTTTTCGAGGAGCGGTTCCTCTACCACGCCGACCTCCTGGGCTACCTCGTCTGGGGCGAGTTCGCCGACTGGGGCTGCTCCGGCCACGGGCCCGACCACGATCACCAGCAGCCGGGCCCGACGTACATCACCCAGTGGCTGGAGGTCCTGGAGCGCGACTACTCGCACCCGTGCATCGTCGGGTGGTGCCCGCTGAACGAGACGTGGCAGGCGTGCGGCGACCGCATCGTCGCCCTGGACGACGCGACGCGCGGCCTGTACCTGGCGGCGAAGGCAATGGACGGGACGCGGCCGGTCCTCGACACGTCGGGTTACTCGCACCGCGTCCGCGAGGCCGACGTCTATGATTGCCACGACTACGAGCAGGACCCCGGCCGGTTCCGCGCCAACCAGGCGGGCCTGGCCGAGGGCAAGCCGTTCACGAACGGCGCGGCCGACCGGCCCATCTCCATTCCTTACGCGGGGCAGCCCTTCTTCGTCAGCGAGTTCGGCGGCATCTGGTGGAACCCGGACGTCAAGCCGGGCGACGCCTCGTGGGGCTACGGCCGGCGGCCGGAGACGGTCGAGGAGTTCTACGACCGCTTCGAGCGGCTCTGCGGCGTCCTCCTCGACGACCCGCGGATGTTCGGCTACTGCTACACGCAACTCACGGATGTGTACCAGGAGCAGAACGGCCTCTACCGGTTCGACCGGGGCCGGAAGTTCGACCTGGCGCGGGTCCGCGCGGCCCAGGCGCGGCCCGCCGCCATCGAGACGGCCGACCGCTGAGCGCCCCGCGCGGCGGGCGGCAGGGCGAACCTTCGAGCCAGGCCCTTGATTCCGCGGCGCCGAGGCACTAATCTAGTAGTACAGGGACTGTGAGGTCGAGCCGCACCGGCCCCGGATCATCTCAGCAGACATCCGTGCTCAGGGCTGCGGTGCGGCCTCGTCGCATGGCGGGGGGCAAGCCCCATGCACCCGAACCGTAAGATCCGGTTTATCGAGCCGCACGGCCGTCCCGGCCGCCCGTTCAATGCCTGGATCCGGCGCTGGCCGCTCCTCGGGCCCATCACCCTGGCGACGATCCTCGACCGGCAAGGGTACGACGTCGCCGTCTACAACGAGAACGTCTCCGGGTCGATCCTGGACAACCGCCGGGCGTTCGCGGACGTGTGCGCGGCAGACGTGGTAGGCCTGAGCATCATGACGCCGACGGCCAACCGCGGCTACCGGATCGCCGACGCCGTCCGGGCCGCGTCGGGACGGCCGACGATCGTCTTTGGCGGCGTGCACGCGACCTTCTGCCCCGAGGAGGCCCTGGTGCACGGCGACCTGGTGGTGCGCGGCGAGGGCGAGTCGGTCATCGAGGCGATCGCCTCGGGCGCGGTCCGCGGCGGCGTCGTCCGGGGCGAGCCGCCGGAGGACCTCGATGCGATCCCTCCCCTGAACCACGCGCTGATGCGCGACTTCGACCGGCTCCTCGCCTGGTGCCGCCGCCGCGAGTACTACGAATTGCCCGTGATGACCTCGCGCGGGTGCCCCTACGGGTGCCGCTACTGCACCGTGACGCGGATGTTCGGCCGCCGCGTGCGCCGCCAGTCGGTTGACAAGGTCTACCGGGACATCGAGCACTACGTCGATCGCGGGTTCCGGCGGCTGTTCTTCTACGACGACAACTTCACCACGGACCGGCCGTGGGCGCGGCAACTGCTGGAACGCATGGCGCCGATGAACCTGCGGTTCAACGCCCAGGTCCGGGCGGACTTCCCCTGGCTCGACCGCGAGCGCCGCCGGCGCGACGACGCGCTCCTTGCCGCCATGCGCCGGGCGGGCGGCGACGTCTTCTACATCGGTTACGAGACGGTGGACGACGCCACCGCGCGCGACTGGCACAAGGGCTATGGCGGCGAGGGGCCCCTCGCCTCGCGCCTCCTCGAGGACACGCGGGTCCTGCACGACCATGGCTTCTGGATCCACGGCATGTTCGTCCTGGGCCCGCAGCACACGGAGCGGACGGCCGGACGGATCGTGCGGTTCGCCCGCCGCAGCCGCCTCGAGACGATGCAGATCAGCGTGCTGACGCCGTTCCCGGGAACGCCGCTCATGACCGAGTTCCGGCCGCACCTCGCGCTCGACCGGTTCCCGGGCGACTGGGACTACTACGACGGGACGCACTGCGTCTTCCGCCACGGGCAGTTGGGGGTCGAGCGATTCCAGCGGGTGTTGCTGGACGCCCACCGGCGGTTCTACCGGTGGGGCGGCTGGAGCCTGAGGCGCCTGCAGGCCGTCGTGAACGAGCGGATGGGCCTGACGGACAAACTGGCCCTCTTGTGGGCCAATGCGAGGACCGCGAGGGCCACGCTGCGGGCGTGGAAGGAGGAGACGGCGGCGTTTCTCGACACCGTCAGGGCGAGGGCGGCCGGCGGCGCGACCGCGTGACGCGCCGGACGGCCGGACGTGCAAAGGAGGCGGCAACATGGTATCCCTGCGCGGTGACCTGTCGGACCGGTGGTCGGACCTGGCGCTCGTGGCCGCGGTGAAGGGCGCGGACCTGGGGCTCCAGATCCCGCTGGTGCGCGAGTTCTTCCTGGCGCGGCTGCTGAGGCGCCTGGAAGACGCGCACCAGGCGTGCGAGGACGACGCGGACAAGTTGCGGCACGACCGGTGGTTCGCGCTGCACCTGCGCCGGTTCCTCCACCGCCTGGTCGAGGAGCGCCCGGCGGCAGCGCGGGCGATCCTGCGCTTCCTCGGCGCCTGGAGCCGCGACGTCTTCCGCCGGACGCACGCCTGGCGCGGCGGCGCGGTGACGCCCTGCACCGTCGTCATCGAGCCCACGGACCGCTGCAACCTGAACTGCCCGGGCTGCTACGCCAAGAGCACGCGCCAGGGCAGCGACATGTCCTACGACCTCCTCGTCGAGACGGTCGAGCAGGTCATCGAGATGGGCGTGACGCTGGTGACCCTGTCGGGCGGCGAGCCGTTCCTGCGCGAGAAGTCTGACCAGACGCTGACGCGCCTGGCCCGCCGCTTCCCCGACCGCGGGTTCCTGATCTACACGAACGGCACGCTCCTGGACGCCGAGGTCGCCGACCGACTCGGCGAGGTCGGCAACATCTTCCCGGCGATCAGCGTCGAGGGGTTCGAGCACCAGACGGACGCGCGGCGGGGCCGGGGCATCTACGAGCAGAACCGGCGGGCGCGGCAGAGGCTGGCCGCGCGCGGCGTGATGACGGGTTTCTCGGCCACCCTCACGCGCGAGAACTGCGACGCCATCTGCACGGACGCCTTCCTGGACCTCCGGATCGAGGAGGGCGACATGTTCGGCTGGTTCTTCCTGATGCAACCGATCGGGCGGTCGCCTCGGCCCGACCTGATGGTGACGGCCGCGCAGCGCGCCCGCCTCCGCGAGACCCTCCGCGGCTGGCGCGAGGCCGACCGCCCCATCTTCCTCGGCGACTTCTGGAACGACGGCCCCCTGGTCGGCGGCTGCATCGCCGGAGGGCGGTACTATTTCCATATCTATGCCAACGGCGACATCAGCCCGTGCGTCTTCGCGCCGGTGGCGTGCGGCAACATCCGCGACATCCTCGCCGGGCGCAGCCCCTACGCGAGCCTCTGCGACTTCGTCCAGCGGCACCCCGTCTTCCGCGCGTTCCGCGAGGAGCAGGACCGCATCCAGGACCGCGCGCGGCCGTGCCTGCTCGTGGACCACCCGGCGGCGTTCCGGCGGATCGCCAGGGTCGAGGGGTGCTACGCGGCCAAGAACATGGCCGAGGGGTACCTCGATGGCGACATCGCGCGGGCGATCGACCGGGCGGCCGGGGAGTGGGCGGCCATGGCGCCCACGCTGCCCCCCATGGTCGCCCGACCCGCCCCGCGGCGCGAGCATGCAGACGCCGGACGCGCGGTCGTCTCGGCCTGAGCGCGACCGTGCTCAGCGCGCCGGCCCCGCGGCGCCGTCGGCGCCGGGCGCGTTCCGCACGTCGAACAGCCGCCCGTCCTCCGTCAGGACCAGCAGGTCGTCCCTGTGGTCGCCGTTCGTGTCGGCGGCGGTCCAGGGCGTGGCCGGCCCCAGTCGGAACGGGACGGTCCGCCCCTCGTCTGACTTCAGCACCTCGCCCAGGTCGAGGACCGCCAGGAACGTGCCGAAGCCGCGGTTCACCAGGAGCAGGCTCCCTCCTTCGGCCAGGAGGAGGAAGTCGCGGCGGCCGTCGCCGTTGGCGTCCAGGGCGGCGGCCGCGGCGCCCTTGAGCCCGTCCGCCCGCCCCTTGAAGAACTCCGCCTGGCGCTTGCCGGTCAGGCGGGCGTAGTCGGCCGGCGCCGGGCCGTCTTCGCCGAGGGCGTAGCGCGCCAGGCCCGTCTCGCGGACGACGAGGACGTGCGGCCGGCCGTCGTCGCCCCAGTCGCCGAAGGCCGCTGCCACGCCGGCCGGCCCTTCGCGCCAGAGGGCGCGGTCGGGCAGGCGGCGCCAGGGCTTGTCAGGCGCGCCGGGGTTCTCGAAGACCAGAAGCCGCCCGTCGGCCAGGAGGACGGCGGCGTCCGCCTTCTTGTCGGCCGTGAGGTCGGCGATCGTGGCCGCCAGCGTCTTGGCGCCGTCGGGCAGGTCGAGCCTGGCAGGGGCGGCGGTGAACTTCCCCCCCTGATTGGTCCAGACCGTCCCGCCCAGCAGGAGGTCCGCCTTGCCGTCTCCCGTGAGGTCGCCGAAGGCGGGGCACGCGCCCGCCGCGCCGGCCAGCCCCCACGGCGCGGTGGCATCCTGGTACCCGTCCCCTGCCGCAAGGAACAACCGGGCCCCGTCGGGCGTGCCGACGAGGAGGTCGGGCTTCCCGTCGCCGTTCACATCGGCCGCGGCGAGGAACGTCGGCCGCGCCACGCCCAGTTTGGCCGCCTCGCGGATGCCGCCCCGCAGGAACAGCGGATCGACGTGGTTGAGCAGGGTCGGTTTGCCGCTCTTCACCTCGCCCAAGAGGCGCACGAGAGCGGCGGTGCGGCCAGGAAACGTCTCGCCGGCCTCGTAGGGCTGGGCGACCCGCCACAGGGGTGGCGTCGCGTCGGGCACCCGCTGGGCCATCAGCCACGCGTCGCCCAGGTGGACGAGGGCAACGGCCCCACCCCCGCTCTTGGCGATGAAGAGGGCGGCGCGGCCGCCGACCGCGACCCTGGCGAAGAGGTCGGGCGGCACCGGCACCTGGACCCGGACCTCCGGCCCGGGCGACTCGCCCTTCACCGCGTCGTCGATCTTGACCGTGGCGACGCGGCTGTCGGCGGCGACGGCCGTCACCGTCCCCGCGAGGACCGCCCGCGACTCGTCGGCGATCTTCGAGACGGTCACGTCCACCTTGATGACCGCAGCGACCGGCGTGCTCCAGGCGGCCAGCGCCGCGATGCACACGAGCGGAAGACCCCGCCTCCCCATCCGGCCATCCTTTCTGCGCGGGTCCCCCCTGGCCCGCCGCTCCGCTGGCGAATCCGCCTGCCGGCGGCCATGCCGTCAAGACGGCCGAAAACCGGCCATATTCTAGAACACCCGCGGGGCCAGCGCGGGTTGCATATATTGTTGCCGACGAGGGACCGAGGCTCTGGAGGCCGGGATGAAGCAGATCTTCCCTGCCGGTGGGATGCGTGCATACCTGCTGGCGCTGGTGGTGGCGTTGGGCGGCGCGAGCGCGGCGCAGGCGGCAGAGCAGAGCCCGGAAGACGCGGCCCAGTTGGTCCTCAACACCGCGCGCCGCGCGTACAACGAGAGGCACTACGACGTCGCCGCCCAGCAGTTCCGCGAGTTCCTGGCCCGGTTCGCCGGCCACAAGGAGGCCACGAGCGCGCGGTACGGCCTGGCCCTGGCCCTGCTGGACGGCCCGCAGAAGAACCCGAACGGCGCGATCGAGGCGCTCGGACCGGTAGTCGGCGCGGCCGAGTTTCCGGACCGGCCGTTCGCGCTCTACTACCTGGGCCTGGCGCACCGCGAACTCGGCCGGGCGACGCTCGCCCAGGCGAAGGCCAAGCCCGGCGAGGCGGCCAACCTCGAGGGCGCGGCCAAGGAGCACTTCCAGGAGGCGGCCAAGCAGTTCGCCGCGGCCGCCGACGCCTTTGCCGCCGACTCCAAGGCCCCCCGGTCGGGCCTGACGCGACTGCCTCCCCAGCCGCCGCAGGAGGCCGCGCCCCCCCAGCCCGAGAGCCCGGAGACCCGGCGGCTCGTCTACTCCGAGGAGGTCAACGGCGCGACCCTGCGAATCCTCCCCGGCACGCTCCTGCGGATCCATCTGCCCGCCAAGTTCAAGCCCACCAACCGCATGACGTCCACCCTCCAGGATGAGGAGAAGGCCCTCGAAGACCAAGGCCTCGACGAGGAGTCCAAGAAGGAGGGCCTCTACCGCTTTCGGTACCGGACGGTCCAGGTGGGCACGGCCGTTCTGAGCGTCACCTTCACGGACGCCGACCCGGCCAAGGCGCCGGGCGGGAAGGTCAACGCGTGGCAGTTCCAGGTGCTAATCAAGGTGCGGGAGGACGCACCGCCGGAGGGGCTCGTGACGCCGCCGGAGCCGCCGCCTCCCGCCCCGCCGACCCCGCAGCCGGCGCCGCCTCCTGCCCAGCCACCTGC
>CAYGZE010000007.1:0-4692 GCA_964354185.1 uncultured Anaerolineales bacterium | reverse complement strand
CAGCCGCCTGCCCAGCCAGCCAAGCCGCCCGCGCAACCACCGGCCCAGCCTGCGCCGCCCGCACAGCCGCCCGCCGCGCCGCCTGCGACGCCGCCTGCCACGCCGCCCGCGCCGCCTGCGACGCCGCCTGCCGCACCGCCTGCTCAACCACCTGCGCCCCCGGCGCAACCACCGGCCGCGCCGCCTGCCCCGCCCAAGGCCGGGGCCGCGGAGCCGCCGGCCGGGCGCGTGACGGTGGCCCGCGCGGCACTGCCAGGCCCGCAGCCCGCGTCGACCCCGGCCCCGGCCCGGGCGGCGCCCGCGCCGGCGGCACCCGCGGCGGCCGCCGCGGCCGATGTCGCTCGCGTGGCCCTGGAGTGGGCGGCCCGGGCCCAGTGCGACCGGTGCGAGATGCTCCTGGAGGTCGGCCGCTTCAAGGAGGCGGCCGACGCGGCCGAGGCGCTCCTGGCCGACCCGGCGCACGCCAAGAGCCGCTACCGCGACCTGGCGCTGTATCACCTGGGCCACGCGCGGTTCGCCCTGCGCGACTACCACGCCGCCGGCCGGGCCCTCAGCCGCCTCGCCCCGTTCGACCAGGAGTTCGGGAACCACGCCCATTACCTGCTGGCGCGCGTGCACCACCTGTCGGGCGAGAGGCCCGAGGCGGCGGCCCAGTACAAGGCCGTCCAGGACGCCTACGAGGCCCGGCGCAAGGCCGCCCAGGAGGCGCTGGCGAACCCGGCGAATCTCGCGCCCGAGCAGCAGGCGTCCTTGGCCGCCCTCGTCAACGCCCCTCCGCCCGAGTACCTCTTTCGCGCCAGACTCTACGAGGCCCTGCTCCAGACGGAGGAGGGCCGCTACGCCGAGGCGCTGGAGCGCCTGACGGCTCTGGCACAGCAGAACCCGAAGTGGCCGCCGGCGGCGGACGCGCGGCTCCGGATCGGCTATTGTCACATGCAGATGCGGAACTACCCCCAGGCGATCCAGGCCCTCCAGCCGCTGGCCGAGCACCCGCAGTTGGCCGACCAGGCGCTGTGGTGGATCGGGCGGTGCCAGGCGGCGGCCGCCGACCCGGCGAACCCAGCGGCCGTCGACCAGGCGGCCAAGCGCGCGATCGCCACCCTCGGGCGTGCGGCCGAACGCGCCGGGGCCCTCGCCCCCTCCGACCCCGACGCCCGGGCCCGCCGCGCCGACATCCTCATGGAACTCGGCGACACGCAGCAACTCACCAAGCAGTACAGCGAGGCCGCCGCCACCTACCAGGAGGTCCTGGGCGACAAGAACGCCGCCGACCGCGCGGAGGAGGCCACGGAGCGGCGGGCCGCGGCGCTCCACCTCGCCGGCAAGTTCGCCGAGTCCGACGCCCTCTGCAAGCAGTTCGAGAAGACCTACCCGACGAGCCCCCTCCTGCCGGCCGTCCTGTTCCGGTCGGCCGAGAACGCGTACCTGACGGCCACGGGGGCCGCCGACGGGCCCAACACGCCGACCGAGCGGCGGGACCTCGTCCGGATGTTCGGCCCGGCCATCGCCCGGTACGACCGGCTCCTGAAGGACTTCCCCGACTTCGCGTACGCAGACCTGGCGCGGCAGGGGATGGCCACGTGCCTGTACCGCCTGGGCCGCTCTGGCGACGCGATCGCCCTCCTGTCGGCGATCCCCGAGCCGCAGCGGGTCGGTCCCCTCGCGACGGTCCCCTACCTGCTGGCCGATTGCCTGCTCCGGACGTTCCCGGCCGAGACGCCCGACGCCGTCAGCGCGGCCGGCCTGGTCGAGGGGGCCGAGCAGGCGGCCGTCCTCCTCGAAGCGTTCGCCGCCGCCCAGCCCAAGAGCCCCGAGGCGCCCGACGCGCTCCTGAAACTCGGCTACTGCTATCAGCGGATCGGCGGCGTGCTGGCCGACCCGGCCGAAAGGCAGAAGCGGTTCGTGCTGGCCAGGCAGGCCTACGAGAAGTTCCTCGGCCAGTTCCCCCAGCATCCCTCGACGGCGACCGCGGTGTTCGAGCGGGCCAAGTGCGCCGCCCTTCTCGGGAACCTCGACATGGCCGTGGCGGAACTGAACCGGTTCCAGGGCACAGCGGTGCGCAACGCCCCGGTGGCACCGCTGGCGATCATGCGGCTCGGCACGGCCCTGCGCGCCATGGGCAAGGCGCCCGAGGCCGCCAACGTCCTCGGCACATTCCGCCAGCAGCAGGAGGCCGGCATCCTGAAGGACCCGGCCCGGCGCGACTGGGTGCCGATGCTCCAGTATGAGCACGCGCTGGCGCTGAAGGACGCCGGCAAGCGGCCGGAGGCGGTCGCCCTGTTCGAGGCGATCGCGAAGCAGTTCCCGGACCGGCCGGAGGCCGTCAATGCAACGTGGCGCGTGGGCCAGTGCCGGCGCGAGGAGGCGGCGGAGCAGTTGGCCGCCGCCCGCGCGGCCGCGGCCGCACCGGGGGCGACGCCCGACCAGGTCGCCGCCGCCCGCAAGACGATTGCCGACACCGCGGCCGCGCTGGGCAAGATCGTCGCGTCCTTCCAGGCCCAGGCCGTCGGCGCCGCCAAGCAGCGCAAGGGTTCGCCGGCCCACCTGCGCCTGCTGTACGAGACGGCCTGGTGCGACCGGGTGCTGGCCGAGGCCGAGATGGAGACGGCCCGCCAGGCGCTCCGGGCCGAGGCGCTGGCGCGGCTGGAGGCGAAGGTGAAACGGGAACTCGAGCCGGGCCAGGCGCCGCCTTCGCTGCGGGCGCCGGACATCGCGCTGTCGGCCGTCCCGGCCCAGCCCGCCGAGAAGGCGGCGATCGCCCAGTACGAGGCGTTGATCGCCGCCGGCCCGGCCGACCCGCTGGCGGTCCAGGCCCGGTTCGAACTGGCCGAGTTGCACGCCGACCGCGGGAACCCCAATCGGGCGATGGAACTCCTGTCGGAAGCGCTGGGCGAGAGCCCGCCGGCCGACCTGGCCGACGCCATCCGCCTCCGCATGGCCGCCGCCTTGCTGGCGGCGAAGAACCCCGACGCCGCCCTCGCCCAGGTCGACAAGGTGGCCGCCAATCCCAACAGCCCCCTGGCCCCCCAGGCGTGGTACCTGAGCGGTGAAGCGTTTTTCCACCAGAAGAACTGGGCCAAGGCCATCCAGAAACTCGCCCCCTTCCGGGACCAGGAGCCCTTCCAGCACGTCCCCGGGATCAGCGACCGGGCGCTCCTCAGGCTGGGCCAGGCCCACGCCCAGGCCGGGCAGTGGGCGCCGAGCCGCGCCACCTTCCAGGCCCTCGTGGAGCGGTTCCCCGCCAGCCCGTGGGCCGACGAGGCGCGGTACGGCGTCGGCTGGGCGCTCCAGAACCTGAAGGCGTACGACGAGGCGGCCGCCGCCTATGCCGAGGTGACGCGCCGGACGGCCGCCGAGGTCGCCGCCCGCTCCCAACTCCAGATCGGCCTCTGCCGCCTCGAACAGAAGCGCTACCCCGAGGCCGCCCAAGCCCTCCTGGTGGTGCCGATCGCCTACGACTATGCCGACTGGAACGGGCCGGCGTGGTGCCAGGCGGCCCAGGCCTATGCCGCCATGAACCAGACCGACCAGGCCGTCAAGCTCTGGAAGCGCGTCGTCAAGGACCTTCCGAAGAGCCCGTGGGCCAAGACCGCGAAGGAGCGGCTGGCGGCCATCAAGTAGCGGAGCCGATATGCCAACGCATCGCATGATTGAGCCGTACACACGCTTGCGGCTGTGGGTGGGGCTTGCGGTCTCGGCGGCCGCCCTCCTCTCGGGACGGCCCGCCTTCGGCTACGTCGAGGCGGCCTACCCGCTCGGCCGCGTCCTCCAGGAATCGACCAACGTCCTCGTCGTCCGCGTCGAGTCGGTCGACAAGGAGAAGGGCCTCATCGTCTACCGCAAGGTCCGCGACCTGAAGGGCGCGCACAAGGGCGACACGATCAAGCACGACATCGGGAAGCGCGGCTTCCATCCGCGCGAGTGGCAGAACGTCATGGCCTGGGCCGAGGCCGGCAAGACCGCCGTCTTCTTCCACAACGGCGGCGCGGGCGAGACCTGCCTCGACAACTACTGGTACCAGGTCTACGCCGGCGAGTGGTGGGCCATGAGCCACGCCGAACCGTTCCTCCTCCGCAGTTACGCGGGCAAACCGCAGAAACTGATCGACTTCGTGACGGCCATGCTGGCCGGCCAGGAGGTCATCGTCCCCTGCATGGTCGACGGCGACAAGGAGGCGCTGCACCTCAGGAAGGCCCGGCTCCAGCGGATGCGGGCGGGCCTCAAACTCCAGGACTACAACCCGGCGCGCGACTTCGCCGGATGGGGCGTCGAGGAGTTCCGCGCCATCGGCGACATGCCGGGCTTCACCCGCATGGCCGCCCTCAGCCAACTCGGCGTCGACGCGCTCGGTGTCGCACCGGCCGACCTGAACGGCGACGGCAAGACCGACCTCTGCCTCTTCGGCGCGGGCCGGGCCGTGGTGCTCCAGAACGAGGGCGAGTCGTTCACGGAATGGCGGGTCGATCTGCCGCCCGGCGTGGGGGCCCGCGCCGCCGCCTGGGCCGACGCCGACGGCGACGGACGCCCCGACCTCCTCCTGGCCACGCCCCTCGGACCCAGGCTCTACCTGAACAGCGGGGCCGTCCTCGCCGAGGCCGCCGGAGCCCTGCCCGGCCAGCCCTACTTCAACCTCACCGCCGGCACGTGGATCGACTACGACGGCGACCAGCGGCCCGACATCCTCCTGGCCGA
>CAYGZE010000006.1:0-32378 GCA_964354185.1 uncultured Anaerolineales bacterium | reverse complement strand
CGGGGCCGACGATGTCCTCGCGCTGCATGACGTCGCGCGCCAGGCCGAAGTCGCTGACCTTCACCTGGCCGTCGTTGGTCATCATGACGTTGCCGGGCTTGATGTCGCGATGGATGACGCCGCGCAGGTGCGCGTGGGCCAGCCCTTCGGCGGCGGCCCGGATGATGCGCGTCGCCTCCCTCGGCTTGAACCGCTTCTGGACCGCCAGAAACTCGTGCAGCGCCCCGCCGTCCACCAACTCCATCACGATGTAGAAGGTGTCCCTGTACGCGCAGATCTGGTGAATGGTGACGATGTTCGGATGCGAGAGTTTGGCGGCGCTGCGGGCCTCGCGCAGGAACCGGTCCACCAGGCCCGGGCCCGCCTTAGCCAGGTTGGGCGGCAGCAACTTCAGGGCGACCGAGCGTTCGAGGCTCGTGTCGAAGGCGCGATAGACGACGCCGAACCCGCCGCTGCCGATCCGCCCCTGGATCTTGAAGCCGTCCAGGTGTGTTCCGACCAGGGGATCGGTCTTCTCCTCGCGCGGGGTCGGGGCCGCGACGGCCGCCCCCTCGGCGCCGGCCGCAGGCCTGGCCGCCGGCTTGGCAGCAGGGGCGGCTCCGGGCCCGCGCACCACGGCGGCCAAGGCCGCCAGCGCATCCGCGTGTGCCTTCGGCCTGGCCGGCGCCGCGGCGGTCGGGGGCGTGGCGGGGGCCACGGCGATGGGCGTCAGGGGCGCTGCGGCTGCGGGCTGGGGCGGCGCCTCGGGCGCCGCCGCCTGGGCGGCCGCCTGCACGGGGTCCCACTTCTGGCCGCACTGGCGGCACGTGACGCCGCCCTTGGCGTGATCGCTCAGGATCTTGTAGGCGGCGTGACACTTCGGACACGCCAGGAGGAGATATCCCATCGCCCTACCCGAGAAGGGCCCCGTCCGTCGCTCTCGGCCCGGACTGCCGCGGACGCAAGGGCAGGCCCCGTCCAGATGCTCCCGCCCCACTGCGCCAGGACCGTCCCCAACCCGCAATTCTACACGCGCAGGGGCCGAGGTCAAACGATTTCGCCCGCACCCTGCGCCGGAAAAGACGGTCGCGGCCGCCCCCCGGGCCCGCCGCCCTGCCGTTCGGGCTTGAAAGCGGCCCCGCGGCCCACTAGGATGGCCCGGCGCGCCGCGGGAGCGGGGGGCGGGTCCTGAGGGCAATGGCACCAGGCTATGATCGAGACGCGGATCATCCAGCCGGGCGGGCGGAAGTGGTGGATCCGCCCGGCCCTGGCGGCGCCGATCCTGGCCGACGGCTGGCCGCCCGATTGCCCCGAGCGCCTCGAGCCGGTCAAGCGGGGCAGCGGCCGCACCGTCTCGCGGTTCCAGAGCGGCGGCCGCGGGTTCTTCGTCAAGGCCTACGCGGCCGGGGGCCCGCTGGGGCGGCTGCGGACCCTCCTCGGCCTCGGCCGCGCCCGGCGCGAATGGGACGCCCTCCTGGCCGCACGAGCGGCCGGCCTTGACGTGCCCGAGCCGGTGGCCCTCGCCCGCGGGGGCGCCGAGGTTCTGGTGACCGCCGAGGTCGAGGGCGGCCGGCGCCTGGACGAGTACCTCTTTGAGCGCTACTTCGAGGCGCTGCCGGGCGACCCGCCGTATCCGGGCGCGCGGCCGCCGGAACTCGTGGCGGTCTTCCGGCGGCGCGTCCGGCCCGAGGGCGCCATCTCGCCGCGCGACCTGGCCCACCGGCTGGCCGCGCTCGTCGCCCAACTGGCCGAGGCCGACCTCTACCTGCCCGACCTGCATCCCGGGAACCTCCTCCTGACGGGCGGTCCCCGGGCGTGGCGGCTGCACCTGGTGGACCTGGCCGAGGCCGTCCGCCCGGCGCCCGACGAGGCCGTCCTCCAGCACCTGATGCAACTGGAGCACTTCTTCGAGCCGATCGCCACGGCGGCCGAGCGGGTGCGGTGCCTCGGCCGCCTCGGAGAACTCCTGGGCCGGCCCCTCGACGCGCGGGCCGTCACGCGCGCGACCGAGGTCTACCGGCGCCGGTTCTACCGCCATCGCGACCAGCGCACGCGCCGCGAGTCGAAGTATTTCGCGCGGCTGGCGGTCGGCCGGTGGCGGGGCTGGGCCGCAGCCGACTGGGCCGAGGCCGTCGCGGAGTTCCTCGCCGCCGCGCCGTCCGGCATCGCCGCGCCGCCGGCGACGGCCGGCGCGGCCGATCCGGCCGTCCTCAAGGAAGGCCGGACCTCCAGCGTCTGGCGGGTGACGCTGCCCGGCGGCCGGCCGGCGGTCCTCAAGCGGCACAACCGGGCCGCCGAGCGGGCCCTGCGGAACGTCGGCCGCCCGTCGCGGTCGCTGGAGGCGTTCCGCAAGGGGCACGCGATGCTCCTGCGCGGCATCGCCACGGCGCGCCCCGCCGCGGCCGCCGACCTCCGGGGAGGCCCGGGCCGGTGCCAGACGGTCCTCCTGACGGAACCCGTCGAGGGCCGGACGCTGCCGGACTGGCTTCGGGGCGGCCCGCCGCCCGGCGAGCGGCGGCGCGTGACGTGGCGCCTCGCGCGGGCGATCCGGCGCCTGCACGACGCCGGTTTCTGGCACCGCGACCTCAAGGCGCCGAACGTCCTGGTGACGCCCCCGCCCGGCAGCCGCCCCGTCCTCGTCGACCTGGACGGCCTGCGCGGGGCCTGGCACGTCTCGAACGGTCGCCGGGCGCGGGACCTGATGCGGCTGAGCGTGAGCCTGGACGAGTGGGGCCTGGCGCGGCGGACGGACCGGCTGCGGTTCCTGCGGGCCTACCTGGGCCGGCGGGGGAGCCCATCGGCGATCACGATCCGGGCGCGCCGGTCGCTCGACCCGGAGGCTCTCGACGGGTCGACCGGCGCGGCGAAGGCGCGGCAAGGCGAGGCGCGGGAGCCCCGCCCCCGCGCGCCCGAGTCGCTCGCGACCCTGACGGCGGAGAACCTTCGCCGCTGGTGGCGCCGGATCGCCCGCACGAGCGCCCGCAAGCACGAGGCGCTCCGCCGCAAGGCACGCTGAAGGCAAGGCGCATGGACTTCTCTCGAACCCTTATCATCAAGCCGTCGAGCCTGGGCGACATCGTCCAGGCCCTGCCGGTCCTGACGGCCCTGAAGGAGGCCCACCCCGAGGCCCGCGTCGCGTGGCTGGTCGCGACGTCCTTCGTCGACCTCCTGGAGGGGCATCCGCGGCTCGACGAGGTCATTCCGTTCGACCGGAAGCGGTTCGGCCACGTCGCATCGGACGCGGGCGTGACGCGGGACTTCGTCCGGTTCCTGCGGGCCCTTCGCCGCCGCCGGTTCACGACGGTGCTCGACCTCCAGGGCCTGTTCCGCAGCGGCCTCTTCGCCTTCGCGACGGGGGCGCCCAGTCGGGTGGGCTTCGCGGCGGCGCGGGAACTCGCGCCCCTGTTCTACACGGTGCGCGTCGCGGTGCCGGGGCGCGACACCCACGCCGTGGACCGCTACCTGCTGGCGGCGCGGGCGGCGGGCCTCGAGGGGCCGAAGGCGACCGACCATCTGCCCGTCGCGCCCGACCAGCGCCGGCGGGCGCGGGCGCTGCTGGCCGAGGCGGGCCTCGGGCCCCGCGAGCCCTACCTGGTGGTCGGCGCCGACGCGCGCTGGGCCACCAAGCAGTGGCCGCCCAATCGCTACGCCCGCGTCATCGACCGCGTCCGGGCCGACCTCGGGGCGCGGGCCGTCCTCATCGGCGGGCCCGGCGCCAAGGCCGCCGCCCGCCAGATCAGCCAGGCTTCCGCCCATCCCCCTATTGACCTGACCGAACGGACCACGCTAAAAGAACTGGTGGGAGTGATGGCCGAAGCCCGGGCGGCCGTCACGAACGACTCGGGGCCGATGCACGTGGCGGCGGCCGTCGGGACGCCCGTCGTGGCCATCTTCGGACCGACCAACCCGCGCCGGACCGGCCCCTACGGCCCCGGGCATCGCGTACTTGCCGGACGCGCGCCGTGCAGCCCGTGCTTCCGGCGCCAGTGCCTCCACGGCGGCGGCGACGCGATGGTGTGCATGACCGCCGTCACGGCCGACGAGGTGGGCGACCTGGTCCTGGACGTCTGGCAAGCCGGCGGGAGTCACGAGGCGGGGGGCGGGGCCGGCGCGCCCGAGGCCTCGGCGCCCGCGTGAAGGCGGAGGAGGTCCCAGGGTTGCCTGTTCGCGGATGGCTCAAGAAGGCGGAGTCGTGGTTCGTCCACCTGCTGCACCTGGACGACTCGGCCCATCGGATCGCCTTCGGCGTGGCGATTGGCATGTTCATCGCCCTGACCCCGACGATGGGCGTCCAGATGGCCCTGACCGTCCTCGTGGCCACGCTGCTTCGGGCCAACAAAGTGTCGGGCGTCCCGATGGCCTGGATCACGAACCCGCTGACGGCCGTCCCGGTCTATTCGTTCAACTACCTCGTGGGCCGCGCGCTCGTGGGCGGGCCCGGCCTGAAGGAGATCGAGGGCGCCATGGCGGCCGCCATGGACCCGACCCTCGGGTGGGGCGAATTCGCGCGGGCCTGGTGGGACCTGATGCTGCGCGCGGCCGCCCCCCTGTGGGTGGGGTGCGTCCTCGTGGGCCTCGTCGCCGGGGCCCTGGCCTACGGGGCCATGTTCTATCTGGTCACCACGTACCGGCGCCGGTACAAGGAGAGGGTGCGAGCCCTCCTGGCCAAGCGGCGGCTGGAGCGGGCCGAGCGGGGCGGCGCTGGTGGCCGCCGCCGGGAACGCCGGCCCGGATCGGACCCCGCCGGGAACCCCCCGGGGGCGCCCTGAGGGCCGGACGCGGAAGCCGCGCATGAGCACGCATTGCGTCATCGTCGGCGGAGGGGTGGCGGCCTTCCGGGCCGCCAAGGAACTCCGCCGCGCCGACGAGACCGTCGAGATCAGCCTCTTCGCCGAGGAGCCGCACCCCTTCTACCTCCGCCGCCAACTCGGCGACCTGCTGGCCGGCACCCTCACGGCGGGCGAACTGATCGTCCAGAGCCGCAACGCCTATCGTCGCGAGCGGATCAACCCCTTCCTGATGACGCGCGTCGTGCGCGTCGACCCCGAGGCCCACGACGTGTTCCTCGATTCGGGCCAGCGCGTCCGCTACGACCGGCTCCTGGTGGCCACGGGCACGCGGGCCGTGCCGCTGGAGATCCCCGGGGCCGACCTCCAGGGGGTCGTCGCGATCGACAACCTGGCGGCGGCGGTCCAGGCCGAGCGGGCGCTGGCCAAGCGGCCCCGCGCCGTCGTGCTCGACGACGGCGTGATCGGCCTGCGGCTGGCCGAGGGCCTCGTCGCCCGCGACGTCGACGTGACGATCCTGGCCCGCGGCGAACGGGTCGGCGCCGGACTGCTGGACGAGGGCGCCGCCGCCATCGTCGAGACCTTTCTGGAGGGCGAGGGCGTGACGGTCCGCCATGGCGCCGCCGCGCGCGGCATCGTCGGCGCCGGCGGACGGGCCATCGCCGTCGAGACGGCCGAGGGCGACATCCTGCCGGCCGAACTCGTCGTGACCGGCGGCCGGCGCCGGCCGGAGACCGGCCTCCTGGAGGGCTCGGGCATCGAGGTGCGCGGCGGCGTCCGGGTCGACGCGGCCCTCCGCTCCAGCGCGGCGGACGTGTTCGCCGCGGGCGACGTGGCCGCCCCCTTCGACGCGGGCCTGTGGGAGGCGGGCGAGACCGCCCTCTGCTGGCAGCGCGCCTGGACCCACGGGCGCCTGGCCGCCGCCGGCATGCTCGGCAGGCGCGTCGACGGCGTGCCGGACGTGCTGCGGCTGCGGACGGTCCTGTTCGGCCGCGACCTGGCCGTCCTGGGGCGGGGGCACCTGCCCGAAGGAGACGGGGTAGAGGCGATCGCCGTCCACGGGCCCGTCGGCGGGGCCGCGCGGCCGGGCGCCGGCGCGGGCGACCCCGACGCGTGGCCCGGCCCGCAGTTCGGCCGCGCGGACCAGGGCCAGGTCTACCGCCGCCTCGTCTTCGACCACGACCGCCTGGTCGGCGCGGTCCTGCTGGGCCCGGCCGACTGGTACGCGCAGGTCACGCGCCTGATCGCCGACCAGGCGGGCCGCGAGGTTGTCGAGCGGACGCTGGGCCTGGCCGGCCACCCGCTGGGCGCCGGCGCCGTGCCGCAGGCCTTCGCCTGGCACTGCCCCATCTGCGCCGCCGAACTGGCCGTTCCGCGCGGCACGGCCGTCGGCGCCACGATGGCCTGCCGCGCGTGCAACACGCAACTGCGCGTCCGCTGGGAAGGCGACCGCGGGTGGGTCGAGACGACGGACGCGAAGGACTGAGGCACCCCGCCGCGGCGGGCGACTCTGTGGGGGAATCGCAATGTATCGACTGCTTGTCCTCGTGGCGGCGATCGCGGCCGTGGCGGGCCCGGGCTGCCGGACCGCCGGGCCCGAGCGCGCGGCGGCCGACGGATCGCGCCTCCAGGCCCTGCGCACCCAGTGGCGCCGCGTGGAGCCGGGCGCGGTCGTCCTGGAGGTCGCGGCCGCGGGGCGCGGCCTGGTGGCGATGGCCGGCGGACGCGACGAGGGCCTCGCACCCGACCTCCTCCTGGGCGTCTACCGCGACGGCGAGTGGGTGGCCACCGTCCGCGTCCTCAAGGTCGACCGCGAACTGACCCAGGCCCTGGTCGTGGACGGCGAGGCCGACGCGGTCCGCGCCGGCGACGCCGCCGTCTACCTGCCCGTGCACCGCTAGGCCGCGAGGGACGCCCGACATGGCGGCAACAGCCGTCCCGCTCATCCTGGCGTCGTCCTCGCCCCGGCGGCAGGAACTCCTGCGCCAGGCGGGGTACCGCTTCCAGGTCCGGGCCGGGCGAATCGACGAGGACGCCGCCCGCGCGGGCGGCCCCGTCGCCCCCTACGTGGAGAGCCTCGCCTACCTGAAGGCGATGGCGGCCGTCGAGGCCCACGGCCTGGACGCCGGGATTGTCCTCGGGGCCGACACCGCCGTCGAACTCCAGGGCGCGGTGATCGGCAAGCCGGCTGACGCGGCCGACGCGCGGCGAATCCTCGCCCGCCTCGCCGGCACGACGCACCACATCGTCACGGGCCTGGCGCTGGTGGACGTGGCGGCCTGTCGGCGCCATCTCGCCCACGACACGACGGCCGTCCGCATGAAGCCGATGAGCGACGCCGAGATCGCGGCCTACGTAGCCAGCGGCGAAGCGCTCGGCAAGGCCGGCGCCTACGCCCTCCAGGAAACCGGCGACCGCTACGTCGAGGCTATCGAGGGCAGTTACACGAATGTCGTCGGGCTGCCCATGGAACTGCTGGAGCGGATGCTCAAGGCCGCCGGGTACGATCCGCGGGACTTCAGAGAGTAGGCGACGGGCGATGGACCGAAGGAACCACCGGACCCGCGGGACGGCCGCGCTCGCCCGGGCCGCTCTGGCGGCCGCGGTGCTCCTCGGGGTCGCCGGCTGCCGCGCGGCCGCGCCGCCCGAGGAGCCGCCCGCCCGGCCCGGCGACGCCGAGCGGCCCCAGCGCCTGCCCACCGCCACGATCCGGGTGGGCGCGAGGCCCCTGGTCGTCGAGGTGGCCGCCACCGAGGCCCAGCGGCGCAAGGGCATGATGGGCCGCCCCTCCGTCGGCCCCGACGAGGCCATGCTGTTCGTCTTCCTCCGCGAGGACAACCTTGCGTTCTGGATGAAGGACACGCTGGTCGACCTGGACCTAGCGTACCTGGGCGCGGACGGCACGATCCTCCAGATCGAGCACATGGCGGCCCGCAACACCGACGGGGTCTTCAGCCGGGCGCCGGCGCGGTACGCGCTGGAGGTGCCCGCGGGCTGGTTCGCGGCGCACGGCATCGCGGTCGGGGCGCGGGTGACGATCCCGCCGGAGGTGATGAAGGACACCGAGCCCTGAGCGCGCCGGCGCCCGGGGCGGCCATCGCCTCCTTGCACGCGGGCGCACGTACGGTAGAATGGGCGAGGTCGGGAACCGTCCACCAGAAGGGAGGGTGCGGCCATGGCCGAGGAGGCGCCTCAGGAGGAACCGCGGACCCCCTCGAAGAAGGAGCCCTACGGTCCGGGCGTCCTGATCATCTTCGGCGTGGTCATGCTGGTTGTCGTGGGGTTCTGCTTCAAGGACGTCGTGTACCCCGCCACGGCGGCCGAGGAGTGGAGGACCCAGCCCGGACACGCGTGGTACATCCCGCTGAACTGGGTAGTCATGTTCGCGGGGGCCGCGGCCGCCCTCTATTGCTTTGCCTTGGCTGCCGTCCGGTCGCGGAGGTTGAAGGCGGGGCCCCCGGACTCGGGCACCCCGGGCTGAAGATGCCGCGCGACTTTGCGCGGCGGACCTGCCGGCAGGCAGGTCTCCGCGCCCGCCGCGGGCAGATGCTGCGATGCGCGGTGGGTGCGCAGGCCCACCGCGTATGAATCCGGATGTCGAGAAACCTCCGACGGCCCTCGATGTTTGTATACTGGGGCCGCGAAGCCATACGGCCGGCAGAAAGGCAGGTCTCCCATGAGTACGGCGGCAAAGGTCCTGATCGTGGTGGTCATCGCGGGGTCCGCGGGGGTGGTCCTGTTCGGCGTGATCGGCGGGGGGGCGGCGCTCCTGTGGTGGCGGATCGCGTTGAACCAGGCCCCGCCGCGCGTTGCCGTCCCGGGCGAGGTCGTCGCCGCCCCAGCCCCGGCGCCCCCCCCGGAGGCGCCGGCCGCGACGCCGGCCGACGCCGGCTCGAAGGACCTCGCCGCGCGGCGCAAGGCCGCCATCGAGCGCGGCGCGGCCTTCATCCTCGCCAAGCAGAACCCCAACGGGTCCTGGGGCGACGAGAAGGCCGCCGTCGGTGTCACCGGCCTCTGCGCCCAGGCCCTGCTCCAGGGCGGGAAGACGCTTAAGGACGAGCCCGTCCGCAAGGCCGTCGAGTTCCTCGTCAAGGCCCAGAGGGAGGACGGCGGCATCTACGACGACGGCGGCGTCGCCAACTACACCACCAGCATCGCCGTCATGGTCCTCGTCAAGGCCGACCGCGCGGCCTACGCCGAGCCCCTCAAGAAGGCGCTCGGCTACCTGACGCTCCACCAGTGGGACGAGACCGAGAGCGTCGACAAGGGCGACGCCCGCTACGGCGGCGCGGGGTACGGCAAGTCGGCCCGGCCCGACCTCTCGAACACCCAGTACTTCGCCGACGCCCTCCAGGCCGCCGGCGTCCCGAAGGACAACCCCGCCTGGGCGCGGATGGTCCTGTTCGTCAGCCGCTCCCAGGCCCGCAGCGAGTCCAACGACGGCATGTTCGTCGGCACCGAGGACGGCGGCATGGTCTACAGCCCCGTCGACCAGGGCGAGTCCAAGGCCGGCACGGTCGACCTGCCCGACGGCCGCAAGGGCCTGAGGAGTTACGCCTCCATGACCTACGCCGGGTTCAAGTCGTTCCTTTACGCGGACGTGAGCCGCGACGACCCCCGCGTCCAGGCCGCCCTCGACTGGATCCGCAAGCACTGGTCCTTCGAGGAGAACCCCGAGATGGGCCAGCAGGGCCTCTACTACTATTACCAGACCGCCGCCAAGGCCCTGAAGGCCTGGGGCGAGGATAAGATCCTCGACGCCCGCCGCCAGCCCCACGACTGGCGCGCGGAGATCACGGAGGCGATCCTCCGGCGCCAGAAGGACGACGGCTCGTGGGTCAACGCGGCCGACCGCTGGTTCGAGGGGTTCCCGCTCGTCCCGACCAGTTACGCCGTCATGGCCCTGTCGGACTGCGAGTAGCGCCGCCCCGGCGGGCGCGCGACACCGAGACGGCGGCGCCGGGCGAAGAGAGACCCCCGGAGGGAAACATGCGACGCATTCCGGCCCTGGCGCTGGTGGTGGCGATCGGCCTCTTGCTCGGCGTGCCCGCCGCCTGCGGCGAGTCGCCGCCCACGGACCCGGGCGCGGCCGCCGACGGCCAGGCCGCCGTCATCAAGACGCTCCCCGGCATCGTCGTCGACACGAAGGCCAGGGAGGTCCGCCTCGAAGGCAAGGTCGTCCAGCGCAGCGCCGCCCTCGAACTGTTCGCCTGCGGCCCGAACACGCGCGAGCACGAGTCCGTGATCGTCATCCGCGGCAGGCCCTCCCACGTCACCTTCGCGCTGGCCCTGCTGGGCCTGGAGCCGGGCAAGCCGGGCTTCACGACCGCGGGCGGCGCGTTCAGCCCGGCTGCGGGCGAGGTCGTCGACGTCCTGGTCCGCTTCACGGCCGAGAAGACCGAGGACGGCAAGAAGGTGAAGGAGGTCGTCGAACTGCCGGCGTGGCGGCTGCTGCGCCCGGCGGGGTCCGAGCACGGCCTGGACCGGGCCATCGAGTGGGTTTACGTCGGGCGCCCCGAGCAGGACGCCCTCAAGGCCGCCGACCGCGAGGGGACCGTCATCGGCCTCTCGAACTTCTGCGACGCCGTCATCGACGTCCCCTTCGAGTCCTCCGACGTCAACGCCAACCTCCTGTACCAGGCCAACCCCGAGGTCGTCCCGGAGGTCGGGACGCCCGTCGAGATCCTCATCCGCCCGGCCGGCAAGCGCATCGCCCCCCAGAAGGTCGAGATCCAGGTCCTGCTCCTCAAGGGGAAGCCGCCCATGCTGGACGGCAAGTCCATGGACCTCCGGGAATTGCGCGAGACCGTCAACGGGATTCCCGCCAGCGTCCGCAGCGCCGTCCTGCGGGCCGACGCCGAGGAGTCCTTCGGCCGCGTCATGGAGGTCCGCGACGTCCTGCGCGACGCGCTGATGAGCGTCCACCTGGTAGCCGTCAAGGGCGACGCCCTCAAGACGCCGGGCGGCGAGGCCCCCGCGCCCCTGCCCGTCACCGTGACCGCCGACGACAAGGTCCGCGTCGGCGACAAGACCGTCTCGCTGGAGGAGTTCCGCAAGCAGGCGGCGACGCTGCTGAAGGGCGTTGAGCGGGTCGTCCTGTCGGCCGAGCCGAAGGGCTCGTGGAAGACCGCCGCGGAGGTGATGACCATCGCCCGGGAGTGCGGCGTCGTGGCGACCGTCAGCAGGAATCCCGCGGCGAAGGAGTGACCGCCCGGTTACGCCTTCTCGTCATCGACGGGGATGTCGCCGGCGTCGCGCTCGGCGGCCAGGGCCCGCATGAAGACGCGGGCGGCCTCGAGCCGCTTCTCGGCCAGGCGGCGGCTCGTCTCGAGGTTGAGGACGTCCTGGACCCGCGCCGCCCAGTAGCCGTACTGCTCGCGGCGCTCCCAGGCCCGGATGGCGTCGTCGACGGCGCGGCCTTCGAGGACGTACCGCCTGAGGTCGCGCCAGACGCCCAGGGCGCCGATGTCGTCGAGGCCGTCGGCGTCCGACAGGAGGCGCGCCTCGGGGATCTCGGCCCCGGCGTCGTGGGCCCGGCGGATGACCTCCTGGACCAACTCGACCTGGCGCGCCGGCAGGAGGCTCTGGAGCCGGTCGCCCGCCAGTTCCGCGCTGTATTCCTTGACGTCCTGGGCGCTCATCGTGGCGGCGGCGTACACGGTCGACGTCCGCCGTTCCTCGTCCAGCCGCACCGTCGCCGCCTGGTGAAAGAGCGCCGCCGCCGCCAGGGCCAGCCGGTCGATCCGCCACTCGCGGACCTCGCGGCACCGCGACAGGCGCTCGGCCACCCGCATCACGCGCACCGAGTGGTCGAAGAGGAAGGTGTCGACGCGCCCGAGCGGCGAGACGCCGACCAGCACCTCCCGCGCGATGGCGATGATCGGCTCGATGTCCGGCATGGATTCGCCCCCTCGGCGACTCCCCTTGCCTGGTACTATCGGCCGCGGCCGGACGCCCGCATGAAGCGAATTGCCGCGGGCGAGGGGCCTGCCGCGGGGCCCCCGGGCGCCGCCGCGGGCGCACGATGCCCGCCTCACGGGTCGGCCGCCCCTGGGGCGAGCGCCAGACGGCACCCGTCCGGCGCCAGGCCTTCCTCGGCGGCCATCTCGTAGAACCGCTTCAGGCCCAGCCGCGCCTTCGGGCCGAACCCGTACTCGACCTGGTGGCAGAGGTGCCGCCGCGCGGCGGCGGGCGGGATGCCGCGCTCGGCGGCGGCCCGGGCGGCAATCGCCTCCCGCGCCGCCAGGCCGCGGTCCCGCGCCGCCGACAGCACCTCGACGAGGCGGCCGAGCGGCCCGTCCGACCGCGCGACCCAGAACGCGTACACGAACGGCCGGTGGACCCGGCCCTCCCACTCCTCCCCCAAGTCCCACTCCCACTGGGCCGCGGGCCGCGCAGCCACGATCGCGGCGTCGCCGACGACCAGTTCGGCGTCGGGCGGACGGGCGGGGTGCGGTCCGATCTCCTGCGGCAGGACGAAGTGCGGCTGCACGGGGCACGGCCGCGCCAAGAGCAGCCGCGCCATCACGCTCTCCGTCCGGCTCGCCGGGTCCAGGAGCACCCGGCGGATCGCCTCCGCCTCCGCGTATCCGAACAGCCGCGCCGATCCCACCGGGCCGCGCGACCCGATGGCCGCCACGTCGAGCGCCACGAACCGCGACGGCGCCCGCCCGGCCGGCGCCCGCGCCCGCTCGCCCGAGTCGGCCGCCAGCCGGTAGTAGTCGATCGACGGCACAAGCGCCGCGTCCACCTCGCCCGCCTTGAGGAGCGGCCCCAGGGCGCTCGGCGCCTCCAGCCGCAGGTCCACCCCGGCCTCCAACGCCAGGCCCTCCACGAGCGGCCAGGCGCTCACGAAGGCGATGCCGCCGATCTTGATCCGCTCGGGCACCAGGGACCTCCCGCCAAGGACGCCGCCATTATAGGCCCGTCGCCCGCGCGCTACAACCCGGCCGGCGGCGCAGGCCGACCGTCCCACGCGGCGCCCACGCCGTTGACAGCCGCCTCGCATCGCCCTACAGTGGCGCAGGCCGCGAGGGAGGGCAACCGATGAAGCGTCGGGTCGTGGGTGTGGCGGCGGGACTGGCGGCGGCCGTGGCGGCGCTGGCGGGCTGCGCGCCGACGCCCCTGGCGCGCGACGCCCAGGTCGAGGCCCTCCTCAAGGAGAACCGGCGGGTCGAAGACCTCCTGATCGCCTCCGAGAATCGCGTCGCCCAGTTGTCCGAGGCGGGCAAGCCGCCCCCCGAGGCGCCGCCGAAGATGGAGGACCCCTTCGTCGCCATCGCCGTGCGCTTCGGCAAGTACTGCGACATCCTCGGCGCGGCCGGCAAGCCCGCCGGTCGAGAGCCTCTGGGTCGAACGACCGACGAGCGCCTCAAGGTCGTCCTGGAACCGCTGGACGGCGAGGGCGACGTCGTCAAGCGCCTCGGCGCCCTGGAACTGGAGGCCTTCGAAGGGGACGCGGCGACGGCAAAGCCCTTTGCCGCGTGGCGGTTCCCGCCCGAGGAACTCGCGAAGACGTGGCTGAGCGGCCTGGGCACCTATGCCTACGTGCTCAAACTGCCGTGGCCCGCAGACCGGCCGCCGAAGGCGGGCCCGGTGCACCTCAGGGCCCGGTTCACGCCCCTCGGGGGCGGGCCCCTGGAGGCCGAGACGACCCTCACACGCCGCCCCTGAGCCGCCCCGGAAACACGCGGGGCGCGGCACCGGTTCCCCGCCGCCGCGCCCGTGCTTGTCGCCTGCCGCCTCCCGCCACTTTCAGGGCTGCTTCTTGCCTTCGAACTGGGGGAGCGGGCCGCCGGGGTAGGACCGGTCCTCTTCGCCCGGAAGCGGCTCGACCTTCATCGGGACGGCCCCCTCGACCACCTTCGCCCGCTCCGCGAGTTCGGCCTTCGTCTCGTAGTACTTCTCGACCACGATGTCGTTGGGGTCCAGGACGAACCGCAGCCGCACCGGCTTGTCGGGATCGTCGTAGAGATACCACAACTCGTTTTCGAAGACGGTGGTGGGCCGGCGGCCGAGGATCTTCATCACCTCGCGCTTGTCCATGCCGGTCACGACTTCGGCGAACTTCTTCTCGACGTTGGGCCGGTGGTAGAACAGGCAGCACCCGCCGACCGCCAGGCCGAGCGCCGCGAGGAGACCGACCCTCCAGAGGTTATGCCGCATCTCGGGCTTCCTTTCACGCTTCCGCGCCGGGCCCCGTCAGCGCCGGGCCGGCCCGTCGTGGTGATCCTCTTCCGGCTTCTCGGGGTTCCGCCACGCCTTCTCGGCCACCCGTCCCCCCTGGAAGCGGAGCGTCACGATGGTCAGGTCCCGGGGGTCCGGCCGGGTATACACCCATTCATCGGCAAACTGGTACCCGGGCGTCCCTAGAATTTCCTCGACCTCTCGGGCCGTCATGCCGAGCGAGACGGCGTCGTACCGGGCCCGGGCCGGCCCGCAGCCGACCAGGATCGGGCCCACGAGGGCCAAAACGGCGACGAGTGCCAGCCACCGCCCCATGGATGCGGGCCTCTCCCGGTTCACAGCGCGGGGCCGGTTTTGATCCGGCGCTCCGCGAAGATCTTCTCCTCGAAGCCGCCCGGCGGATAGTACGTCACCTGGACGATAATCTGCATCCCGGGCGGGACGCCCGCCGCCCACAGCAGCGGGAAGACGTAGGCCCGGTCGAGCGGGTCGTAGTACTTGCGGTTGGCGGCCTCGTCGAGGACCTGGACGACCCAATGGCCGAGCCGCCGGCCTCGCGGCTCACTCGTCCGGTAGAGGTACTCGAACACCTCGATGCGGAAGGTGCCGACCGCCTTGGTCGGGTCGCCGAAGCGGTCGAGCGGCTGGACGCGGACCTCCAGCCCGTCGTCGCCCGGCACCTTGTCGAAATCCTTCGTCTGGGTGAAGAAGCCGATGGTGAGGGTCTTCGGCTCGAACATCCGCGCCCAGGGGGGCACGGGCCCGGTGCCGCCCTCGGGCTCCGGGAGGACGGGGGGCGGCTCGCTCGGCGCGGGGGCCTCGGCCAGGACCTCCCGGAGGCGCACCAGGCCGCTCACGACCTTCTCGCGCTGGGCGTCCTTGGGCAACTTCAGCGCCTCGGCCCGCAGGACGTCGGCCAGGTCGATGGCGAGTTCGATCCGCCGGTCCGCCGGTTCGGCGGCCGACCGGCATCCGGCCGCCGACCAGGCCGCCAGGCAGGCGCACGCCATCCACCCCAAGGCGACTCGCATCGTTCCCAGCCCCCGGTTCCGTCGCGACTTACGCAAGGCGCATTATAGTTACGCCCGGCGAGGAGTGTCAACCGCCAAGGGTCCTTCCCGCCCCCGCCCTGCCGCGCCGCCCGGACCCTACAGCAGGATCGACAGCACGTAGAGGACCAGCCCAAGGGCCAGCATCCCCAGGCTCACCGTCACGAAGAAATGCAGGGCCGACCAGAGGATCTTGCCCGGCCGGTCGAACTTCGTCGCCTTGTAGACGACCGCCACGACCGCGCAAAGGGGGTAGTACAACCACAGCGGGTTGTTCCCGCTGACCAGGTGCGCGAAGAAGCCTGTGAACTTCTCGAGCATCAGGCGGCCCCCTCGGCCGACGGCCGGTGCGGATACGCCAACTTGTTGTAGGCGTCCATCAGCACGAGGATGTTCAGGAACCCCGCGATGGCCGTGTACAGCGTTCCCATCTCGCGGTACGGGTCGGCCCAGTCGATCGGCCCCTGCCGCTCGAAGTGCTTCGAGAGGGGCACGAGCGCGATGGCCGGCCCGCCGGCCCCGACCTGGGCCGCGAACCACCACTCGCCGCACTGGACGTTCGTCCCCCGACCCAGCACGAAGCCCGCCACGAGCAGGCCCACGATCAGGACGAAGAACAGGGCCGCCTTGCCCCACCGCCCCTGGTAGGCGTGGCCAGCCCCCGGGATGGCCCAGCCCAGGACGAGGGCGGTCACGGGGCTGGGGGCGGATCGGTCGCGGGGGGTCATCGGTAGGCCTCCCCGGTGCGTTTCGGCAGGGCCCGCGCCTTCGCCGCCCGGGTCGCCTTGGCGTTCTTCGCCGCCTTGTCGTCGGGCTTGCGGCCAAGGAGGAGCGGCGCGATCCGCTCGCGGACGAAGCCGGAGCGCGTCGCGCCCAGGTGATCGCCCACGTGCCCCAGCAGGACATCGCCCGGGCCCCAGCCGATCTGGACGAGTTTGTCCTCGTACAGCCGCTGGGTGGACTCCGAGGCCCCCTCCGGGGCGCTGAACCCGAACAGGCCGCCGGCTACGTTGCCGCTCCGGTCGACCGTCCCCGTGATCGTCACGCCCGCGCTCAGGACCACGTCCATGGGGCTGAAGAAACTGTAGAGGTTCCGCTCGACGTGGGCCAGGGCCCCGCTGAGATCGTACCGGGCCTGGAGGCTCGACGAGATGAGGACGGCGCCCGTCACCTTCACGCCGGGCGCCAGCGCCTCGAGCGTCCACGTCGCGATGCCCGTGCCGGCCGAGACGCCGATCAGGTGGACCGGGCGGCCGGGGTACTGCCGCTTGTAGGTCTCGACGCGGCGGGCAAGGCGCTCGGCCATCCGCCGATTGTGCTCGATGCCCGTCTGGTCCGCGAGGACTTGGCCCTGCGACCAGCGGAAGGTCTCGAGCGCGTGCTTCACGCCGCCGGAGTCCAGGCCGTCGCGGATGCTGTTGACCTCGCCCATCATGTCGCCCGCGCCGCTCATGACGACCACCAGGCCGCGCTCGTACCGCTCCGGGGCCGTGAAGTTGACCGAGTTGCACCCCGACCCCACGGCCGCCACCGCGACCCCCAGCACGATGAAGCCCGGCGCGAGTCTCATCGGGATCTCCTGGGACGCCCGTCCCGGCCCGCCGCGCTCGCCCCTCGCGACGGCCCGGGACGGCAAGGCCGAGAGTATAGCGTCGGCCGCCCCCCGGCCGCAAACCATTTCCTCGTCCTCGCCGTCTGCCTCGCCCGGCGCCCGCCCCTGCCGCGCGGGCCTGTTCCTGCCGAACCCGGCAATCCCTTGCAGGCCGCCCCGGCGGGAGGGTATAATCCGCCGCCTGGTCATTTCCCGGGGGCAGCCCTTTGCTGGCCAAACGGATCATCCCGTGCCTGGACGTGGACCGCGGCCGCGTCGTCAAGGGGACGCGGTTCCTCGACCTGCGCGACGCCGGCGACCCCGTCGAGGTGGCCGCGCGCTACGACCAGGAGGGCGCCGACGAACTCGTCTTCCTGGACATCACCGCCAGCCACGAGGGGCGCGACATCCTCCTGGACATCGTCCGCCGGACGGCGGAGCAGTGCTTCATGCCCCTGACGGTCGGGGGCGGCATCCGCACGCTCGACGACATCCGGCGGCTCCTCCAGGCCGGGGCCGACAAGGTCTCGGTCAACTCGGCCGCCACACGTGACCCCGACTTCGTCCGCTGCGCCGCCGACCGCTTCGGCAGCCAGTGCATCGTCGTGGCCATTGATCCGAAGCGCGTCGCCGAGGGCGGCCGCCAGGTCTGGCGCGTCCACATCCACGGCGGGCGCGTCCCGACCAACCTCGAGGCCGTCTCGTGGGCCCAAAGGGTCGAGCGCCTCGGCGCCGGCGAGATCCTCCTGACGAGCATGGATGCCGACGGCACGCAGAACGGGTACGACATCGAGATGACCCGCGCGGTCTCGGAGGCCGTCTCGATCCCCGTCATCGCCAGCGGCGGGTGCGGATCGCCCGAGCACATCGTGCGGGTCCTCACGGAAGGGAAGGCCGACGCGGCCCTGGCGGCCAGCATCTTTCATTACCGCACGCACACGATCGCCGAAGTCAAGGAGGCCCTGGCCCGCGCGGGCGTGCCGGTGCGGAGGGCGGAGCCGCTGGCGGCGGGCGGTTGAGCGCCGCGGCCGACGGTTCCGGTGCGTGTCGGTCGGGGAGTGTCGTACAACTGGATAAGTTCGCACCTCGCCGCGGCCCGACGGGACGCCCACGCCGTGGGCGCGAGGCAGGCCGGGCCTTCTTGAGGACGGGGAACCTGCGATGACGCACACGCATCTGGCAGAGTCGGGAGGGCCGGCCTGCCGCGCGGCCGCGGCCGCGATGGCCATCCTCCTGCTGGCGATCGTCTCGGCCGGCGCGTGGGCGGCCGAGGCGGGCGCTGCGGCCGAGGCCGACCAGGCGGGCCAGGGGATCGAGCGCCCCGTCCTGCCCGCGCACCCCCCCATCGCCGTCGGCATCCCCCAGGTCCTCCTGGTGCTCCTCTTTGCCGCCGCCGTCTTCTACGTGGCCGACTGGGTCTACGGGGACGTGCGTTTCGTGGGCGCGAGCGCCGTGCTCTGGGGCGGCATCGTCCTGGCGGGGGGGCTGGCGGGGCTGGCGGCCGCGGCCCTCGTGCCGATCTTCCTCATCGGCATGCCCCTCGGGCTGCTCCTCTTCGCCGGGGCCGCCATCGCCTATGTCATGCACCGGAACACCTTGGTGACGCCCGCCCTGACGGTCCTGTCGGGGGCGCACGTGGAGCGCCTGAAACGGCGCCTGTCGAGGAAGCCCTCCGGCGGCAAGGGCGCCGAGGAGGGCGAGGGGCCGCCGCCCGACATCCTCTTCGTCGGCCTCGACGACCTGCCCATTCGCCTGGATCCGCAGTCGCCCCCCGAGCGCAAGGGCTTCGCCGAGGCGGCACGCCTTCTGCACGACGCGATCCAGCGCCAGGCCTCGCTCTGGGGCCTGATGATCACGCCGCAGCGCGGCCAGGTGCGCCTCCGCGTCGAGGGCGAGGTCGTCGACGCCGGCACGCTCGACCGCCCGAGCGCCGAGCGGGTCGGCGCGTTCGTCAAGCGCCTGGCCGGGCTCGATCCGAATGAGGTCCGCAAGCCGCAGGAGGGCCGGCTCCGCGCCGCCGTGGCCGGACACACGTACGAACTGCGCGTCAAGTCGGCGGGGTCCGTCCGCGGCGAGCAGGTCGGCGTCCGCATCCTCGACCTGGCGACCAGCCAGATGCACCTCGACGAACTCGGCCTCGCCGAGACCCAGCAGCGGGCCCTCACCGAGGCGCTCAGCACGCAGCCGGGCCTTGTCATCCTGTCCGGGCCGCGGAACTCCGGCCTCACCACGACGCTCCTGGCCTGCCTGCGCCATTACGACCGGTACATGAACAACGTGGTGGTCTTCGAGTCCCACGTGGACCTGGAGGTGGAGAACGTCGTGCACGTCGCGTTGAACCAGGAGGACGCGGCGTCGGCGGCCGCCGAGGCCCGGCGCCGCCTGGAGTCGCCCCCCGACATCGTCGCGATCGATTCGCTGAACTCGCCCGAAGTCGCCGTGCTCATCGTCGGTGCGGCGCGGGAGCACCGGGCCGTCGCGGCCCTGCGCGCGGGCGACGCGGGGGAGGCCGTCGCGCGGCTGGCGTCGCTCCTGGGCGGCGCCGGTCCCCTCGCCGAGACGCTCCGCCTGGTCGTCAACCAGCGCCTCGTGCGGCTCCTGTGCCCGAAGTGCAAGGAAGCCTATCGCCCGAACCCCGAGTTCATCCGGAAGGCCAACCTCGGCGCCACGCGCGTGGACCTCCTCTATCGTCCTCCCACGCACGTCGCGGCCGTGGACGGCAAACCGGCCGAGTGCCCCGAGTGCCATAACGCGCGGTACGTCGGCCGCGCCGCCCTGTTCGAGGTCTTGGTCGTCGACGACGACGAGGCCCGCCGCATCATCGGCGGCGGGGGCAGCGCCTCCGACCTGCGCGTCTACGCGCGGAAGCGCGGCCTGCGGAACCTCCAGGAGGCGGGGCTCCAACTCGTCATCGAGGGCCGCACCAGTATCGACGAGGTCATCCGGGCCATCAAACAGAGCCGCTAGGAACCCCCATGTTCGCCCTGCTCAACGTCCTGGCCTTGCTGGCGATGGCCGCCATCGTCTATGTCGGTTGGATCCAGGGCCTGCACCGGGCGGCCATGACGCTGGTCGCGTGCATTCTGGCGGGCGCCATCGCTTTCGGCTTCTTCGGACCCCTGGCGGGGCTCCTGCCCTCCAGCGCGCCGCGGACCACCTGGTACTTCACCGCCGACGCCCTGTGCCTGTGGGGCTTGTTCTGCTTCGTCTTCCTCGGCCTGCGGACGCTCGGGCACCGGCTCCTGCGCCAGGAGGCGCCGTTCCCGTTCTACCCCAGCCGCGCGGGAGGCGCCCTCCTGGCTCTCGCCACCGGCTACCTGGCCACCGGCGTCTGCCTGGTGCTCCTTCAGATGCTTCCCATGAGCCCCGCCATCATGGGCGCCTACTCGCCGTTCAAGTACGATCGGGCCGTCAACCAGGCCATGCCCGGCGCCCCGCTGTGGCTCCGGTGGGACCGCGGGACGCTCGAGTTCTTCGGCTTCCTCTCGCGGACGCTCGGCTTCGAGGGTTGCGGCCTGTTCGACCGCTACGGCGACGTCTACGTGAACCCGGCCGACGCGGCCGAGGCGAAGGCCGCCGGTGCCAAGCCCGCCCCCGACGTGGACGACTTCCTCTACTACCACTGGTATCGCCGGTGGGAGTTCGTCTGCTGGCGGACCGGCGTCGCGCAGGGGCCCATCCCGTCGGGCCTGGAGAAGGGCTACCGGATTGTGATGCAGGGCATTCGGGCGGAAATCGCGCGCGCGGAGGCGGGCCGGCAGATCGACTTCTTCCGCCAGGAGCGCCTCGGCGACGACGAGCAGTTCGTCTTCCTCGACGTGACCTTCGGCCCGGTGGGCGGCGGTCCGGCCGACGTCGACAGCGCCCAGTTCGTCCTCCTGGGGCCCGAGGGCGAGCGCTTCACGCCGCCGATGGTCTACGGACTCGCCCGGGTCCTGAACGAGAAGCCTCAGATCGTCTCACGCGTGGCCGATGTGGCCGAGGAGCGGGACCTGCGGTTCAGCATCCCGGAGAAGCGGCCCGAGGGCCGGTACCTGATGACCGGCGCTCGGTTCTCGTTCAGGGCCGGCAAGCAGGACGACGTGCGGACGTTCATCTTCATCGTGCCGAGGCGGCTCCAGCCGGCCGACCTGAGGCTCGTCGTGGAGCCGCCGCCGCCGAAGAAAACCGACACGGCCCCGTAGTCCGGTCCGCCTTCCTTCACGAAACGGGCGAGCGAGAACGCATGGAAGACCTTGCCAGATACGTGTGTGACCAGGCCCGGCGGCGCGGGGCCGCCTTCGCCGACGTCCGGGCCGTCCATCGGCGGGCCGAGAGCGTCCTGGTGCAGGACGGCCGGGCCGACAAACTCTCCAGCGCCACCGACCGCGGCATCGGCGTCCGCGTCCTCGTGGGCCGGTGCTGGGGGTTCGCCTCGGCCGACAGCCTCGAGCGCAGCCGCGCCGACCGCTGCCTCGACGACGCCCTCGCCCTGGCGAAGGCCTCCGAGGCGTTCGTCACCGACCCGGCCATGATCGCCCGCGTCGAGCCGGTCCAGGCCACTGACCGGTGCGAGCCCGAGGTGCCGCCCGCGTCGATGCCCGTCCGCGAGAAGATCGCGCGCCTCCTGGAGTACGAGCGTGCCGCCCGGGCCGAGGGCGGCAGCGCCGTCGTCAACTCCGTCGTCACCTATTCCGACGGCGAGCGCGACGAGGTCCTCGCCAACACCGCCGGCACCCTGGTCCGCTCCTCCGGCAGCCGCGCCGTCTGCTCCTGCATGATCGTCGCGTCCGACGGCAAGATCCTTCAGCGCGGCGTCGAGCACCGCGGCATCGCGGGCGGCGCGGAACTCCTGCGGCGGACCACGCCCGAGGAACTCGGCGTCCGCGCCGCCTCCAAGGCCCTCGCGCTCCTCAAGGCCAAGCCCGCCCCCGCGGGCCGGTTCACGGTCCTCTTCCATCCCTCGATCACGGGCCTGCTCGTGCACGAGGCGCTCGGCCACAACGCCGAGGCCGACGCCGTCTGGGCCGGCGAGAGCATCCTCGAGGGGCGCCTGGGCGAGACGCTCGCCGCCCCCGGCGTCTCGATCTACGACGATTCGACCCTCGCCGGCGCGTTCGGCTCCTATGCCTACGACAGCGAGGGGACGGCGGGCCGGCGGCGGCCCATCATCGAGAACGGCCGCCTCGTCGGCTTCCTCCACAGCCTGGAGACGGCCGCCAAGTTCCAGGCCGCGCCCACCGGCAGCGCCCGCGCCGCCAGTTACGACTGCCGCCCCATTGTGCGAATGACCAACACGTTCATGGCGCGCGGCACGGTGCCCTTTGCCGAGATGCTGGCGGGCGTTGAGCGCGGCGTCTACCTGGAGGACGGCCACTGGGGCTACGTCTTCGTCCAGAAGGGCCAGTTCATCTGCCACGCCGGCCGGGCCCGCATGATCGAGCACGGGCGCCTGGGCGAGCCGCTGCGCAACGTCTCGATCGCCAGCATGACCCTGGACGCCCTGAAGCACATCGACGCGGTCGGCGACGATGTCGAGATGCGGATGCCGGGCATGTGCGGCAAGCAGGGCCAGGCGGCGCCGACCGACTGCGGCGGGCCGCACGTCCGCGTCCAGGAGGTCGTCGTGGGAGGCCAGAACGGCGCATGACATCGACCGATTATTATCTCAACCTGTGTGCCGACTGCGTCAAGAAGGCCGTCCGCCTGGGCGCCGAGTGGTGCGACGTCGACGCCGGAACCTCGCGCGACATCTCCGTCACGATCGAAAAGTCGGGCATCAAGGCCGCCGACGCCGGCCAGGGCGAGGACCTCGCCATCCGCTGTTTCATCCGGGGCGGCATGGGCTATGCGGCCGTCAGCGGGCGCGACGCGGGCGATATCGACGAGGCCGTCCACCGCGCCGTCGCCCTCGCCCGCGAGGCGACGCCCGACCCCGACTTCAAGCGCCTGCCCGAGCCCGAGGACGCCCCCGAGGTCGAGGGCCTCTTCGACGACACCGTCGCCGGCATGAGCGTCGAGGACGTCGTCCGCATCGCCGCCGCCAACCTCGAGGCCGGCCGCGCCGCCGAGCCGGGCGTCATCCTGTCCGGCAGCATCGGCCTGACGGTGGGCGAGGGGGCGCTGGCCTCGTCGACCGGCGTGGCCGTCACGGCGCGCGGCACGTCGATCGAGGGCGTCATCGAGGCCCTCATCCGCCGCGGCGACGACACCGGCTATTACTACGAGTTCGACTTCGGCCGCCACCGCGCCGACTGCCGCCTCGAGGCCGTCGCCGAGGCCGCCGTCGCCGGCGCCCGGCGGTTCCTGGGCGCCCGCCGGATCTCCTCCGGCCGACGGACCGTCGTCCTCGGGCCCCTGGCCTCGTACGGGTTCCTGGGGGCCCTCGTCTCGGCCGCCAACGCCGAGAGCATCCAGCGCGGCCGCAGTTACCTGTGCGGCAAACTGGGCCAGGCCATCGCCAGCCCGCACCTGACGATCGTCGACGACGCCCTGGTGCCGCGCGGCCTGAAGTCCGGCGCCCACGACGGCGAGGGCACCCGCCACCGGCCCCTGGCGGTCATCGAGCGCGGCGTCCTCGCCAGCCTCCTCCACAACTCCTACACCGCCGGCAAGGCGGGCACCGCCAGCACGGGCCACGGCACGCACGCGGGCGGCATCAGCCCGACGAACCTCCGCCCGGCCCTGGGCGCGCGGCCGGCGGCAGACCTGTTGCGCGAGGTGGCCGAGGGCATCTACCTGGAGAGCGGCGAGATCCGACCCGACCCCGCCTCGGGCGACGTCTCCGCCTCCATCGACTTCGGGTTCCTCGTCAAGGACGGCCGGATTGAGTACCCCGTCGAGAGCGCGATGCTGGGCGGGAACGTCCTGGAGTGGCTCCCGCGGCTGGACGCCGTCTCAAGCGACGCCCGCGAGGAGCCCGGCCTCCTCATGCCCACGCTTCGGATTCAGGACGTCCAGGTCGCGGGGGCGGAGTGAGGCGGTAGCGCTTATTCGCCGGGTTCGCGAAGGCGGTAGGTCGCCAATTCGTCCGGCGTCAGGCTGCCGGGGTCCACGAGTCGGTAGTGCTTTTCAGCGGCGACGGCGAGTCCCGAATCCCCCTCCTCAAACGCCAAGAGGGCGATCAGATTGGCCTCCATGAACTGTGCCGCCACGGGCCGGCAGACGAGCGCCGGGAACTTGGCCCGGCACATGGCCAGGTCCTGCTCCATCTGCACGATGCCGAGCCGGTCGCGCCGGCCCTTGGCCTGGACGGGGAATACGTAATGAGCCCCGCGCCTGTCCACGCCGACGTAGATCTCGTCGGTCTCCACCTGGCCGAGGTCTTTGACGCTGGTTCGTAGATGGCTTTGCAGGGAGTAGCACGCCACGCCGGTGAAAATGTCAATGAGGCGGTTATATCGCACTTTCGCGAGGAGGGATTGCTCGTCGCTCAGGGCGTACATCGCGATGATGCCAGGCGTCGCGTCCGGCACTTTGGTCTCCGCCAGCGCGGGGCTCGGCGTGACGGCGGTCTGGCGGACGGCCACGAACTGGTAGCGCGACCTCCCGGCCGGACGGATGATCCAGGACTTTCCGGCGGGAGCGCGCTTGGCCACGGAGGCGGGCAGGTCCGCGCGATAGCGGAAACTATAGATGAGGTCGCCCAGGTTCTTGGGCAACTCGATTCCGAGTTCTTTCGCGGTCCGGGCGATCTCCTCGCGCGAGAAGGCAACGGTTTCCCGCCCCCGGCGGTGATGATGCAGGAAAATCCGTTCGATGATGCGCACGTAACGGTTTGCCTGCGCCATGCCCCATCCTCCGGAACGTCGGCCTGCCGCGCGCTACGCGCACCCCGGCCACTGGAGAAGGACGACCTCCTCCCGCAGTTGCGCCCGCGTGGCCGTGGCCAGGCGCGTGCGGAACAGGTCGATGCCGAGCACCTGGTAGCCGAGAGATTGGGCAATGCTCGCGAGGATCTCGCCCGTGCGGATCATGACGCGCAGGTACGACGCCTGGTCGCCCACGACGTAGGCCAGGCGCGCCCCGGGCCTCAGGGCATCCCGCAGGGCCGCCAGGTGCCGCGACATGCCGCCGAAATACTGGCGCGTGACCTTGGCGTAATTCCGCTCGAAACCGCTCGTCTTGCCGAGGGCGATGCGCCGCGCCTCGATCCGGTCCGCCAGCCTCTGGATCTCCCCGTTCTCCGAAACGTGGGCGTCGTCCGCGTCGCCCTTGAACACGTTTCGCGTGTTGGAGCGCATGAGACCCTGTTTCAACGCTCGAAGGTCGACCTTGGTCCGGAGGAAGCCGAGCAGCACGGACTCCAAGCGCGTCGTCCGCGTGTAATCCTTCTCGTTGGGATAGGGCGGCGATGTGATGACGGCATCGACGCCGCCCTTTTTCAGAACCGACGACGGACACCGGGCGTCTGCGCAGAAGACCTCGCTTGCCGCCCCTCCCGCCTCGCGCAGGGAGAGGAGGTCCTCGGCCATGCGCCCCACGGCGCCCAGCCAGGCCCCAACCACGGGAGCGTCCTGCTTTGCGGGGCCCACCCCCACCTCCGGTCCGAAGTGCAGGTTGCCGATCGAGGTCACCAGCGCCTTGGCGAGGGCGAGCCGTTCGTGCGCGTAGAAGCGATCGTCGCGTTGCCGTTCCAGGTGATCGAGAAGCACGAGGGTCTTGTGCAGGGGCAACGGGCTGATCGAACCGCGCAGGAGCAGACGCGCCGCCTCCTCGGGCAGACGGCGCAGGGGACCTTTCACCGCGCGGCCGCGCCCGAAGAGCGGCAGGTCGCCGTCATCGTCGATGCCCTCGCGCTCCATCTCGGCCAGCGCCGCTTCGGAGACCTGCTCGGCGTGCGCTCGCAGGGCCTTGGGCTCCGGGCTCCAGTCCACCTTCACCCGCGAGGCAAACGCCACCATGGGGTGGGCCTCGATCCCCAGGGCCGGAACGCCCGCCTTCTTGCACTCGACCAGCGTCGTCCCGGTTCCGCAGAACGGGTCCAACACGCGATGCCGGGGGCCGACAGCGAACCGGTCCAGATACTCGCGGACCAGGTGCGGGGGGAACGAAAGCACGAAGCGGTACCAGTCGTGGGCGGGGCTGTCGTGAGGTGCGACCCGGTTGGTTTCCGCGCCGAGGCCGGATCTCCGCAAGGTTCGACGGCGCTTGGCGATAGGGTTCGCTCGATTCACGTGCGCTTCCGCAGCGGCATCTTCTTTCCGCGGGCTATCATGGGCGCTTTCACGCGGTTCGTCAAGGTTCCTTCGGCCATGACCTGCGTGTCCACGCGGCGCTTGACAGCGCCCGGCCGGGGCCTAAGATAGACCCCCTGAACCACTTGGGACGAGGGCCAGTGGGGACGAGGGCCGGGCCGTGGGCCTCCTGCGCGAGTTCACCGACAAGCCCATCAAGCACAACCCCCTCTTCGTGCTCGTGCTGGGGACGTGCCCGTCGCTAGCCACCACGACGAGCGTGAAGAACGCCCTGGCGATGTCGGTGGCGGCCACGGCGGTCCTCGTGTGCTCGAACGTCATCATCAGCCTGCTGCGGAAGATCATCCCCGACCAGATCCGGATCGCCTGCTACATCGTCGTCATCGCCGGGTTCGTCACGATGGTCGAGATCATCATGAAGGGCGTGGCCCCCGAGGCGGTGAACCAGGCCCTGGGCATCTTCATCCCGCTGATCGTCGTCAACTGCATCATCCTCGGCCGCGCCGAGGCCTTCGCCTCCCGCAACGGCCTCCTGGCGAGCCTCCTGGACGGCCTGGGCATCGGCCTGGGGTACCTCGGCGCCCTCGCGTGCATCTCCCTCATCCGAGAAGTGCTCGGCAGCGGGACGCTGTGGGGCTACCGCCTGACGCCGGTGGTCATCGGCGGTCACACGATCGTCCCGGAGTACCAGCCCATCGGCGTCCTGGTCATGGCGCCGGGGGCGTTCATCGTCATCGGCCTCCTGTTCGGCCTGTTCTACGCGATCGGGAACCGCCGCCGCGAGGCCGCGCGGCTCGCGGGCGTCCCGGCCGTGGCCCAGACGTCGAAGGAACTGCCGAAACTGGTCCTTGAGAAAAAGGCGCCGCCGAAGGCGGACGGGGCCGGGGCGGCCTAGCACGGCGGCAATGGCCAATGGTCAATGTCAAATGCCAAACTGAACGGCGTCGCGCCGCCTTCAGTTTGACATTTGTCATTGGTCATTTGACATTCTCTCTTGGCGGTCTTTGCGGCTAGAGAAACGGGGCTGTCGTATCAGGGGAGCGTGCGGGCGTGGACGTCGGTTACGCGGAACTCGCGATCGGCTCGATCCTTATCTCGAACTTCGTCCTGGCGAAGTTCCTCGGCCTGTGCCCGTTCCTCGGCGTCACCCGGCGACTCTCCGACGCCATCGGCATGGGCCTGGCCGTCATCTTCGTCATGGCCCTGGCGTCGGCCGTCACGAGCGTCGTCTACCGGAACTTCCTCTTGCCGACGACGCCCGAGCACGCCAACTTGCTGTCGGCCGTGGGCCTCCCCGTGCCCGAGGGCGGTCTGGTCCTGGTCCTGAAGACGACCTCGTTCATTCTGGTCATCGCGGGCCTGGTCCAGTTCATCGAGATGGTCCTGAAGAAGAACGTGCCGGCCCTGTACCGCGCCCTGGGCATCTACCTGCCGCTGATTACGACGAACTGCGCGGTCCTCGGCGTGGCCCTCCTGAACACGGAGAACTGGCGCGACCCGGCCAACGGGCTGCCGGTCCACCTGGCGACGTTCAACGGGTTCTGCGGCGGCGTGGGGTTCCTCCTGGCGATGGTCCTGATGAGCGGCATCCGCGAGCGGCTGGCCGAGAGCCGCCTGCCCCGCGCCCTCCAGGGCCTCCCCATCGCCTTCCTCTGTGCGGGCCTCATGGCCCTGGCGTTCATGGGGTTCAACAAACTGTTCGGCATCGCCGTATAAGCGTGAGGGCAGAGGGCCTATGGCGGAACTCATCGAGCAATACGCCGTCGGCACCGTGGTCGTCCTGGGGGCGCTGGCCGTCCTCTTTGGCGTCGGCCTGGCGGTGGCCGACCGCTTCTTCCGGGTCCAGGTCGACCCGCGCCAGGCCCGCATCGAGGAGATCCTCCCCCGGGCCAACTGCGGCTCGTGCGGGTACGGCGGTTGTGCCGCCTACGCCGAGGCCCTCGCCAAGGGCGAGGCCGAGCCCGGTCAGTGCGCCCCCGGCGGCCCGGAGGCGGCGAAGCAGATCGCCGACATCCTGGGCCTGGCGGTGGGCGATTTCGTCCCCCGGGTGGCCGTCGTCAAGTGCCAGGGCTCCCGCCAGAACACCTCCGAGCGGTTCCGCTACGTCGGCCAGGACGATTGCCGCGCCGCCGCCGCCACCCAGTACGGCCCCGGCGCCTGCCAGTACGGCTGCATGGGCCTCGGCACCTGCGTCCGGGCCTGCCCCTTCGACGCCATGGTCCTGGACGAGGCGACCGGCCTGCCCCGGGTCCTCGAGGACCGGTGCACGGCCTGCGGCACGTGCGCCCAGGTCTGCCCCAAGAATATCATTGAGATTCTGCCCCGGGACCGGTATGTTCACGTCCTCTGCCGGAACCAGGACCCCGGCCGCGTGGTCAGGGGCGTATGCAAGGTCGGATGCATCGCCTGCCGCATGTGCGAGAAGGCCTGTCCCGTCGAGGGCGGGGCGATCCACGTGACGGCGAACCTGGCGGCCGTGGACATCGACAAGTGCATCTCGTGCGGGCGTTGCGCACGGGTGTGCCCGGTTTCCTGCATCGGGGACTTCCACGCCCTGCGCGGGAAGTCCGTGGAGGGGAGTCAGGCCGGCGACAGGGCTGCCTGACGGGTTTTCGAGAAACGGAGTCAAGCGATGATGCGAAAACGGGAATGGACGCTTCTGGCCGGGCTGGCCGCCGCGTGCCTGCTGGCCCCGCCCCTTTGGGCCGACGAGGTCTCGCCCAAGGCGACGGCCAAGGCGCTGGAGACCGGCGACCCCGACAACATCGACCCCAACGACATCAAGGGCGAGAAGTGGACGCTCGACTTCCAGTACGAGGCCCCCGCCCCCATCGTCGTCGCCACCCCCGGCGGCGAGGCCGAGGTCTACTGGTACGTCGTCTACACCGTGACCAACAACTCCGGCGACGACCGCATGTACGTCCCGGCCTTCATGCTCCTGAGCGACACCGCCAGCATCCGCAAGGCGGGCATCTACCCGGCCGTCTACGAGGCCATCAAGAAGAAGCGCAAGGTGGCCTTCCTGGAAAGCCCCGTCAAACTCGTCGACAAGATCCGCGTGGGTCCGGATAGCGCCCGGACGGGCGTGGCGATCTTCGCGCCGATCGACCGCGAGACGGACCGGTTCGCGATCTTCGTCGAGGGGCTCTCGGGCCAGTACCTGGAGCGCCGCAAGGTCGATGCGCCCCCGGCGGCGCCCGCGGCGCCGGCCGCGCCTGCTGCACCGGCTGCGCCTGCTGCACCTGCCGCGCCTGCTGCCGCAGCCGCCGCGCCGGCCGCCGGCGCTGCCGCGCTCCCCCCGGGGCCGCCGCCCTCGACGTTCGACCTCGGCAAGCCCACCGCCAAGGACCTCGCCCAGCAGGAAAAGGACGTCATGCGCCTCCGCAAGACGCTGGTCCTGGAGTACAAGTTGCCGGGCGACAAGTGGTGGATCAACCTCGACCAGCCGGTGTTCGTCGGGAAACGGTGGACGTGGCGGTAAGTCCTTGATTTACAGGCGTTTACGCGGAATCGCGGGCGACTCGTTCCGCGCGGGACACGGCCGGCCTGGCCCGGCCGTGCCGTTTCCGGGGGCGCGGCCGCCCGGCCCGGTTCGGCCTCAAGGAACGGCCGGCCTCTTGCCGATCCGTCGGCGCATGGTATAATGTGGACTCCGAGAGGACGTGCGGAAAGAAGGAGCGGGTGTCATGGCGCATAAGAAGGGACAAGGCTCTTCGCGGAACGGGCGCGACTCGAACGCCCAGCACCGCGGCGTCAAGGTGTTCGGCGGGGAGGTCGTCACGACCGGCAGCATCATCGTGCGGCAGTGCGGCACGGTGTTCTTCCCCGGGCGCAACGTCCGCCGCGCGCGCGACGACTCGCTCTTCGCGATGGCCGACGGCACGGTCCAGTTCCGCGGCCGCAAGGTGAACGTCGTCTGACGCGGCGCGTTGAGGCATCTTCTGCGGCCCGGGGCCGAGTCGCCTCGGGCCGTGTTCTTGCCCGGCCGGCCGGGTGCCAGAGGGTTGCGGTGAGCATCCGTTGAGAGTAGAATCCACGTTGCTGCATCGCGACCGGCGACAAAGCTCGACTCCGGTGACCCGATATGAGAAGGGAGGGGCATCATGTCAGGCTTGCAGGCCATGCCAGCCATACAGATCGCTCGCGAGGACCTCACCCCGTTCGGGCGGGTGTGGACCAACAACGGGGGCAGGCTTTCGCGTACACCGCCCTACTCGTCCATGGATCTCACCCACGTGCTTGACCATAAGGTGGGGGAGGCTTTGGCCGTACTGCTTGGCGGTATACCTGTAGTTGAGCCCAGGCAGAGCAGCCGCAATCCTCCGCTTATCCCCGGCAAGCCGGATTGTGTGGAGGTCGGTGCGTGTCGGGTGGTGGGAGGCGTGCGGCCCCAGAACTTCGACGTAGGGTATCGTCCAGATGGGATTCGTTTTGCTTTTGATAGCAAGACCCTAAACGACGCCAAGAGCGTGAAGAAAAACTACCAGAACATGATCAATGATCTGGGCACAGAAGCGTCAACCGTCCACACCAGGTTCCCCTATGCGGTGGTGGCCTTCATGGTCATGATCCCGGAGCCATGTCTGGCGCCAGCCCAACGAGCAGCCTTGACCTCAACGCTTCTGCGGCTCACGGGGCGCATGTCGCCTGTTGATGTTCACCACAAGGCCGAGGTCATATCCCTCGTGCTTTGGCGTCCGGGTACGGGGGCGGTTGACGCCAAGTGGCCTCCCCGAGACTCCCTGCTGAGGGTAGAGCGATTCTCTTCGCAGGTCGAGTCGGCGTATGTTTCTCGTTACGCGGGTATGCCGCCGCATCAGGTGTGAACTTCCCGGCCGTTCTTTCTTCGCGAGTGGCGGCGGTCACGCATCTTGTGCCATATGCGGCGAAGGGTCGCACACTCCGACTTTGTGAGACCAAGCCCCTTCATCAGCACCAGCCCGTCGTTCTCAACAAGCACGTCGTCGATTCTTCCCAGGCGAACCCGTCGGTCGATTTCCCGGATGGGCATGGCGCTTTGAAGCCGGGCAGGCACAAGTAGGCGCTCTGCCTCGGATGGCTCCAGTTCGAGCACGCCGCCGCCGTAACTGCGGCCTTCGATTTCCGCAGATGCGGCCGTCAGATGAGTGTAGATGTTAGTTGCGAGGTGTGCCGCGCGGCTACGGCATTTCACTCGGTGTATGGTGTCCGTGGACACTGCTTTGGCGCTGTTGAGCACCAGTCTCGGAAAATCGTGAATCTGGCGGAAGAGCAGACAGTCCGAAGACCACACGGACGGCACGGTATACCAAGGTTCTCTCAAGGAGCACTTGTACCCACGGTTCACCCTTGTCTCTTCCCCATGACGGACGTAGAGTTCGGCTGCGGGGGACAAGACGCCCGCGTTCTGGCCGTTGACATAGAAGAGCAGAACACGGTCGCCACGGGCCGCAAGGCGACCCCATTCCTGCATGGGGAGAATCGCTCCCTGCAATTGGCTGGACCGTCCGATCAAGGGGATCGTGTACTCCTCTACGCCCCGGGCGCGCGCCTCCTCCAGCGTCATCACGAAGAAATCGTTCGCGCCGGTCACGACCCCAACATCCACGTGCGCGTGACGGGACAGGGATGCCACCTCCGGGGCTTCGCGCAGTCTTCTCATGAGGCCTATCTCGCGCGCGGTAAGGAAGTACTTCAGCCACTTCTCTGAGTCGTGCCGCAGCACTTTTTGCCGTAACCGCCGCTTCGCAGTCGCGAGTTCAACGGCGAGCACATCGCTGAGGCCCCTGGCGGCTAACATATCTATGCGGCACGTGTTGAAGGGGGATGGCGCTGCTGCCCGGTTCTCGGCAAGGATCAGCACCACCTCCTGCTGCGCGCCGGCGAAGAACAACTCATTGCAGGCGATGATGTACACACAGCCAAAGTTCTGCGCCAGGAAAGAACGCAGCTGCCCCGCATAGGAGACTTGAAGGAGTTCCGCAGGGAGTACCATGCCGAGCCGTCCCCCGGGGCGCAGAAGACTCACCGCTCCAACCACGAAAGGCACCCAGATATTGGTGAGTCTGTTGCTCCGCAGCCCCTCGGCGACGAGTAGTGACATCGCCCGCGCGCGGCACGGCTCGGGGAAGCTCTGGTACCGTATGAACGGCGGGTTGCCAACCACGCAGTCGAACCGGAGGTCGCCAGCGCCCTCGATCCACTCAAAGAAGTCGCCACTAACGACCCGTGGACTATCGCGGGTACCAAGCAAGCCGGAGAGGCGGGACACGCTCTTCCGAGCCTCAATTTCGTTGAACTCTATCCCAACCACTTGCCGCGCCTGCTGATCCGGCGAGGCCCCGAGTCCCCTAAGGCGCTCATACGCCGCCTCAAGGAATGCCCCATCACCACAACTCGGCTCAAGCACGGTGTCCGAGGCAGACGTGAGGGCCCATCCGCAGAGCCAACGAGCAATAGCGGCGGGTGTGTAGTAGCCGCCGCGCAACTTCTGATCGCTCTCCTGCAGGTAGCGCGACATCACTTGATCTCGCTGTTCATCGGCGCTTGGAGCCCCCATGTCTTGCGGCCGCGCTGAGGGCACCAAGAAAAGCCTCGAGTTGCTCGCGCCGATACAGGCGGTACCGGTTAA
>CAYGZE010000005.1:0-32888 GCA_964354185.1 uncultured Anaerolineales bacterium | reverse complement strand
CCTTGTGCGCCAGGTGCGTCCGCCCGTCCTTCATCTTCGTGATCTTCGCGTCCGGGTCGTGCGGGTTCTCCCAGTCGTCGTTCGAGGCCTTGTTCTTACGCTTCCGGTCCAGCTTCGCCAGGTCCTCCCGCGTCGGCGTCGTGATGCCGCTCGCCTGGGCCAGCGATGTCAGAAACGCCGCATAGCTCTCGCCCGTGTCTTTCCTCACAATCGACCGCATCGCCGCGTTGGCCTCCAGCGTCGTCGCATCGATGCCGAGGGTCTTGCCCTTCAGGAGGCCCTCCGCCGCCAGCAGCTTCAGCACCCACGCGAACACCTCTTCGTGCGTCTCCAGGTCGATCCGGTTCCGGATCACCGAGAGGCTCGAATGGTCCGGCGTCGTGTCCTTCGGGCCGTAGCCCAGGAACTGGCCCAGCGTGCGGCTGTCAGCGCACCGCCACGCGATGCCACGCTCCGAGTCGAGCCCTTCGAAGTAGCCGATCAGCAGCATGCGGAAGTATACCCCCGGCGGAATCCCCGGCCGGCCCAGCGAGTCGTGATAGAACTTCCGGCAGAGCCCCTCGACGAAGGCGTCGAAGCCGTGCGCGGCCAGCAGATCGTTCAGCCGCCGGTAGAACGGATGGCCCGGCCCCTGCGGCAACTCCGCCGCCACGATCCACAGGTCGGCCTGCCGCTCCGCCTCCCGCTTGCCCATCGCCATCGCGCGTCCTCCTTGACCACGGCCAGATTAGCGCCAGCCCTCGGCTAGGTCAAGAAATGACGACGCACAAAATCGACTTTTTCGACGGGCTGTTATCCCTGTTTTGCCCGTCATTGCCATCGTTGCCCTGCTTGCCGACGAAATACTCGGCCGCGTTTGCGGATAGAACAAACGATAGAATTCCAAGTGAACACGCAAGTCGGGCTGCTGGCTTGACGGTCAATTCGAGTGATGTGACTCTGTTTATCATCTTTCACCATCAAGTTATCCGACATTTCCCATCTGCAATGAGCCTGGACGATTGACGCGCTAACTTGATTCGGTTGCGATAGTGGTTGTTGTGGGGGATGGTCGAGCCGTCGATCATAGAAAGCCGCCGCCGGCCCGGCTTCACGCCCCGCGCCACTAGGTCCTGGACCGACCGCGCCGGTGTGTTCCGTGCCGCGGGATGACTCCTCATTTCAGCACCTCACCATGCCTCGCGATGGCGGCCTCGCCGAGGGTCCCGCGTCCGCCCACTCGGCTGCCGAACAGGTGCAGGGCGCGGATCTCGCCGCGGAACTGACGGTCCAGCCCGCCTCCCGCGGGGGGGCGTTACTTGCCGGGTACGGCGCCCTCCTCGTACCGGCCCGTGGCAACGTCGATCTTCCATCTCGCCAACCACTTCAGGACGGGTTCGCCGTCCTTCCAGAGGAGCGGCAGGAAGATGTTGCGGCCAGCGCCCTTGCCGGTCCACTGGCTGTAGCGGTCGCCGACGTACACCCAGGTGGTCGTCTCGCTTCCGCTCACGGGGATGACGAAGTCGTGCTGCGTGTTGAACGAGTCGGGGGACGCCGGATCGGTGGGCAGGACCTTCAGCTCCGACCACGGGCCGGCGAGCGACTTGGCGGTCGCGTACTTCGTCGCTGTCGACTTCCAGCCCTCCAGGCCCGATGAGAACCAGTAATATGTCCCGTCGACCTTGACGATGTGCGAGGCCTCACGCGACGACTGATCCCTCGGGACGACGGCGGTGTTCCCGTTGACGTTGTCGAACCCCTCGAACACCTTCTTCTCGACCTCCAGGTAATCCGGCGTCAGCTTGAAGATGGCCAGGCTCTGGTTCAGGTACTTCCTGCCGCCAATGTCCCTATCCATGGTGCACACGAGGTACGCGTCGTCGCCCTCCTGGTACACGGACTGGTCGCCGGTCGTGCGGCTGCCTTCCGGGTAGCGATAGGCCGCCAGCTCGTACTTGCCGCCGATGGTGCCGCAGCGGGCGAACCCGACCTTGTGCCGTTTCCACTGGGACGAGTCGGCCTCGAAGAGGATCACGTAGGAGCCGGTCTTCCGGTTGGGCAGAAGCGCCGGTCGGCCCGCCCAGCCGCAGATCGCAAAGGGGCCCTCCTGGCTCATCAGGTCGTTCTCGAACTTCCAGTCCGCCAGGTTGGCCGACGAGTAGAGCTTAACGTGCCAGGGCCGGTTCGGCGAGGTTTCATAGCCTACCCAGTGGAAGGTGGCCTCGTGTCGCACCATGTGGCCCCCATTGCACCAGATCTCCCGGCCCGACGTATCGCGCCAGACGGCATCATTGCGGATGATCCCGTCGCCAGCGCCGGTGGTCGCACTGAACAGCCAGAGCGCGGAGGCGATCGCGATCGATCCTCCCCTTGCGCCATAGAGGTTCCCCACAGACACGACTCTCATGATCCCACCTCTCCCTCCCCCCGTTCTACTTCAGCCGATACGCGTCGATACGCCCTTTCCCGGTCAGGAAGGTGTAGACGTAAAGCACCTTCTCTTCCTCGTCGAAACAGGAGCCGGTAATGTAGTTGGGCAGCGAAGGCCGGGCGTCTTTCCCGCCGGGCGGGTCCACGTTGGTTCTTGAGCGGGGCAGGATCGCGAGCCCCTTCCGCCCCTGGGCCGCCTCGCCCAGGTCCTTGGGATCGTAGAAGTACCAGCAGTTCGCCCTGCCCGGAGCGTAACCCGATCCGTAGTCGTAGCCGACCCTCCCGATCTGGAGATTGACGAACGCGATGAAGGCGTGCTTCTTCGGCGTCTCGATGAAGATGCCATTTCGCACGAGGTCGCCGGCCCCGCAGTATCCCTTGGTGGGGCTATCCGGCTGCTTGCCCAGCCAACTATCCCGGCTGGCGTCATTGGTGGCGATGAAGCAGCGGCCGTCCCTCGGCGCGCTCTCCCCTTTGTAATAGCCGAGCAAGCCGGTCGCCTCCACTGCGCCCTGCCTGGGATCGGGATCGGTGATGGCGGAAAGGGACGGGCCATGGCTGTCCGCATAGGTGCCGCTGTAGCCGGTGCCAAAACCCAAGGCCAGCGTCTTGCCACCGGTGTACTTCGTCGCGAATGGCTGGGGCAGCCGGATCACGCCGCCCCAGTACCACTTGTACATGCCGGGGGTCACGGTCCACGGCCCGAGGTGCGTGATGGTGCCGTCCTCGTCGAGTCTCGACGCGCCCAGCACGGGCGGAGGATTGCCGCACCAATAGCCGTCCCACCAGGTCCAGTACAGGGTCTTCCTGTCCTCGTCCCAACAGAAGCCGCCGTTGGCCCAGACGCTCTCGTGCTGGTTCGACAGCTTCTCCTTGGGCACCTTGATCTCCAGCTTGCCCCAGACCTTCTTGACCTCCGCCACTTTCAGCGTGCCGGGGCCGTGCTTCTCGTCCAGCTTCACCAGCGGCGGAATCTCCATCTCGACGAGGGTGGTCTTAGGGTGCGTGTAGTTGAAGAACAATCGCTTCGTGCCGTCCTTCATCTTACGCAGGGCCAGGCCGCTGTGTGAGAAAGGCAGATCGTGCCCCTCGCGGTCCGGGATCCTGAAGGAGCCGACGTACTCGAAATCGTCAAATGTGAGCACCTGTTTTCCCGAGGGGTCCTGGGGCGGGGGTACCGAGGCGGGTTCCGTGGGCCGTTGCCCGACCTGGATCGCCAACTGCGGAGTGGCCTCGCCGAACAGGGCCACTCGGCCGGCATATCCCTCGCCTTCGAACTTCCCCAGTCGCCATTGAAAGACGTACTCGCCCGGCGTGGCCGGCGCCATGACCCAGGAGTGGTAGGTGAACTCCTTGCCCGGCGGGACGTTGGTCCCCTGGCCTTGGGTGATGAAAAAGGTCCCCCAGGTCTCATTGTCTGCCGGCTCCTGGGATCGCAGCACCGTATGCTTCTCGTTCTCTGGTCCCCAGCCCTGGGCGCCGGTGTTTCTCATGGTGATCTCGACGAAGAAGACCTCCCCCGTAAGCAGCTTCTTCGGGACCTCGGTCATCTTGACGAACTGGGCGTCATAGGCCGCCGGATCGCCTGCCGCGCAGGGCAAGGCGGAGAGGTCCAGCGACGCGAGGAGGAACAAGGCGGGGATCAAGCGGACCATGATCTCGTCTCCCCTTGGTGTTGAGCCACCGTAAGCTCACCTGACGCGGTAAACGTGAACCAGCGGATGGTACTCGAGGTCGGCCGGATGGGCCTGCGGGCGGTACAGATATAACTTTCGCTCTTCCACATCGAAGCAGGAGCCGGTCACATCGCCCGCGCGGCCAGGCGAGGCCACATTGGTCCTGGTGCGAGGGAGCACTTCCCAGGGGTTCTTCGCCCCTTGAGCGGCTGCCCCAAGTTCCTTGGGATCGTAGAAGTACCAGCATTCCTCCACGCCTGCGGACACGGTTACCGCATAGTCGTAGCCCATTCTGCCGGTGCCCAGCCTGCAGAAGGCGATGAAGGCATGTTTCCCGGGCAAGTCGATGAACACCCCGCTCCGCGCGTAGTCGGTGAAGGACCAGAACCCCTTGGCGGGGCTTTCCGGCGGGTCGTTCCAGTACGTGCATTTGCCGGTGAAGTAGTTGCCGTCCCGGGGAGCCATGGCCTTTGCATTCCGGCCCGGGTACACGAGCAGTTCCACCTGGTCCACTTCCGTTCTTGCCGGGTCCGGTTCGGCGATGGCACACAGGGCCGGACCTCGGCTGCAGCCGGCGGCCCCGCTGTAGACGCCGCCGAAGCCAAGGGCCAGCGTCCTGCCGCCAGTGTACTTGTCGGCAAACTCCCGGGGCAGCATCGTCACGCCTCCCCAATAAGCCATCATGGAGTGCGGGATGTACCACGGCCCCTGATGGGTCATGGCGCCGTCCTCCTCCAGTCTTGATGCGGCCACGGACCGCCTGGGAAGGCCCGACACCCAATAGCCGTTGTAGCTCGTCCAGTACAAGGTCCTCTTGCCCTCGTCCCACCAGAAGCCGCCGTTGGGCGCAATCGTTTCCTGTTTCTGGGCCGAAGACGTGGAACTGACCTGAATCGCACCCCAGACCTTTTTCACCTGGGCGACTTGCAGCGGGGCATGGTTGCCGTTTTCCATCTTCGCCGGCTCGGGAATCTCGACCTCAAAGAGCGTGCCGGCCGGGCGGGTGTAGTTCATGAGCAGCCGTTTGGCGCCGTCCTTCATTTTCCTGAGCGCCAAACCGCTTTCCGAATAACCGGCCCCGCCCGCCCCAACCTTCTGGGGGACCTTGAACGAACCGATGTACTCGAAATCGTCGAATCCGAGCACTCGTTTTCCCGACGGGTCCTGGGCCGGCAGTCGCGGGAGTGGCTCCTCCGGCCGCTGTTCGACGCGGATGACCAGCCGTGGCGTCGCCTCGCCGAAGACCGTCACCGGGCCGCGGTACTCGCCACGGTCCATCTTCCCCAGGCGCCATTGAAAGACATATTCACCCGGCTTGCTCGGAGCCTGAAGCTCTGACGAGAAGGTGAATTCGGCCCCAGGCGACACGTTCGTCCCCTGGCCTTGGATTACAAAGAAGGCCCCCCAGATCGTGTTGTTCAGCGGCTCCTGCGACCGCAGTACGACATGTCTCGGGATCTCCGGGCCCCAACTCTCGCTGCCCACGTTCTTGAAAACGAACGATACTTTGAACACCTGCCCGGTAAGTAAGCCCTTGGGGATTTTGCTCATCTTGACGAACATGGCGTCGTAGCCCGCCGGTTTCTCGACCGCGGCACAGGGCGAGGCCAATGGAACGAGAAACACAAGTGTCAGCAAACCGGCACGGAAGCGCTTCATGAGGTAGGTCCCCTATGGTTGAGTGTGCAAAGGGGGAACGTGGCGCAGGGCTGCCCCCTTCGACGGAGCCATGCCGTGTCCGTGTCTCATTGGCACCAGCACACCGACCTCTCCGTTGTTGAACCCACCCAAGACGCAGGCGTGTCGCCCCCTCCGGGCTTTCCGCTCGCGCCGGGGAAACGCTTGGGGGAACGCTTTTCGACCCGGATTTCCAAGACGGAAGTTGAGCTCCTCTCTTGCGCCCTCGGCCGGGGAGGCCCCCGCAAGGGGATGCCTCCGGTAAACCCAACGTCCGCTGCCGCCGCTCGCGGCTGCCCCAACGCCCCGGCACGCCCGACGTTCCGAAACCTTCTCACACCCCAGACGACCGCGGACCTTCTGGACCGTCCAGCGCCGTTGCTCGGGGTCTGCCCGTTTGGGCGGGCGCCCTCAACCTGCCAGAGATTGCGGTCGACGGGGCTCGCCGTCACCCGCGCCCAGCCGCGGGCCAGGCGGTTCGCCTGCGGAATCGTCAGCGTCGTCCTCATCTCGCATCCTCCTATGGGGTGTTCGCCTTCTCATGGACATCAGGGCATGCTTTCGGCCCGGAAGCAAGGCGAATTATGGAAGGCAAAGCATAATTCCGGCCGCCCCCATGTCACGACCCGGGTTGGGCCGCGGCCCGCCGCTCTAGGCGTGCCGGACAGTCATCCTGCCGAACCAGAACAGCCGGCCCTAACGGTGCCGAACTTGACATGCTCGGGCCACGGGCTAGAATCCGGTTCGGCGCCGATCCGAGGCCATACCCATGATCCAGGGGATACCCATGCCGCTGAGCCGCTCTTGCTCACTGCTTCTCATCACAGCCTTCGCCGCCACTTTCGCCTCGGCCCAGGAGATCGTGTTCCCCGCCGATCCTCGTGCCGTGATTGACGTGAAACGCGATTGCGGCGCGAAAGGCGATGGTGTGGCCGACGACACGCAAGCGCTCCAGTCGGCCATTGAGCGCGCCGGCGGGAACGACTACTCGCGGTTCATCTACCTCCCGAGCGGCACGTACAAGATCAGCCGCACGCTCATCCTGAAACCCCCGGGCGATGGTAAAGAGGGCGCGATGGTCGGGCCGTGGCTGTGGGGCCAGGACCGCGCGAAGACCGTCATCCGGCTCGCCGACGGCGCCGAGGGTTTCAATGATCCCCAGAAGCCGCGCGAGGCGATCCGCGGCGTCTCGCGGCCCGACGGCGCGAAGATGAACGCGGACTTCTTCGACCGCACGATCGTCAACCTGACGATCGACGCGGGCAAGAACCCGGGCGCGGTGGGCATCAAGTTCTACAGCAACAACACGGGCCTCATGCAGAATGTGCTGATGCGCGGCAACGGGGCGTGTGGCATTGACCTGGGGTTCAATGACCAGAACGGCCCATGCCTCGTCCAGGACGTCGAGGTCGAAGGTTTCGCCATCGGCATCCGCACCGACCATGGCATCAACAGCCAGACGCTCTCGCGCGTCGCGGTCCGCGGGGCGCGAGAGGTGGGCCTGCTGCATCGCGGCCAGATGCTGGCGGTGGAGCAGCTGCACGTCGTCGGCGCACCGCTGGCGATTGACAGCGGCGGCAACGGCGTCTTGACGCTCGTCGACGCGAAGCTGAAAGCGGCGCCGGGCGTCAAGGGGCCGGCTATCCGGCTGGAGAAGGGCCATCTTTATGCGGCGCGCCTGGCCACGAGCGGCTACGAGAGGGCCATCGCGGCTGCCGGAACACCGGGCGGCGATGTCGCGGGGCCGACCGTAGCCGAGTACAGCTCGCACGGTGTCGACACGCTTGGCGACGCGACGCCGAAGGCCGGCCTGCTCCTCAAGCCGGAGCGGGAGCCCGACGTGCCGCTGCCGACCAAGGCCGAGGACTGGGTGTGCGCGAACGATTTCGGCGCGAAGGCCGGCGACGAGGACGACGACGCCCCGGCCTTCCAGAAGGCGATCGACGAGGCGGCGAAAAAGGGCGCGACAACCGTCTACGTCCTGGGCGGCAAGAACGGCGATCCGAACTGGTACTGGATGAAGAAGGACGTACGGATGCACGGCTCAGTCAACCGCGTCATGGGGTTCGGCTTCGTCCGCATCCTCGGCGGGTCGAGCAAGGACCCGAAGTACCCGGAGGACCTCGCCAAGTTCGTGGTGGACGAGGACCCGCAGGGCGCGAAGACCGTGGTCTTCCAGCACCTCCAGGTCTTCTCGCCGTGGCCGAGTTTCGGCGTCGAGGCCCGCGCGCCGGGCCGCACGGTGGTATGCCGCACGACGGGCGGCACGGTTATCGCGCGGCCGAAGACCACAGTCTTCATGACCAATTGCGTCGGTCACGCGTACCAGGAAGCGGGCTCGACCGTCTGGGCGCGGCAGTGGAACACGGAGGGCGGCCCCGAGAAGGTCCGCGTCAACACGCGGAACGACGGCGGGCAGCTTTGGGTCCTGGGCATGAAGTGCGAGGCCGTGAGCACCAAGGTCGAGACGCTCCGCGGCGGTCGCACCGAGGTGCTGGGCGTCCTCAACTACAACTGCACGGGCGTTAAAGACGACACGCCGTTCTTCCGCGTCGAGGATGGGGCGCTTTCAGTGGCCGGTTACCGCGAGGTCTGCTTCGTTGGCGCCTGGTGGAAAGTGCCGGCGTTGGCGGTGTTCGGTGGCCAATCGCTCCGCCACCCGCCGCACGAGTGGCAGACGTGGTCGCTCTTGAGGGCGGGGAAGTAGCCTTTGCCGGGGGCACTCACAGTGGCGCGGCAGCATTCGTCAGGACTCGCGGGCGCCGAAGTGGCCGGCAGATGGGACCTCGCCACGCGGCGGTGGTGCGTTCGTCGCGCGGACAAGCGAGATGACTCTCCAGGTCCGGCAGGGCCGTCCATTAGGGAGACAGGAATGAACATGAAACGTTGTCTGGTCCTGATCGTAGTTCTGGCCATGACGGGCATGGTTTCCGCCGAGGACATCGTCTTCCCTCCCGATGCGGGGGTCATCGACGTCAAGGCCGTGTATGGAGCCAAGGGCGACGGCGTCACCGACGATACCGCCGCGATCCAGAAGGCCATCGACGAGGTCAAGGGCATCCCCGACGCGCTCTACTTCCCCAACGGCACCTACCTCGTGAGCGACAGCGTCGGGATCTTCAACGGCAAGGCCCACAGCCGCGACCGGTTCCTCACCTACCAGGGCCAGAGCGAGGCGGGGACCGTCATCCGCCTCAAGGACAACAGCCCGGGCTTTGACAATTCGCAGAAGCCGAAGATCGTGTTCTCGGTCTATGAGGGCCAGGGCACCGGCGACGTGATGCACAGCTACGTGCGGAACCTCACAGTCGACGTCGGGAGCGGCAACCCCGGCGCCGTGGGTCTGCGCTTCATGTCCAACAACTCGGGGGCGATGGTCCACGTCACGATCCGAAGCAGCGACCCGAAAGGGGCCGGACGGCTCGGGCTGGACATGCGGCAAGGCCAGAACGGCCCATGCCTCATTCAATACGTCACGGTCATCGGGTTCGACCATGGCGTGGAGACCGGCGACACGTTCTCCCTGGTCTTCGAGCATCTCACGCTCAAGAACCAGAATGTGCTCGGGTTCTTCAACGCCAATGGCCGCGTAACCTTGCGGGACCTGAAGAGCGTCAACAGCGTGCCGGCTGTCCGGAACAAGTGGGAGAGCCTGACGCTGGTCGAGGCCGACCTCACCGGGGGCGACAAGGACGCCACCGCCATCCTCAACGAGAGCCCGAAATGCTTCGTGCGGGACGTCCGGCAGAACGGCTACGGCCACGTGCTCAAAGACGCCGCCGGCAAGGTGCACGACGGCGCGAGCCTCGACGAGTGGTTTGAGGGCAAGGCCACTGCGCTCTTCCCCTGTGAGATGAAGACGCTTCACCTTCCCATCAAGGAGACGCCCGAGGTGCCCTGGGAGACGGACCTCGCGAAGTGGGTAAAGGTGGACTGGTCGAAGGCCGGCGAAGACGTCGGCGAGGCGCTCCAGGGCGCGATCGACCGGGCCGCCAAGGACGGGAAGACGACCGTCTACTTCCCTCGCCGCGCCCGCACCTACGACTACCCGAAGCTCACGCGGCCGATCCGTGTTCACGGCAGCGTCAACCGCATCCTGGGAATGTCCAACATCATCGACATTGCGGACCCCGGTGGCACCTTGCAGAGCGGCGAGAAGGCGGTGTTCACCTTTGAGGATCTGACGAGCCCGGCCGTGGTCGTGGAGCGGTTCTTCCTCTTGGGCGGGTGGAAGGGCCCGCGCAAGGCGTACATGTTCGACAACAAGTCCGGCAAGGCGCTGGTCCTTCGGAACATGGGGATGTCCGGTCTCATCAAGAAGCCGACGCCGGGCGGCGAGTGCTACATCGAGGACCTCCCCGTGTCGGGCCTGTTCATCGGGCCTGGGGAGAAGTGCTGGGCGCGGCAATTCAACCCGGAGTCTCCCGAGGCGACCATGATCGAGGTCGATGGCGGGCAGTTGTGGGTCCTGGGCCTGAAGACCGAGGGGCGCGCCCGGCACATCGTCGCCAAGGACGGCGCGAAAGTGGAACTGCTGGGTGGTGTCTCCTACCAGTCCTGGGACAAGCAGCCGATCGATCCGCCCATGTTCACCGTCACGAACTCCGACGCCTCCTTCACCTTCGGCTTCTACCACTGGAATTCACCGTTCACGACCATCGTCGAGGAAACCGTCGGAAGCGAGACCCGAACGCTCCCGCGCAAGGATCTGGCGAACTATCACCTTCCCCTCTACAGGGCCTCTGGCGCCGGCAAGGCAGGTGAAGGACGCGGCGACGCTAAGCCCTGAGCAGAAGGGGCGCCGCGCTACAGGGAAACCGGGCCAAGGCCGGACGGGAGTTTCGGAGCTTCCCCGCACGAGGGCTCACCGGCTGGGCGGGCCCGCCGCAGTGAACGACCTCCGAGGACCCTCCCGGCCCAAGGTTCGTTGATCTCGTGGAGGGGCTATGGCGCCGCATCGTGCCGCTCGAGGGCCCAGAGGAGTCGCGTGCCACACTTCCCCGGCAGGTCAACCGCCACGTTCTCGCCGCCGGCACCGACGGCCTGGCGCGTGCGGTGATCCACGAAAGCCTTCGCGCCCTTCCAGGTTACCGCCGCCTGGGCGCCGCCGTCGGCGTAGCTCTGGAGGAGGACGATGCCGAGCACGCCCGCGGGCACCTTCGCGTCCGGCGGCAGCACGATGGCGAGCCACGCCACGTCCTTTGCGCCTCGCACGGAGACGGGGTCGGCCGGTTGCCAGTAGTTGATGATCCGCGCCTGCGGGTGGCCGTAGCCGGCGCTGCGCAGCGCGTCGCGGAAGCTCCGCCACTGCTTCCACTCTTGGCGCCAATCGGCGAAGAAGGAGCTGCGGACCTCGTGGACCTGGTACATGCCCCAGTCGGCCAGGGCCTCTTCCTCGGTCCAGGCGCTCGTCTTCTTGTCCCGGTAGTCGTTGTAGTTGGCCAGGGGATACATGCCGTGGGCGACGACGCCGGCGTGCCGCCCGCTCGTCATGGCCCGCGTGTAGCCGGGTGGAAAGGGCTTCCCCGCGCGGTAGGGTTGCTCCAGGTCGAGCGTGCTCGTGGCCCAGGTCGTCCACGGGAGGACCTGGCAGTTGGTGATGTGGACCGTGAAGTCTAGGGGCAGCGGCGCGGCCTTGTCGCGCTCGAGTCGCTGCATCTGCTTCCACACGCGCTTGTAGTAGCTCCGCAGACCCCACACGCCCGCCGAGTAGTCGGGCACGCCGTCGAGGACGTACGGGTTCCGCTCGGTGCGTGGCATGACGTTGTCGAAATAGAGGCTGACGCCGCGCCGAAGGTACTCGTTGTGGTAGTACAGGCAAAAATCGCGATAACTCGGCGCAATGACGCCCCAGTTCCCTTCCTGGGCCTGGAAGCGGTTGAACTCCAGGGCGGACCACTCGTCCTGGAAGACCTGCCACTCCGGCATGCGGACGTGGTTGGCGTGCTCCTCGACATAGGAGGCGGCGCTGCGGTTCCGCGCCATACCGAGCCACCACGTCTGGGCGGTCAGCCAGTCGCAGTCGCCGAAGACCTTCATGTCCTTCCAGAGGCGCCCGGCGTCCAGCTCCTTGAGCTTCTCTCGCACTTCCCTGTCGACGACGTCGCGGCGGTCGGAGGCCAGGCGCATAATCGCATCAACGACCGAGTAATCGTGGTTGTCGGGGTACTTCGAGGAGCACCAGTAGCCGCCCCAGCAGACGACCGACAGGCCCCCGCCCCCGGGGACGTCGTGGGTCCGCCAGTCGGGCCGCGGGGGCTTGGTGGGGCTGGCCTGGAGGCCGAAGAGGAGCCTGCGCGGCCCGTCGAGGAGCGTCGGCTGCTGGATCACGCGGACGCGCAGGACGACCCGCCCCGGCTCGCGGCAGACGAGCTGGTCGGGCTGCCCCGCGTCGCCGACGAACTGCCCCGGCCGGTCGGCAAACCACGCCAGGCCCCGCTCCTCAGCCCCGAGCCACACGTAGGCCACGAACGGGTCGAAGTTACCGTGCGTCCAGTGCAGGTTGCGCGTGGAGTCCCACACGCGGCCGTCGGCCGGGGCGGGGCCCTCGGCCTTCTGCCACGCCGCGGGCACCCAGCCGGGGGCCTTCCCCTGTTCGGTGTCCCACGTGATGTTGCCCGCCGGGGGCACCTCGCCCCAGTAGTGGTGCCGCATCGAGTCCGACGCCGACCAGCCGAAGAGGGGCGCCTCCGCCTCCTTGAGCGGGATCACAAGCTCCAGCCAGTCGACCGTCACGGGCTTGCCCTTGGGCCCATAGGTCCACTCGATGCGCGCACAGCCGTCCTCCTCGACCTGCGTCGTCGCCTCTATCGTGAGTGCGTCGCTCGACGCCGACGCCGAGAACTCCGCGAGGTCGGGTTGCGTCGCCTTGCCCTTCACCTTGCCCGGCTTCCACGCGACCTCCGTGCCGCCGACCTTGGCGATGACAGCCATCGGAGCCGCCAGGAGCTCGCGGCCCTGGCTGACCAGAGAGTCGAACGTCCCGAACGCGCCGATGCGGTACGCGCGGTCGACCACCGAGACCTGCGCGCCGTCGACCTTCACGGGCACGAAGGGCGGGTAGACCTCGTGCCCCGTGCCGAGCGTGTTCTTCTCCCACGGGAACCGAGCCCGCGTGAACGTCTGCGGCAAGCGGACCTTCGTGCCGGCGAGCTCGTACTCGACGGCATACTCGCCCTCCGCGAGGTCGCCGACGGGGAACCGGCCCTGGCCGCGGCCGCTGGCATCGAGCTTCAGCGTGCCGGACGCAACCTTCTTCTCCTTCTTCACATCGATGACCGTGAACAGCGCCTCGGTGATCTTCGCAAGCGCCTTGGGCTGCGGCTGCGAATCGGGCTTCTCCGCCGCCGGCAGCGCCAACGCCTCGGGCTCCGCGTGCGCGAGCTTCTCGGCCGGGATCGGTCGTCGCCAGAAGCCCGGCCCGGACCAGAGCACCATCGGCTGGCCGGTGTGCTCGACGGGCCGGTGCTGGGCGAGGCCCGCCAACACGATGCAATGGCGCCCTGCCGCCAGGGCCACCGCGTCGCCGCGCCAGTTCCACGTACCCCAGGAGCCCTTGCTGTCCGAGACGTCGGCGATCAGCTTCCCATCGATCCACAGGCGGCTGGCCGTCTGGGGCCGCAGGACGAAGGTGTACGGCGCAGCCTGCGGCACATCGAGCCACCCAGCGAGGACGTAGGGCGTGCCTTCCTTCGGATCGAAGCTGCCGCCAGGCAGGTCGAGGTCGCCGGCCGTGCCGGTGGCCGTGGGCGTCGCCTTCGCAGGGTCATCGGGCAGCTTCTTCCCGTCATACGTCGCCCAGGTGAGGCCGGGCTTCAGCGGCTCGGGCTTGAGCGCGGTGGTGTCCGCCGCTGGGCGGAAGACGCCGCCCAAGTGCTCCTGAAGGAGGTCGGCGGACTTGTCGAAGGCGAGCTCGATCTCGGCCGTGGATGGGTAATAGGCGAAGGGCAGGCGCGCCGCCAGGGCCGTCACGGCGCCGCGGCGGCCCGCGAGGCCCCATTTCGTGTTGAGATACTTTTGAAGCCCCTGGCGCTCCTCGGTGGAGAGCGCGCGGCTGAAGACGAGCAGTTCCGCTACATCGGCGCACGCCCCGCCGTGGCAGTTCCCCGCGCCCGGCCGGTGGCCGCCGAGGACGAATCGCCCCTCCGGCTCCAGCGCAAACGTCTGGACCGTGTGGGCGACCCGCGCCCCATCGACCCACAGTTCCTGGGCCCCGGCGGCATTGTCCGCCACGACCGCCAGGCACCGGAAACCCGTGCCGGGAAGGCTGGCGGCCGAGGTCACGGTCATGGCGAAGTCCCGCGTGGGGCCGACGGCGGCGGCCAGCATGTTCAGGCCAAGGTGCGCCCCGCGCTGCATATTGTCGGGGCCATAGTGCAGCAGCGTGGAGCTGTAGACCTCGCGGTTCTGTTTGACGAGGGCAATCGCCGTGAAGCCCGGGCTGCCCGCGAGCGTGAGCTTGTCGCGCAGGAGCGTCTGGGCCGCGTTCTGCTCGCCCGTGAACCGGACGGCCGGCAGGCCTCCGAGGGCACCCTCCAGGCGCAGCGGCTGCCACGCGGGGTCAGCCTGTGCCAGGTCCTGCTTGCGCGGGCTGCGGTCCGCCCATGCTGCAACCTTGCCGCCGGCGTCCGCGGTCACGCCCTGCGACGCATCCAGCCAGAGGACGAGGTCGGGAACGGCCGTGGGCTCGACCTTGCCCGGCGCAGCCGCGGGGCCGCGCCCCGGATCGACGCCCGTCCGCGCGCGCCACTCGGCGTCGTCGGCAGTCGGCAGCGTGGAGGAAACGATGATTGACAAGGCAAGAGCCAGGACTGGGCGCATGAGCACCTCACCTGTCGTGTCTCACATCTCTCGGGTTATCCGTGCCGGTGCCGCCCACTACTCGGTCGTGTCGATACTCACACAGCGGACCTGCCGGGGGCCGAGCTGGACGGCCATGCGGTCGTGCCAAGCGTCGAAGGCGATGCGGCCAGGCTGGCCGACGGCCTGGCGGATGGACTTCTCGTCATCCCACCAGCCTTCCGAGATGCCGGGGTTCCAGGGGCCGAGCGTGAGGTGCTGGAGGTCGTAGACCTGCGTGAACCGCCGCCAGAGGTCCCTCTTAGGATCGAGCTTGACGCCGAGCCGCGCGAGGTCGAGCCGCACGAGGGCGGCCACGGGCTTCTCGCCCGGGTTCTCGAAGCGGAGAAGGACCGTGCCCGGCCGCCGCCAGGCCTGGGCGCGGACGGCGTCTCCTTCGATCCGGACGGTCTCGTCCATCATCTTCCCGACGATCGGCGCGGCATCCTTCGCATTCACGCCCCAGTCGAGCACTTCGGTGCGAAGCTTGTCGGGGAAGAGGTCGAGCCAGGCCTTGTCGTCTACGGCGCAGTCTTCCCAGCGGATCACGACGAACCGCACGTCGTGATACCGCAGGTCGAAGCCGTCGAGCGTCCCGGTTGCCGCGTCGAGCCGCGGCTCAAAAGGCGGGACGACCTTCTGGTCCTTGCCCTTCTCGCCCGGCAGGTCCTGGTACCACTTGAGGTGGCCGACATACCGCTCCTGGGCGGGGAGGTCGGCGAACTGGCGGACGCGCAGCCGCTCTCCGGCCGCACCGCCGGGGACGCCGAGGGCCTTGAGGTCGAGCTTCATGCGGACGGGCCGCGCCTTCTCCTGGCCGTCGGCGTCAGGGCCGTAGTTGCAGAGGCCGAGGACGGCGGAGCCGGGCCGCTTCCAGAGGCTGACGAAGACGCCCGGCGTGACGTCGCGGACGACCTTCGCGTTTCGCCAGTAAGGGATGAACTCGATGTCATTCCGCGCGATGCCCCAGTGGCGGAAGTCGGCGTGCCAGAATGGGCCCCCGCCCCCGCCCGTCACGGCGTCGTGCATCGTGGGCCAGTTCGGGTTCATGAACCCGAGGTGGCTGATGTTGACGCCGAAGGCGTGCGAGCATGAGCCGGCGATCATCCGCTCGCTCGGGTAGACCGAGATCGGGTCCTTCATCGGGTACTCGGAATCGAGGATCGAGTCGGTGAAGGGGAGGGCTCGCAGGCAGATGCCGTTGGTCGAGTGGCCCGAGACGCCGCCGGGATACCGATCGGCTTCCTGGATCATCGCCCAGACGCGCTTGTACCATTGCCGCAGGTTGCCGTCGCCGAGCTCGGGCTGGATACGGCCGTCGGGGAGGCGGTAGCCCAGGCCGGCCGCGAGGTTCCGGTAGGGGTTCCCGGCAAACGTAATGTCGAAATAGAAATGCGTGCATCCGCCCTCGCGGACCTGGCGGTTCATCAGGTACGTCATGTAGTCGGTGTAGGTGGGCGAGAGGGCCTCGTTGCCGCGGACCCAGTCTCCCGCAAAGTAGTCGTAGACGCCCGGCTCCACCGTCTTGTCCATGTAGCCTCGCAGGGCGATCTGGTTCGTCAGGTAGGTCGACAGGCGCGGGTCGATGGCGTAGAGGCCCTGGCGGGCGCGCTGCTCGGCCTCGGCCTTGCAGAAGGCGTAGTACTCGGGCCAGCGCCTGAGGTCCTCGAAGGGCGGCGACAGGATCGAGAAGAAGTCCTGGCCCGTGTCCCAGTTGACCTTGTACTTGCCGCCCGAGAAGCCGTTGGCGGCCGAGACCTGGTTCAGGCGCCAGCCGGGCTGGAGCGTGCGGAAGGGCGTGGCGTTGAAGCCGACGCGGATGGTGCGTGCGGCCGCCAGGGGCAGCGGCTTCTTGCCGGCGTAGCTGCCGACGAGGTGGTTGCGGAGGACGACCGCCCCGCCGTCGCGGAGGAGCGAGTGGGCCGGGACCTTGTCGTCCACGTCCCAGCCGCGGTCCGAGTCGGAGCACCAGAGGAGGCCCCGCTCCTCCGTGCCGAGCCACAGGTTGCCCGTGAAGCTGCCGGCGGTCATGCCGGTGCCGGTCGCGCCGATGTGGCGAAGGGTGTCCCAGACGACGCCCGTCCCGGCGGGAACCTTGCCGATGAAGCGGGCGCTGTAGTTACCGCCCTGGCCGATGCAGTTGACGTAGAGGCCCTGCGAATCATCGACGGGCCACTCCACGCGGAGCTCCTCGACCTCGACCGGCCCGGCTTCGGGCGCCACCGTGAGGGCGAGCTCGACGAGGCCGTCCTGCTCCATCGTGCCGCGCGAACTGAAGACGAGGCCGGCGGCCTTGGCCGGGCGGCCCTCAAACTCGATCCGCCAGTCCCTGGTGCTCGTGACCTTCGGCTCGCCGCTCACGGGCACGACGGTTTCCCTGCCGCCGACCTTGACGACGATGCGTGCCGGCGCGGCCAGGACGGGGCCGCTGTTGGCTTGGATCTGCCGCGGGAGTCCGAGGCCGCCAAGTTCGTAGGCCCGCCGCGCGCACGTGTAGGCGGCCGGCCGGAAGAGGCCGCGCTTCACCTTCAGCGGCTCGAAGGGAGGGAGGACCTTCTCCGTGTCGCCGATCTTGTTTCCCCACCAGCGGGCGAATGCCTTGGCCTCGTCCTTCTTCTCGATCGAGACGTCGTCGCGCGCGGTGAGTTCCTTGCCCGCCGCGTCGACCAGGGCCAGGCGGACTTGGTACTTCCCGGGCGCCAGGGCTGGGAGTTCCACGAGATCGTCATACTTGTAGTAGGAGTAGTTCGCAAGGCGGCCTTCCTTGACGGTCTTGCCGTCGCCCAGGACGGCGTAGGTCGCGCCGGCGGCCTTCGAGCCCTGCGGGATCGGCGCGTCGAGCGTATCGGCCGCCAGGTACAGCAGGCCGCGCACGGGGTTGAACTCGAGGTCGTACTCCAGCCGCGTGTCGCGTGGCCGCGCGGCAAGGTAGCTCTTGTCGGTCCCCCAGAAGCTGAGGTGCGACGTGTAGACGGCCGGGGCGTCGGGCGCGTCGGCCAGCGTCACCTGGTAGTCGAACGTCGAGAACTCCTCGGGCTGGTCCTTGCCCTTCATCTTGTCGACGAGGTCGGGGAAGGCCTTGCTCACGTCGACGCGGGCGGAGCCGCCGGCGGGGATGTCGAGGACCTTCTCTTCGGAGAGGACGGGCGTCGGATTCTCCGGCAGGCCGCGGGTCCCCTTCGGCCCGACCTTCCCGTGGACGATGCGGACGACGGCCTTGACCTTGGCCGGCTTGTCCAAGGGATTGTAGACGACGCTTCGGAGGTCGAGCCGCTTGTCGTGGAAGCCGGAGAGCGCCTCGACCTGGACGTAGGGCTTGTCGGCGGTGAGGACGGCCCGGGGAAAACCGTAATGCTCCAGGTGCCCGGTGGCGGAGGGGACGTCGAGCCACTGCCATTCGGGGTTCTTGAGGTCGGCCGCGAGGAGGATCCCCAGCGGGTCGCCGGCCTTGTGGGGCACGGGCATCTGGAGGTCTTCGAGGCCGGCGGCAATCTCGAGGTCCCACCACCGGCGGCCCCCCTCCTCGTGGATCCGGTTGGCGATCTGCATGTTCGGCCGCCAGTTGAAGAGGTTCTGGCCGATCGAGGGGTACAGTTTCATGTACTCGCCACTCCCGAGCGAGTTGATGACGAACTTCAGGAAACTCGAGACCTCGTTCGGCTTGCGGTTGCGGTCGTGGAGGTCGAGACCGATCTCCACCGCGTCGTCGAAAACCGTGCCGGACGTGTACGGTTCGCGCTTGGAGCGGTAGAGCCGGTGTCCCGGCAGGATGTCCGACCGCATGGCCAGGTACAGGTGACCCGCGTCCCAGGCGACCCAGAACGAGATGGGTCGGTCGCGGACGTCGGTCGTACTGGTCCACGAGACGCCCATGACCTTGGCGGCCGCCTGCCATTCCTGGGCGTCGATGCGGCCGTCGATCGTGGGCGGATTGGGCATCTCGGGGATGTTGAACCGCGGGATGAACGCCTCGTCGAACTGAAACCGGTGGTCTTGGGCGGCGGCCTCAGTCGGCCCCCCCGCCAGGCCTGCGACGAGAATAGCCCACGCCAAGCACGATCGGCTCATGCCCGCGTCCTCTCAGGTCCGTGCCCCTCAAGGCCTTCGGCGGGGAACCGGTGCCCTTCAGAGGCCATGGGGGGTTCCTTGTGCCGACTCCCATAGGTGAACCCGGCCCCGCCCCCCCCGGTATCGGCGGAGTTCGACCGCTCAGCCACTGGCCGGCCGCGGGCCGACTCAGATCGCGGGCACCCGATTCCCCGCTTTCGGCGACACCCGACCCGGCCGTGATTGTTATACTAGCACAACCGTATCATCCGTAACCTGAACACTCCTGGTCGCGAGAAGGAGATGGCTTCCATGACAGGACAGACCAACAGCAGACCTCAGGGCCCCGCCTATGTGAGGATCACCGAGGACCTCAAGTCGCGAATCAGGCAAGGCCGCTGGCCTGTGGGGGCGATGCTCCCCAGCCGCCATTCCCTGGCGCGGGAGTACGGCGTGGCCCTGGTGACCATGCAGCGAGCCGTTGAGCGGCTCACGCAAGACGGCACGCTCCAAGCGCATCCGGGGCGCGGGACGTTCGTGGCATCGCCTCCGGGGCAAACCGATGCGGGCGCGTCCGCCGGGGCCGGCGCGGGCCGCACGATGTCCGGGCTTCCCACGATGGCCCGGCATGCCGCCGACTCCGCGCAGCCGCAGTCCCTCGCTTCCGCCACGGTGGCGATCATCGTGCCGGTGCGGATCACCGAGGCGCCCGCGGCCGCCTGGGAAGAGGCCTGGGAACCCCTTGTCGTGCGGGGCGTCGAACGGGTGATCGCGGGCGTCGGGGGGAGGACACGGTTCTTTTCCCTCGACCAATCCGACAAGGGCGGCCACGTCTCCTGGGGTGAGGCGGTCCGGCGACTGGCGGCGGAGGGCGCCAGCGCCATCGTCGTCATCGAGATCTACGATTACGCGGGCGCCCAGTCGGAGATCGTCTCGGCGGCTGTGGGCCTCGCCTGCCCGCTGGTCTACGTGACGTGGCGGCCGGTGCCGTACTTCATCCCCCACGTCTACTACGACGCGCGGCACGCGGGTTACCAGGCGGCCGAGCACCTCCTCAAGGTGGGCTACCGGCGGCTGGTTTTCTTCCAGCCCTTCACGGCCCAATGGGTCACGGACCGTCTGGCCGGGGCGCGCGATGCCGCTCGAAGATCCGGCCTGGCGGAGGACTCAGTCAGGGCCTATCCGGGCTCGCCCGGCCCCTATCCGTCTGGGGCGGACCCGGTGGAAGTGGGTTACCGAGCGGCCCGGAAAGCCTTGGCCGCCGGGGTGCTGCGGCCCCCATCGCCTGGCGCCAAGGAGCGGACGGGCGTCATCGCCGTCAACGATCACACGGCCTACGGCGTCCTGCGCGCGGCCACGGAGGCCGGGTTAACGCCCGGGCGAGATTTCGGCCTGATCGGGTTCGACGACGCTCCCCATTCGCGGGTCGTGGGGCTGACGAGCGTGCGTCCGCCGCTGGACGCCTTGGGGGAGGAGGCGGGCCACCTGGCGGCGCGGGCCCTGGCGGGCGACGCCTCGGCACTCCAGGTGGGCCTGCGGTCGCTTCTTGTGCCGCGCGCCTCGACATGCCTGCCGGCCGCGGGCGCCAATCGACGCGCCCGGCGCAAGGCCTGAGGGAAGGATACGATGGGGCAAGCCGCACCATTCGGGAAAGGAGCGTGACACGATGCGTTCGGGCAACTTCGCCTCTCACCGGCTGGCACAGGGCGTCCTGGCGGTGGCCGCGGTCCTCGGAGTGGTCTGTGCCGCCCGCGCGGAACCGGAGTCCGACTACCGCGAGATCTGGAAGATGCCGAGCTTCCGCAAGGTCATGCGGATGACTGAGGACAGGAAGGACCTGGCCGTCCAGTTCCTGCGGGCGAGCGTCCCCGGCAACGCCCTATGGCCGGGCGACAAGGTCGACCTGACGTTCCAGGTCAACAACCAGACGGGCGAGGCGCTCTCGCTCAAGGGGCGGGTTGACGTCATCCGCTACGGCCTGGTCGGCAATCCCGACGACATCTGGGACCGCACGGCCATCGCGCTGGGCGACGGCGGGTCCACGCCCGTCGAGTTCAGAGTGGACGCAAAGGGCTTCACGAACGTCACGGTGAAGCCGTCGGCGCCCGAGACGTTCGGCGCCTACGGGATCATCCTCGACGTGGGCCCGCGAGGCCGGTACTTCGTGACCTCGTGCGTTCGGACGTTCCGGCACGACGCGAAGATGCCGCAAGTGCCGCAGTTCACGCTCGATAACGATTACGTGCCGCTCCTCGTGCGGATCGGCGCGGCCCGCAACCGGGTGGCCGACACGCCGTACCTACCGACGACGGACCCCGGCTTCGCCCGGTTCTTCGCGGAGAAGATCGACAAGCCCCTGGCGGAACTCAGGGAAGCAGGGCTGCCGGTGCTCCTGGAGTTCGGGGCCGGCGCCTTCGACGGCCCAACCCAGCCGCTCGGCACGGGGCGGCCGTTCCTCGATGAGGCCGGCGTGATGGCGCCGGACCTCAGCGGCGGGAAGATGGACGGGGCCTGGCTCCCCTCCTACGACGAAGACTGGAAGAAGTACGTCAAGATGGTGCTCCGCAAGTACGGCTGGCCCAAGGGGCCGGTGATGAGCGTCGACCTGTGGAACGAGCCGTGGAACGGCGTCTCCATCAGCGGCTGGGGGGCGGACGACCTGCGGTACCGGGAGATCTACACCAAGCTCGGCGAGGCGGTGGACGAACTGCGCCGGGACGATGGGATCGACGTCATGATTGGCGGATGCGACTCGTCCTCGAACACCTTCGACAAGCTCTTCCCGGACGGCAAGGACACGTTCCTCAAGTGGCTGGACTTCTGCACGATCCACTACCAGGGCCTGGACATCCCGTCGGTCTACAAGCCTTGGCGCAGCCGCCAGGGACCGCACGGCCCCGTGCGGGCGTGGGACGAGGAGAGCTGGGTCGCCAACGCCGACGACCGGGTCGCGGGCACGCTGGCCCCGTTCCTCGCCGCGGGCTACGAGCGGGTCGTGGGGATCGTCGGCAACGTCGTCAGCACGGACTGGTTCCAGCGCCCCGTCGAGGTGTTCGGCGACGACGGGAAGAAGACGCGGGTCGAGGTGAGCCACACGTATCCGGTGGCGGCGGCCGTGGGCGCGATGACCCACTTCATCGGCCAGAGGAAGTTTCAGGAGATCCTCTTCAAGAACGGCCTGCCGTGGGTCTACGTGTTCAGCGGCCCGCCGGGCGCGGACGGGAAGGAGGACGTTGAGGACCGGACGATCGTCGTGGTCGGCGACATCGGCGCGTCGATCGGGTTCGACCGCGTCCTGTTCCGCACCGTGCGGGGCCTGGCGGAAGTGAAGCACAAGGAGGAGCTTCGGGCGAAGCTGGCGGCGCTGGCGGCGGATGCCCCGGCCGAGGACCGGGCGAAGCTCGAGAAGGCCCTTGCGACGCCGGAGACGCTGAGCGGCGCCACGATGGCCCTGTCCGACGGCAGCGGCTTCCTGCGGGCACCGCGCCTCTTCCTGTACGACTTCTACGGGAACCCGGTCCCGTCGAAGGGCGGGAGGATCGTCGTACCCCTGGACCACCGCGGCTTCTTCCTGCGGGCCGACGGGAAGCCCGGCTCCTTCGAGGCGCTCCGGAAGGCCATCGAGACGGCGGACATCCGCGGCTATGAGCCGCTGGAGACGGTGTGCCTCGACATGCTCGCGCCGGTCACCGAGGGCGCGGTCCTGCGCCTGCGGCTCACGAACATCCTGAACCGGCCTGTGAGCGGCACGCTGAAACTGACGCTCGGGCGCCTGCGGCTCGATGCCCCCGGGAAACTCTCCTTCCGCCCGCACGAGACCCAGATGGTCAGCGTGAAGATCGTGGGCGGCGACCCGGCGCCGGACAACAGCTATCCCCTGGGCCTCACGTTCGACGCCGGGAGCGACGGCGTGGCCGTGCACGAGGAAGTGATGCACTGCAACATCATCGCGCGGCGGACCATCACCGTGGACGGCAAGCTGGACGATTGGAAGGATGTGTTGCCGCAACCGCTGAGCGCAAGCGGCCGGTTCCTGCCTTCGATGACGGAGGCCGCCTGGTGGCCGTTCAAGCCGTTCGACACCTCCGCCAAAAGCGGCTACTCGGTCGGCTATCTCGCCTACGACAAGGACTTCTTCTACCTGGCCGTGAAGGCGGCCGACCGCACACGGGACCCGGGCACGGTCCGCTTCGAGACCCGGAGCGAGGACGAGAGCTTCTACCCGGAGGTCTGCTACAAGGGGAAGGAGAAGACGCCGCTCAAGTGGCCCGAGGGTGTGCGGCGATTCTCATACCGGAAAAGCCCCGACCTGCCCGACGGCACGTCGCCGCCGAAGGACAACGTGCAGATCGGCTTCAACGTGTTGCCGGCGGCCGAGAAGGAAAGCCTCGAGACGCTCCCTGGGACGATGCCGAAGTACGTCACCTTCAACCGGCTGGACACCGACTACGAGTACGCGTTGAACCTTGTGGCGCCCCAGTACGGCGGCGGCACGGAAGTGTGGCGGATGGCCTCGCCCGGCATGCCGCACAAGCATTTCTATCCCCACTCGCTGAAGTCGCCCCTCGACGGACCCGTGAAGGACGCCAAGCTGGTCATCACCTACGACGGCAATACGCGGATCACCGAGTGCGCGATCCCGTGGTCGGAGATCCCGGCCGTGAAGAAGGCGCTGGACGAAGGGCGCACGATCAAGCTCACGTACCGGGTCAACGACAACGACCGGACGTGGAAGGAGCTCGCGCAGGGGCGGAGCGTCGCCAAGCACAGCCTCTCCCTGCACCCGGACTGGACGGAGCACTGGGGTAACGAGATCGAGTTCGCGTGGGGGCGATAGCAGGATGCTCGTGATCGGGGAAAGCCTTACGCACGTGCTGACGGTGGCGTGGGCGGGGGCGTTCATGCGGGTTGGCCGCGGACGCCGCGACCGGCGTGAATAACCATAAGACAAGACAGGAGTAGACTGCAATGACGGCGAGCGTGATGAAACGGAACTGTGTGGTGGTATCGGTCGTCGTCGTCATGCTCTGTACGGCAGCCGCGGCGCGCGAGGCGGCTGGGGCCGACGCCCGCATAGGCTTTCGCGGGGACGGGACGGGCAGTTTCCCGGATGCGCAGCCGCCCGTGAAGTGGTCGGCAACGGAGAACGTCGTCTGGAGGACGCCGATGCCGGCAAGGTCGAACTCGTCGCCCATCGTCGTGGGGGACCGCGTCTTCACGTGCAGCGAACCGTCGACGCTGCTGTGCGTCTCGGCGGCGGACGGGAAGATTCTGTGGTCAGACACCGTCACCTTCTTCGACACCGCGGCGGAGGATGATCCCGAGGCGGCCGAGATCATCGCCAAGGTGAACGCATGCAAGACCGAGAAGGAGAAGGAGGCCGTCAAGGAGACCCTCAAGAAGGACATCTTGAGGTGCGAGTATTTCGAGATGCCGCCGGTGATGGGCTCGCACTTCGGTTTCATCCTGGAATACACGCTTCCGACGCCCACGAGCGACGGGAAGCGGGTGTACGTGGTGTATGGCACGGGCCTGGTGGCGGCGTACGACCTCGAGGGCAAGCGCCAGTGGGTGCGGATGCTGACGAAACCGACCTCAGCGACCGGCTATTCGGCCAACCCGCTGCTGGCGGGGGGTCGGCTGGTGATCTGCATGGGCGGTCACCTCTACGGCCTGGATCCGGCCACCGGGAAGTCGGCCTGGGAAGTGGACCACAAGGAGCGCCACGGCTCCCCCGTGCGCGCTCAGGTCGGGGGCACGGAGCTGGTGGTGATGCCGTATGGAAAGGTGTACCGCGCCTCGGACGGCAAGTTGATGGCGGACGAAGCGACCTGCAACGGCCAACTCACGGCGGTCGTGCACGCGGACGTCGTGTATTCCTCGTGGGACGAATCCTTCTCCGGGGAAGGGCCGCCCAAGTTTCTGACCAAAAAGGGAGAGAGGCGGTTGATGGCGGCCCGACTCAAGCCGAACGCCGACGGCACAATCGTCACGGAGAAGCTGTGGGAGACGGAGGAGCGCCCCAGCAGTTACTCGTCGCCGGTCTATCACGACGGGCTGATCTACAACAAAGTTGACGCCGGCAAAAACCAGTTCCAAGTGGTCGCGTTTGACGCGGCTACGGGACAGGTGGTCTATAAGTCACCGCCGCGCGCAGTCATCAAGGGCACCGATCCCCACCCCTGTATCACCCACGCCGGGCCGTATATTTATGGCGGGTTCGATTCCGGGCAGATGTGGGTGTTCAAGCCGGGCCGCGAGTTCCACGAGGTGGCGTTCAACACGCTGGCCAAGGGAGGACTCGGCGCCTCACTCACACAGGAAGATCACGACCAGATGACGAGCCCGCCGTTTTTCGTGGGCAGCCGGATGTACATCCGGACCCACAAGTTCCTGTGGTGCATCGGAGAGAAGTAGATGGAGGGCCGAAGCATGAAGACCGCTCTGACATTGGCGCTACTGTGCGCCCTGGGCAGTCTGCCGGCGTTCGCCGAAGAGAACGAACAGGTCGATCACGAACTACCCCTGGTGAAAGAGGGCGTCCTGGGCACGGTCAACGTGCTGCGGGAGTTGGACGTCAAGACGGGGAGTAATCGGGTGACGGTCAAAGGCGCGGCGGACTTCTCGCGCGACTGGTGTGGCGGCCCGGCTGAGTGTACGATCGACGGCGGCGCCGTGAGTTATCTCCCGGCGAAAAACACGGAACCGTGGGTCGTCACCTACACACTGCCCGGCCTGCGGACGGTGTCGTCTCTTGTGATCTTCTATGCGGGCAGGGGCGGCGAACCGCCTGATATGGTCCGGCTGGAAGGCTCAGTCGACGGGGGCACGACTTGGTTCGCGGTGTTCAAGAGCAAGTCGTGGAAGACCGACTTCCTCAAATGCTTCAAGCCCGCCAAGGTCAACGCACTGCGACTGACCCAGGAAGGCAAAGACCCACGGACCGCTGAAGTCTTTGTGTACGCCGATCCCGAGGTTCCCCTTCCGCTGTTCGGCGGCAAGGATAGCGGGGCCTTCAGTTTCCTGCGCGACCTCTGGTATCGCGGCAAGATCAAGTTGATCAAGAGCCCCTCGAACGGCACCTGGGCGGCGCATAGTGGCGGGATGCCCCACGTTCCGTTCATGTCCAAGATTCCTGGATATCACGCGGCCATGTGCTTTGGGGAGGGGGAGAAGGGAGGCGGCAACAGACTCTACGTGCGGCTGGACCTTGATAGGGCGTACCCGATGAACTTCGGTCTTATCGGCTGCCCGAATGCGGGTGAGGGGACCAGGCCCAAGCAGAATCTGGCGGAGATGTGCCGGGCCGAGCTCTATACAGCCAACGGCAATCTGGATCCGAGCCAACTCAAGGGCAACAGCATCGGGGACCTGACCGGCCAGGGGTGGGTCCTCCAGAAGGCCTGGGACAAGGACCCGGCGGTGAGCAAGGGCTTCCTGCTGCAGAAGCCGGACGAGTACAATCAAATACTCATCGTATGGGACCTCGGCGCCTATAGCGTGATGGACAACTTCTGGAGCCACCTGGAGATGTTCGGGGTCGAGGAACCGGACCCGGGCGGCGCGCCCAGGAACCCGCAGAAGTAAGGAGACATCATGCGCGGACTCAATGTGATGTGGTTCGTGTGGGCCGCGGTCGGGTGCACCGGTCTTGCCGCGGCGGAGACGTCCGTGGGCTGGCGCGGGAACGGCACGGGCGTCTACCCGGACGCCCAGCCGCCCGTGAAGTGGTCGGCGACGGAGAACGTCATCTGGAAGACGCCGTTACCGGGTAAGTCGAATGCGTCGCCGATCCTTGTGGGGGACCGGATCTTCGTCTGCGCCGAGCCGTCCACGCTCCTGTGTGTTTCTGCGAAGGACGGCGCGATCCTGTGGTCGGGCAGCACAACCTACGCCGACGCGGCGCCGGAGAACGCACGCCAGCAGGCCCTGGCGGATCAGGCCAAGGCGGACAGTCTGCGCCGCAAAGTGAGAGAATTGGAGACAGCCCAGACCGAGGTCTCCGAGGTCCTCGGCAAGACGCCGGACGACGCCGCTTTGAAGGCGAAACTGGCCAAGCTGGAAGGCGAGGGCAAGGAAGCATCCGAAGCCCTCAAAGCGCTGGCGTCCTACGTCCCGCCGAAGACCAGCGACGATACCGGCTACGCGTCCCCGACGCCGACGAGCGACGGCAAGCAGGTCTACGTGGCCTTCGGGACCGGAGTCGTCGCCTGCTACGATCTGGAAGGGCACCGGCGGTGGGCGCGAAGGCTCGAGACGCAGCCGTCCCAGTACTCGGAACCTCGCCTGTACGGCGTCCCGGAATCGCCTCTCTTGGCGGGAGGCCTGCTCTTGGTTCATCTCTTGAAGCTCACTGCCCTGGACCCCGGCACAGGCAAGACCGTATGGGAGGCTGAAGCCGGTGTCCACTTCGGGTCCCCCGTCCATGTGCGCGTCGGCACGACCGGTGCGGTCCTGACCGCGTGTGGGGACATCTTCCGGGTCAGCGACGGGAAGGGTCTGGCCCGGAAGATCTGGCCGTCCGAGGGGCTGCCGCTGGAGACCTGCTGCTCCCCCGTCGTGCCGGGCGACACGGCGTACCTGGTCGGGAAAGGCGGCGCGGCCGTGCGGCTGAAGCTGTCGAGCGACGGCCAAGTCGTGGCCGAGACGCTCTGGGAGGCGAAGACGGTCAGGGGCTGGTGCGTCGGCTCGCCTGTCTGTGCCGACGGACTGCTCTACGCCTTGATCGACGGCCGGTTCACGCTCCTCGACGCCGCGGATGGCAAGACGGTCTACAAGCAGGCCCTGTTCAAGGGCAAGTGCTACTCCAGCGTGGCCTTGGCCGGCCCGTATCTCTATGCCAGCAGCAATGAGGGTGAGACGGTGGTGATCAAGCCCGGTCGTGAGTACCAGGAGGTGGCGCGCAACACGCTGGAACCGTTCACGTCGAGTCTGGTCTTCTCGGGCACGCGCCTGTATGTCCGGGGCCAGACCAACCTCTACTGCATCGGGACCCGGTAGAAGGGAGCCGAAGGCATGAAGACTACCATGGCGTTGGCTCTGGTGTTGACGATCTGCGCCCTGCCGGCGTTTGCCGGCGAGTCGGGGGATATCGATCATGAAAGGCCCCTGGTGCAACAGGGCGTTCTGGGCACCGTGAACGTGCTGCGGGAGTTGGACGTCAAGACATGGACCAATCGGGTGACGGCCACGGGCAATTTCGACTTCTCCCCCGACTGGCACGGGGGCCCGGCCGATTTCACGATCGACGGCAGCGGCAGACCCTATAACCCCAAGATGACCTCAGGCGCCTCGGTCATCACCTACACGTTGCCCGGCCTGCGGACGGTGTCGTCCCTGGTGATCTGCTACGAGGACGTTGGTAATGACGCGCCCGACACGGTCCGGCTGGAAGGATCGGCCGACGGAGGCAAGACCTGGTTCGAGGTGTTCAAGGGCAAAGCGAGGAAGTGCGAATTCCTCAAGTGCTTCAAGCCCGCGAAGGTCAACGCGCTGCGACTGACCCAGGAATGCGCGGAGACGAACCGGCACGGCATCAGGACCAAGGAGGTCTTTGTGTACGCCGATCCCGATGCTCCGCCCCTGCCGCTGTTCGGCGGCCAGGACAGCGGGGCCTACAGTTTTCTGCGCGACCTCTGGTATGCCGACAAGATCAAGATGCACAAGAGCCTCAAGAACGCCGTCTGGACAGGTCATCCGTATGGCAAGCCTTTTGTCCCGTTCGCATCCACCATTGCCACGGCTCATGATGGTGCCTGGGGGGACGCGGAAGAAAAGGGCAAGCGGCTGTACCTGCGGTGGGACCTCGACAAGGCCTACCCGATGAACTACGGCGTGATCAGCATGGCCACGAATGGAGAAGTTCGGTGCCGATTGGGGCTCCACCCGGCGGAGTTCTACACCGCCAACGGCAACCTGGACCCGAGCACGCTCCAGGGCAGCAGCATCAAGGATGTCACCGGCCAGGGGTGGATCCTCCAGAAGGCATGGGACAAGGATCCCAGCTTCCTCAAGGCTTTCCGCCTGGAGCGCCCGGGCAAGTACAACCAGATGCTCCTGGTATGGGACGCCTACGCCGCCTACGAGAACGACCGCTGGAGCCACCTGGAGATGTTCGGTTCCCAGGCGCCGGAAGCGGGCGGCGAGCCCAACAACCCGCAGAAGTAGGAAGACATCATGGAGATCACAGTATGAAAACCCTACTGACATTGAAAACGATTCTGGCCTTGGCGCTGTGGCTCGGACTGGGCAGTCTGCCGGCGTTGGCCGGCGAATCCTGGAAGGAGGCGGCCTCTCCAGCCGCGGCATTGGGACCGCCGCTGCGGTGCGAGGTGTCCTGGCTGGGGAACACGGGGGCCGACGGCAGCACGGAGGCGCACATCCCGTGGGCGGCGGAGGATATATTCGTCGGGCCGGACGGGGCCCTCTGCGCCAACACGAGCTACGACGAGGGGCTTCACTGCGGCACCCTGTTCGGCCCGGACGGCCAGAAGATCGGCTACTGCCAGTATCCCATGTGGGCCAGCACGGGGGGGGCCGCGGTCACGGCGGACGAGCGCTACATGTATCTGGCGATGGAACAGCGCAACAGCGGCGAGCCGCAAAAGACCTGGTATCCGCCAAAGAACGAGCAGTGGTTCGGCGTGCGCCGGTACCCGCTCAAGGGAGCGTTCCGACGCGAAGCCGTCGAGTACCCCGGCGGGCTCGGGCCGAGCAACGGGGAACGCGGCGAACCCAAGGCCGATGGCAGTCTGCTGGTCGTCAGCGTCCGTAACCTGGACAAGAAGGATGCTCCGGATGCCGTCGCGGTCGAAGGGCTCGCCATCCTGAAGAACGAGCTCTATGTGAGCGATCCCAAGCCCGGCGACTGCCGGATCAAGGTCTACCCCCTCCCGTTCGACGCCCAGAAGATGACCCGCAGTTGGCCGGTGGTGGACGGGGCGAGCCAAATACGCTTCGATTCACAAGGCGGGCTCTGGGTCCTGAAGGGCCGGTTGAGCGAGACCACGCAACTGCTGCGCTACTCGACCCGCGGTGAACTCCTCTCCCAGAGGATCTCGTTCCCGGGCGGCGTCAAGCCGTCGAACTTCTGCATCGACAAGGACGACCGCCTCCTCGTCACGGATCAGGGCCCGGCGCAGAACATCCGGATTTACGTGGACATCACGACAACCCCGCGTCTCCACGGGACGTTCGGTGTGCCGGGGGGCGTATTCGCGGGCACGCCCGGCGCCGCCGGGCCCCAGCGGTTCTTCAACCCCAGCGCCATCGCCACAGACGGGACGGGGAACATCCACGTGGCCTCGTCCGGCGGCGGGGCCACCCTGGAGAAGTACGCGCCGAACGGGTCTCGCGTGTGGTCCCACTACAATCTCGCCTACCAGGTCTGTGCCGACTTCGATCCCGCGTCTGAGACCGATGTCTACCTCCCCTTCCACCACTTCGTGGTTGACTACGATCGCATGAAGCCTGGAGCGCTCTGCGGTACCCACAAGGGCGTGACGGTCAACCCCCTCAAGTATCCGGACGATCCGCGGGGCGGTTATGGCTCTCCCAATCTGTTCCGCGTCAGGGGCACGTTGTTCATGCTCGACTACCAATGGAGCGACGCCAGGATCTACCGCTTCCAAAAGGCCGGGGAGGGCGAGTGTGCCGTGTGGTGCGTGCACTTCGACAACAAGGGCAAGCGGATCTGGAGGGATCTGGACGGGAACGGGAAGAAGGACGATGGGGAGTTCGAGGCCGGCGTGGAGTTCCCCTTCACGTGCGGCCTCTGCGTGGGCGACGACGGCAGCCTGTGGTACGCGGGGCAAAAGCGCATCGTCAGGTTCCCCTGCGAGGGGCTCGATGGCGCTGGCACGCCCGTGTACCGCGTCGCCTCAAAAGTCGAGGAAAAAGCGCCGGAGGATTTCAGCGAGCTGCTGCGCATCCAGTACGACGCGGCCGCCGACACCGTCTACTTGAGCGGGCGGACCCCCGCAGTCCCGGACGATCGCGACTGGCGGTCGGCCGGGACGGTCATCCGGAAGTACCCGAACTGGAAGCGCGGGAACCGCACGTCCAGTTGGACCGCCCGCGTGGTGCAGGAAGGCGTCCCCACGACGGTCAGCCTGGCCGGCGACTACCTGTTCGTGGCCAACACCACGACGTTCGTGATCCACGTCCACCGGACGTCAGACGGGTCATCCGTTGGGCGAATTGCGTGTCCCAAGGAGATCGCCCACGGGTGGTACGACATGACCGCCGGCAGCATCAAGGCACGCCAGCGAGCCAACGGCGAGTACGTGATTTTCGCCGAAGAGCAGTGGCGCGGGAAGGTCCTCGTGTTTCGCTGGAGGCCGGAGGCGATACCGGCCGCCGGCGCGGGGACAGCGAAGTAGGCGCGTCAGGCGGTCCGAGGGCCGCCGCAAAAGAAGGTCTGGCTGTAGGGGAAGGAAATGCCATGAATACTTCGATGATGAGCGTGTGGGTCGTACTGACCGCGGCGCTCGCCGCCGTGTCTGTGGCGACGACGAGGCACGCTGCCACCAGCGCGTACGACGGATCGATTGTCATCAAGAACGGCGACCCGGAGTACGCGGAGGGCGGCACCTGGGAGGCCGGCAGGAATGGGAACGACTACTACCGCTACCCGGCAGACAACGTCGAGTCGCGCAAGACCACTTCCGCCGGCTCATGGGCCACATGGACGCCGAAGCTAACGGCCGGGACGTACCGCGTCTACCTGTGGCACATCGTCTGGGGCGCGGGCGGCCCGGTGACCATCGAGATCCGGCACCACGGCAAGACCGATACGCTCAAGAGGGATACCGGCGACGGGCACTCGGGCTGGAACAGCCTGGGCGACTACGACTTCGCCGCGGGAACTGACGGGCACGTGAAGGTTACGCTGGAGGGCAAGGGGACGCTGTACGCCTCCGGCGCGAAGTTCCTGCCGGCTGACAAGGTGGACAAGACCACGTTTCCGCCGTATCCGAAGCCGGACGGCTCGACGCCGCGTGCCGAGAAAGGGAACATCATGGTGTGCGGACAGCCGCGCCTCATCCTCTACGGAGAAACACTGGAGGATGTCATGACCGACGCAGCGGACGTGCCGTACTACGGTGATCAGTTCGACAAGTGGAAGCGGCAGGGGCTGAACACGGTGGGCGCGATCATCCAGTGGAACCGCTTTGAGCTCCGCAAGGACGTCTACGAGTACGCGATGATCGACGGGCTGATCGAGGCGGCCAAAGAGCGCAGCATGCACCTGATCATCGTCTGGTTCGGCACCTGGAGGAACCTCCAGAGCAACTACATCCCGAGGTATGTCTGGGACGAGAAGATTGCGTTCCCGGCGCTCAAGCAGGACGGGAAGCCCGAGAATGGGGGTGTGTCGCCCTTCGCGACGACATGCGCCGAGCGGGACGGGCTGGCGCTCTCGAAACTGCTGGCACGCGCGGCCCAGAAGGATCCCGGTCACCAGGTGCTCGTTGCCGTCCAGGTCGAGAACGAGATGCCCTGCTACATCGACTTCTCCCCGGCGGCCAACGAGCACATCGGCGAGGAGGTGCCGAAGGAGCTGCTGAAGTACCTGAAGTCCATCGACACGCCAAAGCACGACCCGGCGAAGATGGGGTGGTTCACGTGGAGCCGGTACCACGGCAATGGCAGCAAGACGTCGGGGACCTGGGAGGAGGTGTTCGGCAAGCAGCCCTGGCCCACCGACGCGCGGAAGGCCATGGGCGCCTATTACACGGGCAGGTACGTCGAGATCGTAGTGCGGAAGGCGAAGGAGGCGCTCAACATCCCCATGTATGCCAACGCCTGGTGCGGCGAATCCCCATGCGACTGGGAGTTCATGGACATCTTCCACGTGGGATGCCCCAGCCTAGATGGCATGGGACCGGACAACTATGGTGAAGTGCTTAACAAGTACATAAGGCCCTGGAATGCCCTCGTGCAACCGGAGTTTTCGCCGGCGGAGCACTATTTCAGGGCCCTCTCGATGGGCGCGCTGCTGGTCGGGCAGTATTGGCAGGCGGAAGTGGAACTGATGCGGACCCGTGCGACGTTTGACCTGGTGCGGGCGATGGAGCCGCTGCTGGTTCAGAAGCGCAATCCCGGCGACCTGCTTGGCTTCACTCCGGTTCTTGACAAGAAGCTCCACAAGGCCGGTTCCACATGGGAGCAGGATTATCAGGATCTGAAGGTCACGTTCACGGCCACGGTGGATCATCTGCCGGGCGAGACCGAATGGCG
>CAYGZE010000004.1:5680-32943 GCA_964354185.1 uncultured Anaerolineales bacterium | reverse complement strand
GGGGAAGCACCACCCTCACCCGGCCTTCGGCCACCCTCTCCCTGAGGGAGAGGGACAGAACTGACCGGCAGCGCGGCGAGGGACGAGCGTCGCCGAACCGGCCCCCTGAATCGTAATTCCCTTCGGGCACTGAATTTTTGCTTGACGGTGGGGGGAGCCCCACTAGAATCGCGGTTTACCTGCACGTAGCGGATACCGCCGTACGCGGCGGGGGAAAAGGGCCCCCGGAGAAGGCGCATCGTCGGAGGGGCGGTCCGAGCGAGCGCCGCTCGCCAGAGCGGCCGGTGCCTTCTGAAAGGAGGAGTCGCTTGAGCACGCTGGGGAAAGTCCTCACAGTCCTGGTGGTCCTGGCCGCGATCGCGCTCATGGTCCTCGTGGCCCGGGACGCGCGCCTGTCCGAGAACTGGCACGAGGCCTACACGAAGTCGGCGGCGGCGACGGTCAAGGCCCTCGAGCAGCGCGACAAGTTCGCCGAGCAGCGCGACCAGGCGAAGGCCATGCTCACCACCAGCCAGCAGACCTGGCTGGCCGAGAAGGCCGCGCTCGAAGAGAAGGTCAAGGACCGCGACGGCCAGATCGCCACGCTCCAGAAGGAGAAGGCCGACCAGGCGACGCAACTGACCACCCTGGGCGAGCAGTTCAAGGGCCTCAACGACAAGTACGCCGTCCTCATCAAGGAGAAGGACGCGCTGGCCGGCGAGCGGAACCTCGCCAAGAAAGAGGCCGACGACCTGCGCGTCATGTACGCCGAACTCAACAACCGGTACCAGGTGCTCGCCGGCCAGAAGACCGACCTCCAGGAGACCCTGCGCCAGACCGCCGAGGAGAAGGCGGCGTCGGAGAGCAAGTTGCAGGGCATCGTCCAGGCCAACCCCGGCCTCAAGATCCCCGAGGAGGTCAAGGCCCTGCCGACGAACCCGATCAACGGCCTGATCACGGCCGCCGACAACGAGGGCAAGGTGGCCCAGATCAGCGTGGGCTCCGACGACGGCGTCGTCAAGGGAATGAAGCTCTACGTCTACGACGCCAAGGCCCGCAAGTACCTGGCGACCCTGACCGTCAGCAAGGTCGAGCATGACAGCGCGGCGGGGGACCTGAGCGTGGTGCGCGGCGCGGTGGAGAAGAACTGCCATGTCACGAATCGGTTCGAGTAGTTCGAGCGCGGTCCGCGTCGCGGCCACGCAGTTGAGCAACGTCTACACGGTGCTGCTCTTGGTGGCGGCGCTGGCGCTGATCGTGGCGGTGGCGCTGGCGGCCTCCAAACTCCAGACGCGCTACGGCTCGGTCCTGCCGGCCGGGCAGGGCGGCGAGCAGACGGAGCGCGACCTCCAGACCGCGCGCTCCAACGCCGGCGCGATCAACGTCAAGTTGGAGGAGGGGCAGAAGGCGCTGGACCAGTCCCCCGGCGGAGGCGGTGCCGCGACACCCGGTTCCGAGGCCGCGCCGCCCGCCGAGGCGCCACCGGCGACGCCGCCCGCGGCCCCGGCGGCACCTGCGGCTCCGGCGACGCCCGCGACGCCCGCGACGCCCGCGACGCCCGCACCCGCGGCGCCGGCCGCCAAGTAGCACGGGGGAGACATCGCCCGCGGACCGGCCTGCACTCCGGCTGTCGGCCGGCGACGTGCCGCCCGGCGCGACGTGTAGGCCACTTCGGGGACCGTCATGATCTTCGACCGCCTCATTGGCCTGTTCAGCGCCGACATGGGCATCGACCTGGGCACCGCCAACACCCTCGTCTACGTCCGCGGCGAGGGGATCGTCCTCAACGAGCCCTCCGTCGTCGCCGTCCACAAGGACACCGGCAAGGTCCTCCTGGACGGCATGGCCGTCGGCGAGATGGCCAAGAAGATGCTCGGCAAGACCCCCGGGTCGATCCAGGCGATCCGGCCGATGCGCGACGGGGTGATCGCCGACTTCGGCATCACCGAGGCGATGCTGAGTTACTTCATCCGCCGCGTCCACGGCCGCCGCACCCTGATACGCCCGCGCGTCGTCATCGCGATCCCCTCCGGCATCACCGAGGTCGAGAAGCAGGCGGTGGTCTCCAGCGCGAACCGCGCCGGGGCCCGGCGGGTCTACCTCATTCCCGAGCCGATGGCGGCGGCGATGGGGGCGGGCCTGCCCATCGAGGAGCCCACCGCCAGCATGATCGTCGACGTCGGCGGCGGGACGACCGAGGTGGCCGTCATCTCGCTGGCCGACATCGCCTGCGCCGAGTCGATCCGCGTCGCCGGCGACGACCTCGACGCGGCCATCGTCGAGCACATGAAGCGGACCTACAGCCTCCTGATTGGCGAGCAGTCGGCCGAGCGGATCAAGATCAACATCGGCTCCGCCTGCCCCATGGGCGAGGAACTCGAGATGGAGGTCGGCGGCCGCGACCTCATCGCCGGCCTCCCCCGCACCACCACCGTCACCAGCCACGAGATCCGCGAGGCCATCGCCGAGCCCATCCAGGCCATGGTCGAGACGATCAAGCGCACGCTGGAGCGGACTGAGCCGGAACTGTCGGCCGACCTCGTGCACAACGGGATCACCCTGTGCGGGGGCGGGGCGCTCCTGAGGGGGCTGGATAAGGTGTTCGCCCAGTCCACGGGCCTGAAGGTCCGGATCGCCGACGACCCGATGACCTGCGTCGTCCGCGGGGCCGGGATTTTCCTGGACCACCTGGACCGCTGGCGCGGTACCATCGAGATGAGCGACGAGGACATGTGACGGCCGGTGGGCCGGTGGGGTGCTGCCTGCCGGCAGGCAGGTCGGTCGGAACCTCCTCCGGACCTCATGCTTCGCGCGGAAAGTGCCGATATAACGTGCGCATGACCTATCGAAGGCGACGACTGTCCGCCCCCCGGCCCGCGCGCGCCTGGGGGCGCCGGCTGGCGCTGGCCCTGCTGCCCCTCGCGGCGATGGGGTCCATGCTCCTGCCGCGCGCCGCCACCGACCAGATCCGGGTCCTGGCGGCCCCGGTGCTCTCGCCGCTGGCGGGCGTGACCGCCGGCTGGTCGCTGGACATCTCGGGCGGCGAGGGGACGCGGCACGCGCCGGCCGCGGGCGACGAACTCACCCTCCTCCGCCGCCAGGTCCGCACCCTCGAGGACGCCCTCGCCGAGTCGGCCGCACGGCTCGGCGCCTACGACCGCCGCGTCCGCGACCTCGCCCGCATCCGCAACGGCCTCGACGGCCTGCCCGTCCAGGTCATTCCCGGCCGCTTCATGCCCGTCTCGGTGGCCGGCGAGTGGATGGGCGGCCGCCTGAGCGAGGGCGCCGAGGACGGCGTCCGCAAGGGCGGGGCCGTCGTCCGCCGCTACCTCGACCGCGGGGCGCGCGAGGCGATCGCGCGCGGCGAGCCGGTCCTGGCGGCCGCCGGACTTGTCGGCACCGTCGAGGAGGTCGGCCCCTTCACGAGTTCGGTCCGGCTGGTGACGCATCCCGCGTCGGGCCTCATGGTCCAGGTCATCTCGCGACGCAACAACCTCTGGGTGGCCGGCCCGACGGGGACGGCGTGCGGCAGCGGCGACGGGCGGACGGTGACCGTCAAGGGCATTCCCAAGGGCGCCGACGTCCAGGTGGGCGACTTCGTCGTCACCAGCGCGTCGGCCGAGAGCCCTCTGCCGCCCTACCTCATCGTCGGCCGCATCGAGCGCTGCGAACTCAGGGCCGCCGCCCTCTTCTTCGAGGTCGATGTGGAGCCGCGCGTCGCGCCCGACGAGGTGGACGAGGTTTACGTCCTCTCGCCTGCCGCGCCGAAGTCCTGAGCCGGCGCGGGCTGGAGTCTCCGGTGCGGTGGTTCCTCTTCGCCATCCTGGCCTACGCCTGCCTGGTCGTCGAGTCCACCTTCTTCCGGCCGGGCCTCTTGGCGCTGGAGGTGGGCGGCCACTGGTTCGCGCCCGACCTCCTGCTGGTCCTGGGCGTTTTCCTGGCGATGCACTTCCGGCCCGCCGAGGTCTTCATCGCGGGCTGGTGCCTGGGCTTCGTGTGGGACCTGGCGGCCCCCGTCGGCCGCCTGGGCACCGGGGCCATCCTGTTCAGCCTCGTGCTGTGGGCGGCCAACCGCGTGCGGCCCTCTTTCGGCCGCCCGCGCGTGACGGTCGACCTGGGCCTTGCCCTGGGCGTCGTCTTCGTCGTCCACCTGGCGTGGTACCAGACGACGTGCTACCTTGAGGGGACGCCCATCGGCCTGGCGCGGAGCCTGGAGGCGTCGCTCCTCGATGGCGCCTACTCGGCCGTCCTGGCGCCGTACCTCCTGTGGCTCTTCGGGCGCCTGCGCGGCCCGATGCAACTGGCGATCGAGTGAGACCCGCCGCGCGAACGGCGGGTGCCGCCCTGGCTGGGCGCCGTGGCGACCGCTGGCGGCTTGTCCGCCAGTGTGGTCCGTGCGCCGGGGCGGGTGCGGCCCGCGCCGTGCGCATCTCCCCTCTCCCGCTCGCGGGAGAGGGGGTGGGGGTGAGGGTGCCGGGCGCCTGGCTTGATTCGCCGCGCCGGGCGGCCTAGGATACGTTGAACGTCGGACCCCTGACGGCCGAGCCATGTACGTCGCGCGATTGAGATCGGTGCTGATCGTCCTGGGCGCCGCCGCCCTCGTCCTGGTGGCCGCCCTGGCCCGCATCCAGGTGCTCCAGGGCGCCCGCTACCGCCAGGAGGCCGAGCAGCGCCTCCGCCGGCCGCCCGGCTTCCGCCCGACGATCCGCGGCACGATCTACGACCGCCACGGCGTGGCCGTCGCCCAGGACACGGGCGCGTTCGACGCGGCGGTCTACTACCCCTTCGTCGCCATGGACGACGAGTTCGTCGGCCTGATGGCGCGGCGGTGGCGGGTGACGGACGACGAGGTCCGGGCCCGCGTCGACCGCATGTGGGCGGAACTCGCGCGCCTCACGAAGGTGCCGCCCGACGAACTCGTCCGCCGCCGCCAGACCGTCCTCGCCCGCGTCGCCGACATCCGCGAGACCGTCCGCCGCCTGCACGGCTGGGAGGTGCCCGTCCGCGAGGAGACCTACGGCCTCCCCACGAGCATCCCCCACGCCCTCGTCGCCGACGTGAGCCCCGAGGCCGTCAGCGTCATCACGGCCCGGGCCGACGAGTTCCCCGGCCTCGTCCTCGCCGAGACGTGCAAGCGCGAGTACCCCATGGGCGCGGTCGCGCCGCACGTCGTCGGCCGCCTGGGCGAGGTCGCCCCCGACGACCTGGCCGCCGGCGGCCTCAACTCCGCCATGCCCGAGACGGACCTGCGGCGCTACTGGCCCGGCGACGCCGTCGGCAAGGCCGGCGTCGAGGCCTCCTGCGAGGACATCCTCCGCGGCGCCCGCGGGTTCTACCAGCAGGGGCTGGGCGGCGAGTTCCTCGAGGACATCGCCCCCGTTCCCGGCGGCGACGTCCACCTGACGCTGGACGCGGCCCTCCAGGCCGACGTCGAAGCCATCCTCGACCATCCGCCCGCCGAGTCGGACGTCGGGCGCGTGGTGGGCGCGGCCGTCGTCCTCGATTGCCGCTCGGGCGAGGTCCTGGTGCTCGCCTCCGGCCCGCGCTACGACCTCCGCTCCTTCGGCGCCGACTACGCCGACCTCGTCCGCGACCCGCGCGGGCCGCTGGTGAACCGCGCGATCTCGGGCCTCTACCCCCTGGGCTCGATCTTCAAGGCCGTGACCGCCACCGCGGGCATGCACGAGGGCGTCCTCGGCCCCGGCACCGTCCACACCTGCGAGGGCATCCTCCACCCCGAGACGCCCAACCGCTTCCGCTGCCACGTGTTTCTGTCGCGCGGCTACGGGCACGGGCCGCTGGCACTGCGGGACGGCATCAAGAAATCCTGTAATGTCTATTTCTACTCGGTCGCCGAGAGCCTCGGCCGCCGTCCCGGCGGCGGGGTCGACCTCGCCCTGGCCCGCGACCGCCTCCAGACGTGGGCCGGCCGCATGGGCCTGGGACGCGCGGCGGGCCTGGGCCTGCCGGGCGAGGCCTCCGGCGCGATCGACGTCCCCGAGGCGTCGCGCCCCGGCTTCCGCGGCCGCCGCATCGACCCCCGGAACCTCGCCGTCGGCCAGGGCGAACTCCTCGTCACCCCGCTCCAGGCCGCCCAGGTCTACGGCCTCGTCGCGACCGACGGCCTCATGCCGCCCCTCACCCTCATCCGCGAGAAGGGGCCCGCCGAGACCGCCCGCCTCGGCCTCCGCCTCAACCCGCGCTATATGGCGACCCTCCGCGACGCCTTCACCGCCGTCGTCAACGAGCCGGGCGGGACGGGCTACGGGAGCGCGAACCTGCCCGACATCCTCATCGCCGGCAAGACCGGCACCGCCCAGGCCGGCAAGGGCCGCGAGGACCACGCCTGGTTCGTCGGCTTCGCCCCCGCCCAGGACCCCCGGATCGCCTTCGCGGTCATCGTGGAGCATGGCGGCCACGGCGGGGCGGCCGCCGGGCCCATCGCCCGCGACATCGTCCGCGCCTGCGACGCCCACGGCTACCTCGGCCGCCCGAGGGCCCAGCCGGGCCCCGTCCCCGTCGGGACCGACCCGCCGCCCGAGACCCCCCCGCCGCGCCCCAGCCCCAAGCCGGTGGGGTAGTACCGCGATCCTCTCTCCTTAACCGCAAAGACCGCAAAGAGCGCAAAGGAAGGCGCACCCGGGGGACAACAACGGCCAGAGGCGCCTGCGGGGAAAACCTCCCTTGACCGCGACCCGCGCGCCGCGTGCCGGCGGCGCGCGTCCTTCTCTGGACAAGTCTCCCCTTTGCGTTCTTGGCGCCCTTTGCGGTTCCATCGTGTTGGCGAATCGGCGGTGCTGCATCCGCGTCACGGGCCGGCGTCCAGGCGGGCGAGGAGGGCGCGGACCGTGAGGCCGGTCACGGGGTCCCGCGCATCCGGGGCGACCTGGGCGAGGGGCCTGAGGACGAACCGCCGCTCCCGCAGGCGCGGGTGCGGCACCACCAGGTCCGCCGTCTCCAGGCACAGGTCGTCGTAGAGGAGGAGGTCGAGGTCGATCGAGCGCGGCCCCCAGCGCGGGCCGCCCGCCGCGCGCCCGAGGTCGCGCTCGATCTGCTTCAGGAGCGCAAGCAAGTCCCGCGGCGCGAGGTCGGTCTCGATCCGCGCGGCCGCGTTCAGGAACCGCCCCTGGCCGGGCGGGCCGCCCACGGGGTCGGTCTCGATGAGGGAACTGGCGGCGAGGACGCGGACGGCCGGGTGGGCGCGGAGGGCCTCGAGGGCGGCCTCGATGCGGGCCCGCCGGTCGCCGAGGTTCGACCCGAGGCCGAGGCAGGCGATGGCCATCGTCTTCCTAGAGCTTCATCTTCCGGATCCGCTCGACGACCTCGCGGAGTTTCGTCTCGTCGACCGTGAGGGCCATGCGGATGTAGCCCTCGCCGTGCGGCCCGTAGCCGACGCCGGGCGTCGCGACGACGTCGGCCTCCGTCAGCAGGCGATCGGCGAAGGTCCTGCTGTCGAGGCCCCCCGGGCACCGAATCCAGACGTAGAAGGTCGCGTCGGGATGGTTCACCTCCAGGCCCACCGACTCCAGGCCCTTGAGGAGGCAGTCCCGCCGCCGCCGGTACATCTTGCGGAGGGCATGGATCTCGGGCCGGTCATACCCCTCCAGCGCGACGGCCCCCGTCCACTGCATCGCCGTGAAGACGCCGTTGTCCATGTTGCTCTTGAGGGAGCAGAGGGCGGCGACGACGGCGGGGTTCCCGGCGACCCAGCCCACGCGCCAGCCCGTCATGCTGAAGGTCTTCGAGAGCGAGTGGAACTCGACGGCCACGTCCTTGGCCCCGTCGATCTCGAGGATCGAGCCGGGCGGCTCCTCGAAGTAGAGTTCGCTGTAGGCGGCGTCCTGGACGATCAGCAGGTCGTGCCGCCGGGCCCACGCGACGGCCTCCTCGTAGAACGCGCGCGGGGCGGCGGCGGCCGTCGGATTGTTCGGATAATTGAGATAGATCAATGTCGCGCGCGCCAGGGCCTCCGGGTCGATCGCCCCCAGGTCCGGCAGGTACCCCCGCTCGGCCGTGATCGGGAACCGGACGGCCTCGCCCTCGGCGAACCGCACGCTGGCCGCGTACACCGGGTACCCCGGGTCCGGCACCAGGCCCACGTCGCCCGGATTCATGACGGCCAGGGGCACATGGCTCAGGCCGTCCTTGGAGCCCATCAGCGGCAGGATCTCGGTCTGCGGGTCCAGGAGGACGCCGAACCGCTTCTCGAACCACGTGGCCACCGCCTGGCGGAAGTGCGGGTCGCCGTTGTCGAGGGCGTACTGGTGCGTCTTCGGGTCGGCCACGAACTTCTGGGCGGCCTCGACGATGAAGGCCGGCGTGGGCGTGTCGGGGTCGCCGATGCCGACGTGGATGACGGGCCGGCCGGCGGCGACGGCCGCCTTCTTCTTGCGGTCGATCTCGGCAAACAGGTACGGCGGCAGGGCCTTGAGGCGATCGCTCTGGGTCTGCATCGGACGCGGGTCCTTTTTCTGCACGGCCTGGCCGCGGTCACGCCTGGGGCGCGGGCCCCGGGCCGGCACCGGAGCGGGCATTCTAGGCCCGCCAGGGGGGGTGGGCAAGCAAAACCCGGAGACAGCAAACCCTGGAGATCCACACCTAGACGTCACAGGGCGCGTAGGAACTGCTGAACAGGCTGGAAGGCAGGACTGTCCCATGGGAAGTAGCCTGCTTCCGCGGCCTGTCCCACCAGTAGATCAGGCTTTGGTCTTGAGGCCAGGAAGGCATGGAGATGGGCCTTGGCCGCGTTCGCTGGCAGTCCGACCTGTCGATCGACGAGGCAAGCGAAGTACGTCTCGACACAAGGAAGTGCCGCATCCTCTTGCACCGATCTGAGGCAAAGATCCTCAAGCATTCCTGCGGTGTTCGCATCAGGAAGCAGGAAGACCGAGATTGTGGGTGCCTCTCCCGCTTTGAGAATGGGCTCCGCTGGTACACTCAACCGCTCCCACAGCAGCTCACTCGGGTGTCTTGATCGCGCCCTCTCTAAGGCGCCACGCACGGCGTCAAGAGCGCTTGCAGGGTCACCTTCGGCATCCTGTACTATTCCCACGGAAGCGACATCCCGGAACCCGTCAATCGCGGGGAGTACGTTAAGGTACTTCGCAAGATCCCCTCCTCCTCCATAGTTGCGAATCTCGATGGCCTCCAGTAGCCGAAGATGGCCGAGCAATGCCTTGAAGAAGTAGAACTGGTCTTTGCCCTCGACGAGAAGCAATTTGGTTAGCGTTATCGGGCTTCTTGATCCGGGCTCGTGCAGGTCATCCGCGAGCATCACCTCACCTCAAGCCCTGTCGCATTTGCCGTGCTTAGCATCTCCTGCGTGAATCGGACGGCCTCGATGCCGTCTCCGACGCGGTCCAGCCTGTGCAGGCAGAAGTCCTGGGGACCGGCGTCCCGGAAGGCTTCCTGCGCGGCACGGATGCACTCATCGGAGTGTGTGGTTGCGAAAAGTTGCGTCTTCGAACGCCGCGCGAAATCTGCGACCACCGTCCACACGTCCCTCAGAACGGAGTAGTGGAGGCCGTTCTCCATCTCATCAATGAGGACGGTGCCTTTCGGGGCCGCCGCGATAGCAAGAACGTAGCTGAGCAGCCTGCCCATGCCGTCTCCCATGAGCGGTAAGGGGATGAGGCGGCGGAGGCCGATTTCACCTTGGATCGTCGCCCCCCCGCCTTTGACGCTGACCACGAGGCGCTTCAGGCGTGGCTCGAGTATCTGGAGGGCCTCAAGAACAGTCTTGTCCTCTCCCGTTTCCTGAAGCTTGCTGAAGCGCTCCATGTTCTCTCCCACGTGATGTGCGGACGCGGCAAGATAGATCCCCAGGGGGAGAGTCAGCCCTTGCGCGGGCTCGATCCTCAGTTGAGGCACCGGGCCCTCAGTGACAATGGTGGCGCGCGAGGTGGCCAAGCGCGTGCTGCCTTCGTAATGCTCCAGGCGCAGATCCCTCGCCCCAAGCGCTGTCGTCTTGGCCCCCGCCGGCCGAGCGGGTCCAGGCTGTCCATTGCCAGGAGCGGGAACAGGCGTCATCTCTGGTGTGCCCAAGCAGATGCGTAGAAGCCGCTCCTTACCTTCGTCGTCACGGGTGCGCAGTTCGACAGGCTCCGCGATGTGTTGCTGCCAGAAGAGCCAGCCCCACATCTCCTCGGCCGTGAACTCAGAGGGTGGCATTCCTCGCAAGAGGTTGAGGGTGCCGGGCAACTCTGGGTTATGCGATCCTATGTGCAGGAAGACGCCCTCTAGCAGCGCTGTCTTGCCGACGTTGTTCTTGCCAACGAACAGGTTTACCGCCCCAAGGCCCTCGATCTTCGTGTCGCGAAAACACCGAAAGTTCCTGGCGGAGAATGACCGAAACATGCGCAACCTCCAGTAACTCCTGCGCACCTCATCCACAAGCCCCCATCCTGCCGCCAATGGACGTCGCCAGACGCAGGATGCTCGTGAACGCCTCGTGACGTAGGTGCCGCAATGTGCATTCTAGTGGACGTGCCCCTTGTGAGCAAGAGAATCGTTCTGGCAACGAGAAGCGTCGAACGCGTCTCGCAGGAGGGGGCGACTTCGCGGGGAATTGACCTGGGTCAACCCGACCCTGCGGCCGTGCCCTATAATTAGGAGGAAGCGGGGAAGGAGCGGCCGATGGCGCCCGAGCGGTGTCCGGGGCAGGACCAGCGGTTCTGGAAGCCGGGAGACGTCCGGGAGTCGCCCTGCCCGCACTGCGGCGCGGCGATCGAGTTCTGGAAGGACGACCCGGCCCGCCCGTGCCCCGGGTGCGGGCGGAAGGTCGCCAACCCGCGGTTCGACATGGGCTGCGCCAAGTGGTGCCGCTACGCCGAGGCGTGCCTGGGCCCCGAGGCGGCGCGCGGCGCGGGCGCGCGGCAGGCCTAATCGTCCTCGTCGCCCTCGTCGTCCTTCTGGCCCTTCTCGCGCCACTGGACGGGCTCGACGACCTTGCCGTCGGGGTCGACGGCGATCTCGCCCGTCTTGCCGTCCTTGACGAGGTCGGCCTCGTAGACGGTCTTCGGCGCGGCAAGCGGAACGACCTTGGCGGCGCCGTCCACGACCCGAATCTCGGCGCGGACTTCCACCTTCCCGCACTCCTTGATCGTGGCGCCCTCGGCGGCCTTGGCGATGGCGTCGGCGACGGGCTTCGGCAGGTCCTTGGCGGCCAGTTCGGTCTCGACCTCCAGGATGACGCCGTCGGCCGTCACCTCGACCTCCATCTCGGCCTTGCCCTGCTCGAGTTCGGCCTCGTAGACGTCGAGGCCCTTCTCCTTCTCGAGTTCGACCTCCTCGATCTTGGCGTCCGGGAAGGCGGCCTTGAGGGCGGCGGCCGCCTTCTCGGGCAGCACGGCCTTGCGCTGCGTCTCGGCGGCACAGCCGGTGCCCATCAGGAGGACCCCGACGATCGCCAGGCAGACCAGGCTCATCTCCAGGCTCCTACGCATGGGAAGGCTCCTTTCCGATGTCTCACGACCGGACGACCTCGCCTATAGCATGGGGGGGCCGAACACGCAAGGGCATGCGCCGCTGGGTCATACCCACTCTGGCCCGGCACCCGGGTGATGTCCTTCGGGCCTGTTCACGGGCCCTTACCCGCCGTGGAGCGGCGACAAGAATGACCAAGGAACAATGTCAAATGACAAACGGAAGCGGCGCGGCCCTGCGTCCCATTTGACATTTTTCATTGATCATTGGTCATTCTCCGCAAGCGGGCCGTGGCCGCGGGCGTCGAAAGCCTAGAGGGTGCTCTGCGGGTCGACGTCGACGGCCAGTTGGCAGTCGGGCGGCGCGACGAGGTCTCCCCGGACGCGGTCCCACAGGTGCAGGAGCGCCTTGGCGGTGGGCGCCTTCAGGAGGAAGTGGAACCGCCAGAAGCGGCTCAGGCGCTCGATCGGGCAGGGCTGCGGGCCGAGGATGGTGATGCCGGCGGCCTGGGCCGGTTCGGCCAGGCGGTCGGCGAGGACGTGGGCGGCCTCGGTGGCCTTCTGGCGGCTCTGCGACCGGACGAGGACGCGCGCCAGGCGCCCGAACGGCGGGTAGCCGCGCGCTCGGCGCGACTCCAGTTCGTCCCGGGCGAAGCCCTCGAAGTCGTGCCGCGCGGCCAGTTGGATCGCCAGGTGCTCGGGCTGGAACGTCTGGATGTACACTTCTCCACCCTTGGGACCGCGGCCCGCGCGTCCGGCGACCTGGGTGATCAACTGGAAGGTCCGCTCGTTGGCGCGGAAGTCGGGCAGGCTCAGGGCCGTGTCGGCGTTGATGACGCCGACGACCGTGACGTTGGGGAAGTCGAGGCCCTTGGCGACCATCTGGGTGCCCAGGAGCACGTTGCTCCGTCCCTCGCGGAAGTCCTCCAGGACGCGCTCGTGGCGGCCGCGGCCCTGCATGGCGTCGGCGTCCATGCGGGCGACGTGGGCGTCGGGGAACTTCGTGCGGACCTCCTGCTCGACGCGCTGGGTGCCTGTGCCCCAGTAGTTCACGGTCTCGGCCGAGCAGGCGGGGCAGTGGCCGGGCGGCTCCGCCGCGTGACCGCAGTAGTGGCACCGCAGCACGCCCGGCTTCGCGTGGTAGGTCAGCGAGACGTCGCAGTCGGGGCACTTGTGCACGTGGCCGCACCGGACGCAGAACAGGTACGTCGCGAAGCCGCGGCGGTTGAGGAACAGGATGACCTGCTCCTGTTTGCGGAAGGCGGCGGTCATCGCCCCCTCCAGGGCGCGCGACAGGAGGTGGTAGCCCGGGCGCTCGGCGGCCTCGGCCCTGAGGTCGACGACGCGGACGGGCGGCAGCGGCCGGCCCTCGACGCGACTCTTCAGCCGCGCCTCCTGGTAGTGTTCGAGCGTGCGGCAGTTCTGGTACGACTCGAGGCTCGGCGTGGCGGACCCGAGGACGACCGGGACGCCGACCAGGTTGGCCCGCATGACGGCCAGGTCCCGCGCGTGATAGCGGGGCGCGGCGTCCTGCTTGAACGAGTTCTCGTGCTCCTCGTCGATGACGATGAGCCCCAGGTCCCGCACCGGGGCGAAGACGGCGCTTCGAGCGCCGATGACGACGTCGGCGCGGCCCTCGGCGATGTCGTGCCACTGGCGGTGGCGCTCCAGGTCCGAGAGGTGCGAGTGGAGGACGGCGACGTGCGTGAACCGCTCGCGGAACCGCCGGATGGTCTGCGGCGTCAGGGCGATCTCGGGCACCAGGACGATCGCCTGGCGCCCCTGGGTGACGACCGTCTCGATGGCCCGCAGGTAGATCTCGGTCTTGCCGGAGCCGGTGACGCCGTTGAGGAGGATGACGCCGAACGCGTCGGCGGCCAGGAGGTTCTTCACGCGCTGAAGGGCGAGTTGCTGCTCGCTCGTCAGGTGGATGGGCCGCGGCTCCTCCAGTTCGATGAAGAGGTCCCTCGCGAAGTCCGTGACCTGGCGGGTCTCGATGGCCACGAGGCCCATCTTCTGGAGGCGCTTGATGACGGCCACGGTGCACCCGGCGTGGCGGGCGAGTTCGCGCGGAGCGATGGGGCCCCCGGCCTCGGCCAGGCGGTCCAGGACGCGCCGCTGCTTCGACAGGATGCGCGCTGCCTCGGACTCAGGTCTGGAGGTCCGGACGACGAGTTGGACGGTCTTGAAGCCGACGTTCCGCTTGACGGCCGCCGGCAGGATCGTCTCGAACACCAGGCCCACGGGCGTGACGTAGTAGCGGCTCATCCAGAAGGCAAGGTCGATCAGGTCGTCCGTCAGGAGGGGCTCGGCGTCGACGAGGTCGAGAACCTCCTTGACGCCCTTGAGGTCGGTCTCCGGGACGCCGCCCACGATCCAGCCGACGGCGACGCGGTTGCCGCGCCCGAACGGGACGTTCACCCGCTGGCCCGGCCACACCTTGCCCCGCAGCCGCTCGGGCAGGGCGTAGGTGAAGGTCCGGTCGATGCCGAGCGGGAGGGCCACCGCCACGTAGGGCGTCGCCAGGGCCGGACGGGCCGGCTCCGGGCCGGTTTCCGCTTGAGGCGTGCTGAGCATGGTCATAGTACCTACAGCATCGGCACCCGGGGGCAGGGGACTTGAGGCGGGAGACGGGCCCTCGGCCCTGGGACGCCCCGCAGCCCGGTTAGTGCCGCCCCGCCTATTCGTTGTTGTTGCCGGAAAGGTCCAGGTCGTTCTGATGATGCCGTACCTGCTTGTGCCTCGGCGGCTTCGGCAGCGCGAGGTTGCCGCCGGTCCGGCCGCCGGGGACCTGGAGGCAGCGCGGCTCGGGGCGGTTCGGGTCCTTCAGGAGTTCCTCGATGGTGAGGACCTGAATCTTGGGGTACGCGCGGTCGTCCCAGGGCGAGGTATAGGTTCCGGCGGCGGCCGCCTCCTTGCGCATGGGCGCCGTGGGGGGTTCCAGGCTGATGAAGAGGCCCATCTCGGCCCGCTCGCGGCTCATGGTGCCCCGGAGGTCGCGCACGTCGCCGACCTTGACGTGGCCGCTCTTCACCTGGACGATCATCTTCTTGGCGACCCAGGCGCCGTCCTTCTGCTCGTCCTGGAAGTAGAGGACGCCATCGATGCCCTGGTCGGCGCCTCTCTTCTCCTGGGCCTTGGCCGGGCGAGCGCCCACGAGGCCCTGGGCCCAGAACTGGAACTGGAACGCGTCCTGGCGCGCCAGTTGCCGGGCCGCCGCCACGCTGGCCGGTTCGCCGAGGATGTCGTAAACGGGCGGGGGGCTGAATCGCGTCAGGCGGTGCTTGATGAGGTTGATGGCGATGTGGGTGATGTCGATGCCGATCCAGCGGCGCGGGGGCGCCTTCGGGCTCTCGCGGTTCAGGGTCTCCACGGCGTCGATCGTCGTCCCGCACCCGCAGAAGGGGTCCAAGATCGTGTCGCCCGGGTTGCTGGAAGCAGCGACAATTCGCCTAAGCAGTTCCTGCGGCTTCTGGGTGGCGTAGCCCATGCCCTCCTTGGCGCCCGCACCGATGGGGGGTATGTCGTCCCAACTGTCCTGGAGCGGCACCCCCGGCATCTCGTCCAGGTAGCGCTTGTAGCAGGGCATTCCGGTCTTGGTGTAGACGAGGCGGCCTTCGCGCTCGAACTTCTCCATCATGGCCTTGGAGTAGGCCCAGTATCGACCCTCGTAGGGCCGGACGCCCTTCCATTGATATAGCGTGTCTCCTCCGGCCTTGGCGGCCGTGAGGTTGTCGAGGCGATAGCGTCGGCCGTTCTCGTCCGTGTACCGGTAGAAGGTTTCCAGGTACTCACGGCTGTACGGCGTGAACTGGGGGTTGAAAACCCAGCGGGCCCCTTTGCGGTAGAAGAGCAGGATGTCGTGGATGTGGCCATATCGCCTCATGCCTTGCTTGACGTCGGAGTGCGCCGAGGAGCGCTTCCAGGAGATCTCGTTAACGAAGTTTTGCGGTCCGAAGATGCCGTCGAGGACAAGTTTGAGGTAGTGGCTTGCCGTGGGGTCGCAGTGGAGGTACAGGCTGCCGGTCGGTTTCAGGAGGCGCTGGAGGTGCACGAGGCGGACGGCCATCTGGACGAGGTAGGCCATCATGGGGCTGGTCTTCAGGAACTGCATGAACGTCTTCATCAGGTCGACGAGGGGGGCGGGCACCGCGCGGTCCGTGACGATCTGGGTCATCGCCCGGTTCGATTCCTGGGTCCACGTCCAGGTGTCCTCGAACGCCTTTATCTGGGCTGCCTCGGGCGCGCCCGAGGCCTCCTTGAAGAGGACGTTGTAACTCCGCTGGCTGTTGAACGGCGGGTCCAGATACACCAGATCCACCGACTCGCTCGGGAGGAGGTCGGTGTCCTTGAGGAAGTCCAGGTTGTCGCCGTAGCAGAGCAAGTTCTTGGCGGCGTGGCTGGCCATGCGAAGGCCCTCCGGCAGACGGGCGGATTGTGGCGCGCGACGCGCGCGAAAGCAAGCGTCATGCCTACGCCGCCTCACTCTTTCCGGCGGCGGCGCGCGAGGGCGCGGGCGATGTCGCGCTCGTGGTCGCGTTTCTTCAGGTCCTCGCGCTTGTCGAACTGCCGCTTGCCGCGCGCGATCGCCAGTTCCACCTTCGCCCAGCCGCGCTTGAAGTACACCTCCAGGGGCACCAGGGTGCTGCCTTTCTCCAGGGCGCGGCCGAGGAAGCGGTCGATCTCGCGTTTCTTGAGGAGCAACTTGCGGGTCCGCCGCGTGTCGTGGCCGAACTGGTGGGCCTCGGCGTAGGGGCCGATGTGCATGTTGTAGAGGAAAACCTCGCCGTTGCGGATGCGGGCGAAGGCGTCGTCGAGGTTGCACTTGCCCTGGCGGAGGGCCTTGACCTCAGAGCCCTCCAGCACCAGGCCCGCCTCGATCGTATCGACGATGAAGAAGTTGTGCCGGGCCTTCTTGTTGCGGACGCGCGGCGACTTGGGCGTGGCGGCTTTCACGGCCGGATTATACCAGCGGTCCCGGCCGGGGGAACAGGGGGGAAAAGCGCCGGCCCGGCGGCCGGGCGTCGAACGCCGTAAGCGTCGCGCACCGTCAGGCCGATCCACAGGGGCGCGCGGGCGGCGCCGGCGGCGCCACGCGGCGGATTGGGAGAGAATTCGCCGAGGTGTGCGGCACGGCGGCCCCGATGGGCTGCGCCGCGCCCGGGTCCCGGTTCCCAGTATTGAGAGCGCGGTTTTCGGCTCCTCCGCCAGCCGAGGCCGGCCGCGCCGGGCCGGCGCGAACCGCCCTCGGAGGGGTCCTGCGGCGGGTTTCCGCTCAGTTTGGGCCGCGCGACGTGCCGATAACTTTCTCATCGTGGCGCCTGCAATCTGGCCCCACGACCGGGCGGGGGGGATAGGACAGACCGCGTGAGAACTCCGCTCCGCCGTGGCCTCGCGTGTTCCCTGGTGTGCGCACTGCTGACGGGATGGGTCTTCGCCGAGGAGGCCGCGCGCGCGGAGGCCGCCCCGCCGCCGGCGGAAGAGACGGTCGCCGCCGACAAGCCGAAGGGCCCGGGCGCCGAGACGGCGCCGGAACTGCTCCTCTGGCAGGAGATCCCGACGGTCGTGAGCGCGTCGCGCCGCGAGGAGCCGGCGTCGCGGGCCCCCAACGCCGTGAGCATCATCACCGCGGAGCAGATTCACGAGAGCGGGATGACGACGCTCGGCGACCTCTTGCGGATGGCGGTGGGCGTGGACGTCGGGGAACTCGCCAACGGCGATTTTGCCATCGGCGTGCGCGGCCTCCACGGGAAGTGGGCCAACTCCACGCTGGTCCTCATGGACGGGCGGACGATCTACAATCCCGTCTGGGGCGGGACGGACTGGATGGCCCAGTGCGTCATGCTGGAGGACATCGAGCGGATCGAGGTCGTCCGCGGGCCCGGCGGCGCGGCCTGGGGCGCCAACGCGGTCAACGGCGTCATCAACATCATCACGAAGAAGCCCGGCGCCACGCCGGGCTTCTTTCTGAGCCAGACGCTGACGAACCGCGTCGACAGCCTCACCCACATGCGGTACGGCCTGACGGCGGGGAAACTGGACCTGCGCCTGAGCGCGTCCTACGACCACTCGCCCGAGATCCGGGCCGGGGACCACGGGGGCAACCACGACTTCTATCGCCTGCCGGCCGTGAACCTGCGGAGCACGTATCACTTCGACCCCGAGAACAGCCTGGACGTCGACGCGGGCTACGTCGACGGCGTCATCGGCTGCGCGCCAGAACTCGTGGCGCTCGCGGGCCAGAACTACAAGGACGCGCGATGGTTCCCCCAGTCGCACTTCGTCCGGGCGCGTTTCACCCATCAAACGGCCCCGGATGACCTGTGGTACGTCCAGTACTTCATGAACCGCGAGCGGCGGGGCCAGTCGGACGGCGGGGTGTGGTTCCTGTACAGCCAGCACGACGTGGAGGTGCAGCGGGTGCAGGCCATCGGCCGCGCGCACACACTGACGTACGGCGGGAACGTGCGGGTGGACCTCTTGGACAACGGGGACCCGCCCGGCGGCGCGGGCCTGCATGGGACCCGTTTCGACAGCGAGCCGACGGGCAACTACCAGGCGGGCCTCTTCGCGCAGGACCGGATGGCGCTGTCGGACCAGTGGACCCTGATCGGGGGCGCCCGCGGGGACCGCAACTCCTACACCGGCTGGGAGTGGTCGGGGCGAGGGACGGTGCTGTTCCATCCCTCCAAAGAGCACGTGTTCCGAGGAAGCGTCGCACGGGGGTTCCGGACGCCGACGCTGGTGGACCGGCGGGTCAGCGTTCAGGAGGTTCCCACGGGGCTGCCGGCCCCGTTTCCGGCGTTCGGCCTGCTGGTCAATGGGAACGAGGACCTGAACGCCTCGTATGTGAACGCGTATGAGTTCGGCTACACGTATGAGAAGAAGCCGGTGCGGCTGGGCTTCGAGTTCTTCTACAACGACTACCGCGGGATCATGGTGGCAGCCCAACAATCCCTGCCCGGCGCGATCCCCATCCGCTCGGTCTTTGAGAACGCCATGGACGGGCACCTTTATGGCTACGAGTTGAGCGGCCAGTGGCAGGTCGCCAGGACGGTGCGACTGGACGCGTCGTATGTGTGGGAGCAGTGGGTCCAGAGGGAGGAGCCGCGGACCTTCGACGTGCCGTACCTCTGGGCCACGGACCTGGCGATCCCGCCGCAACAGAAGGTCGGCCTGGGGGCGCGGTGGGAACCGCTGAAGGGCCTGACCGTGGCGGGGCGGATGTGGTGGGTGAGCGAGGTGGTGACGTACGGTCCGTACGAGATCCCGCCCTACGCCCGGTTCGACTTCAGCGTGACCAAGAAACTGGGAGACCACTTCGAGGTGGCGGCGGGCGTGCTGAACGCCTTCGACCCACACCACCAGGAGATGACGACATTCGCGCACGACGTGTTGGAGGTCGGGGAGCGGACGTGGTTCGTCCGCCTCCAGGCGAACTTCTGACGGGTCCGGTGCGTGGCCGGACGGCGGCATGCCGCGAGGACGTGATCTGCGATTCCGGCAGGGGGTTCTTGGGTGCCACGACCATGATGCTTCGTGAGGGACATCTGACTCGGATGGTACGCGGTCGCAAGACGCGCTGGCGCGGGGTGCGCGCGGCCGTGGTCGGCCTGCTCGTGGCGCTGGCGGCCGCGTGGCCGACCCCGTCGCCCGCGTCCGAGCCGGCGCAGAAGACCGTCTGCATCCTCTTCAGCCGCGACCTGCCGCCCTACCGCCAGGCGGTCGAGGGCCTCAAGGCCGAACTCGACCGGCACGGGAAACACCGCTACGTCGAACTGATGATGACGGGCAGCGCCACGGAGGACCTCGAGAAACGCATCTCGGGGACCAAGCCCGACGTCGTGGTGACGCTCGGCACGGAGGCGAGCAAGGTGGCCGCCGTCAGCGTCGAGGGCGTGCCCATCGTCTTCGCGATGGTGGCCAACCCGGTCGACAGCGGCATCCTGCCGCGCCGCCCTTCCGCAGACCAGTCGGTGGCCGGCGTGACGACAGACGTGGCGCCCGCCGAGCAGTTCGCGCTCCTGAAGCAGGTGGTTCCGGGCGCGAAGCGCATCGCCGTCATCAACTGCCCTCAGTATACGGGAGCGACGGTGGCGAGCGGGGAGAAGGCGGCCAAGGCCGCGGGGATGGAACTCCTCCGGTTCCCGGTGGAACCGTATCGCGTCGACGCAGCCCTTGAGAAACTGGCCCAGGAGCCCGTGGACGCCATCTGGACGGTCACGGACCCCGGCGTCATGGTCCCGGCGACGGCGAAGCGGATCCTGACCTACGCGCTGAAGGCCAAGGTGCCGGTGATCGGCTTCTCGCCCGCCATGGTCCGCGCCGGGGCGCTGCTGGGATTCGAGATCGATCCGAAGGCCCTCGGGGCGCAGGCGAGCCGGATCGTCGCCGGCCTGCTTTACGAGGGGAGGAAACCGGCCGACTTCCACCTGGTCTACCCGGAGGGCCCGGTCGTGTACCTCAACGCCGTCGTGGCCCAACGGATTGGCGTGAAACTGCCCGAGGCCGTCGTGAAGAAGGCCCAGGTGGTTCAGGCCGAGTGAGGTCCGTGTCGTGAGGCTGAACAGCATCGGGGTCAAACTGGCGGTGACGGTAGCCGCCATCCTGGCGGTCGAGGCCGCTGCGCGCACCTACTTCGAGGCCGCGTCCGACGCCAGGGAATTCCGCGAAGAGTTCATGAAGGACGGCCACTTCCACGCCGCCAGCGTGGCCCAGGCGGCCGAATACGGCTTCCTGACCCGGGACGCCAAGGAACTCGCCCGCGCTGCCGACATGCTGCGGACGCCGGAGGACGCCGACCTCCTGTACGTGGCGTTCTACGACGAGAACGGCGACCTGCTGACCTCGCGCCGGTATGGGAAGGGGGCGGAGGAGGTTCCGGCGCGGATGGCGGTGGTCGCCGCACCCGGGGCCCGGCTGTGCGCTGCCCCCGGATGCTCGGATCGCGAGCACTACCTGTTCTGCGTGCCCGTGGTGGTCTCGCGCGCGATGGTAGGCGCGGCAGGGGTCGGGAACGAGATGGCGATGGTCGTGGCGGCCCGCTCCTACGCGGGCGTCCAGGAGCGGATGGCCGCCGCCCGGCGGGAGATGCTCGTGGTGAGCGCGGCCGTCTTCGCCGCGTTGATGCTGGCGCTGCTGATTCTGGCGCGGCGGATCGTGAAGCCGATCCGGACACTGGCCAAGGCGACCGAGCGCGTCGCCGGCGGCGACCTGGAGACGCGCGTCGACCTTGGCCGCCGGCGCGACGAGTTCGGCGTCCTGGCCGACAGTTTCGACCGCATGACGGGCCAACTGCGCGAGCAGCGCGCCCAGATCCTCTCCCACAGCCACGAACTCGAACGCAAGGTGGCCGACCGGACCGCCGAGTTGAACCACCTGAACGACCGGCTCGACACCGCCAACCGGCAGTTCCAGGCCGTCCTGGATAACATGCCGGCCTCCGTCTTCCTCAAGGACCGGGAAGGCCGCTACACGCTCGTGAACCGCGCCTATCACGACATGCTGCCGACGCGCGTCGACGACCCGGTCGGCCTGTGCGACCGCGACCTGTTCCCCCCGCGGCTCGCGGAGGCGTTTGAGGCCGAAGACCGCGGCGTCCTGGAGGACGGGCGGGCCGTGACCAAAGAGGAACCCATCCGCCTGCGGGACGGCCGCGTGGTGCATGTGGCGGTGTCGCTGGACCCCGTCCGCTCGAGCGACGGACGCATCGTCGGCTTGGTGGGCGCCGCCGTGGACATCACCGACCGCAAGCGGGCCGAGGATGAGGTAAGGACCCTCAAGACGCAGATCGAGTTCGTCCTGGGCGCCACGGAGACGGGCCTCGACATCATCGATGCCGACTACAACGTCCGCTACATCGACCCGGCGTGGCAGAAGGTTTACGGCGATCCCGCGGGCCGGAAGTGTTACGAGTACTTCATGGGCCGCGACAGCGCCTGCCCCGACTGCGGGATTCCCAAAGCCCTCCAGACCAAGCAGATGACGGTCAGCGAGGAAGTGCTCGTCCGGGAGAACAACCGGCCCATCCAGGTGACCTCGAGGCCGTTCCAGGCGAGCAACGGCGAATGGCTGGTCGCCGAGGTGAACGTCGACATCAGCGAGCGCAAGCGCGCCGAGGAGGCGGCCCGCCGCGAGAACGCCAAACTCTCGGCCATGATCTCCGGCATGGACGAGGGGGTCGTCTTCGCCGACGCCGACGGCGTCATCGTCGAAGTCAACGCGTTCTTCTGCCGCTTCGTCAAGAAGCCGCGCGAGGCCATCCTCGGCAGCCGCCTCGAGGCCTGCCACAGCGGCGCGGTCCTCGAGCGCCTCCGGGCCAAAATCGAGCAGTTCCGGGCGAACCCGGGGTCCGAGCCGTTCGTCATCCAGCGGCCCCTCGGCGAGGCCGAGGTCATCCTGCGGATGCAGCCCATCTACCGTGACGGCCGGTACGACGGCGTCCTCCTGAACGTGGTGGACGTGACGGAACTCGTCCGGGCGCGCCAGGCGGCGGAGGCCGCCAACGCCCGCCTCGAAGAACTCGCCACGACCGACGAACTGACGGGCCTGTGGAACCGCCGCCGCTTCTTCGAGGTCTTCAAGCAGGAGTTCCAGCGCGTCCGCCGCCACGGCAGCGACCTCGCCTTGGCGATGTTCGACCTGGACCACTTCAAGACCGTCAACGACACCTACGGGCACGCCTTCGGCGACCGCGTCCTCGTCGAGGTGGCCCGCGCCATCCTCGGCGAGGTGCGCGAGACCGACGTCGCCGTCCGCTACGGCGGCGAGGAGTTCATCGTCCTCATGCCGAGCACCTCGTCCGAAGAGGCCGTCAGCGCCGTCGAACGCATCCGCAAACGCGTCGCCCAGCGCTACATCTCCGACGGCAAGCACAGCGTCCAGGTGACCCTGAGCGCCGGGGTGAGCGCCGCCGAGGCGTCGGGCACGAGCACGCCCGAGGCCCTCCTGCGCCTGGCGGACGAGGCCCTCTACGCCGCCAAGCACGCCGGACGCGACTGCGTCCGCACCTGGCGGCAGATCTGCGCCGACCAGAAGGAGGAGGTCGTCAGCCAGTCCAAGCAGGTCGACGACCTCCAGCGCCGGATGGCCCGCCTGTCGCTCCGCTCGAAGGACGCCTTCGTCCAGGAGAGCCAGGGCCTCGTGCAGGCCCTGGAGGCCCGCGACCCGTACATGAAGTCGCACTCGGTCAACGTGACGCGCTACGCCGTCGCCGTCGCCGAGACGCTGGGCCTGGACCCGGAGGAGACGGCCACGGTTCGCCGCGCCGCGGTCCTGCACGACATCGGCAAGATCGGCGTGCCCGACGCCATCCTGCGGAAGCCGGGCCCGCTGTCGGCCGAGGAACGCCGCATCATGGAGGACCACGTCCTGGTCGGCGTGCGCATGCTCGAGCAGTTGAACTTTCTGGACCGCGAGATCGCCCTCGTCCGCCACCATCACGAGCGATGGGATGGATCTGGATATCCTGACGGCTTGCTCGGCGAGGCGATCCCGCGCGGGGCCCGCGTCCTGGCCGTGGCCGACGCCCTCGACGCCGTCGTCTCCGACCGCGTTTACCGCGGCGGCGGCACCGTCCTGGAGGCCATCCGCACCCTCCAGGGCGAGGCCGGCCGCCAGTTCGACCCGGCCGTCGTCGACGCCCTCGTCCGCTGGGTCGTCGAGGTCGGCCGCGGCCTCGGCACCGGCGGCGAGGTCACCTGCGAGGACCTCATGCGGTCCCAGGAGACCACGCCCACCCCCCGGTGGCTGGCCAGCCCCGACCGCGTCTAGGACCCCAACGCAACTTGGCGCGGCAGGTCCGGAGACCCGCCGCGCCAGCATGGAAGTCGTGCTGTGGTGCTACTTCCCCGCCCCGCCGGCGTCCTGGAACAGGTCCTGGATGGCCGCCGCGTCCAGCGTCTCGGCGCCCGCGTCGTCGTCCACCACGAGCGCCTTGCCGGCGGCCGTGGCGACGACCACGCGCACGCCCAGGCTCAGGGGCCCCCCGAGTTCCGGGCGCGCGCGCAAGACGCCGAAGTAGGCCTCCGACCCCCACCGGACCCGCGTCAGCCGCTCCGTCCCCTGGAACCGCTCGTCGACCCAGACGCCACGGTAGTTGACGAACGGGCGCCCGGCGCGGTGCTGGACGGTCGGTCCGCCGCCGGCGGGCCGGGCATCGTTGTTTGCCTCGCGCAGGCGCTTGATGTCCTGGGCGATGTCGACGGCCGTCTTGCCCGTCTGCTCCTCGCGGAGGGCCCGGACCTCGACCCGCACGCCGCCGCCGCGCGGCACCTCGGGCTGCGCCGACTTGGCGGCGCCGGCGTCCTGCGGCTTGGCCGCGGGGGCCAGGCCCATCTCGTGGTCGATCCGCTCGGCGGCGCGCTCGCGGGCCTCGCCGCCCTTGCGCATCGCATCCGCCATGTCGGCGGCCGGCGGCGCGGCCGGCGCCGGTCCGGCCTGGGCCACCTCCGTGCCGGCGCCCCACGCCGCTGCCGGCGGGACGTAGTCGCTCCCGCCCGTGCCGACCACCTGGATGCCGTACTGCTTGTACTGCGCCTCGTTTTCCAGGACGAGGTAACTCGTGTACGGCGTCTCGATGCCGTGCGCCAGGCTCAGCCGCACCACCTCGTCCCGCAGTTCCTTCGACTCGCCGTGCAGGCGGATCTGGTCCAGGAGGAAGCCGATCTTGCGGTGGGCGAAGATCGAGCCGACGAACGGCCGCTCCGTCGTCTTTTCGGGGAACGTCCCCTCGTAGGTGAACGTCTCGCGCTTCTCCGCGGTGCGGCCGGTGAGGCGGATGACCGAGTCGCCCGCCCCCGTGTACGCGCCCGCGATCACGACCTGGGCCCCGCGAAAGAGGTCCGGCAGCCGCTGCGGGTACATCTCGGTCACCCGGACGCCGGGGATCTCGATGGCGAGGTCGGTCAAGACGGGGTGGCTCATCTTGGCGAACAGGCGCGTGACCTTGCCGTCGATCGCCTCGCCCTGGCGCACGTACTCGGGCACGCCGCCCGTGTCCTCCGTCATGCGGTCCAGGAGGTGCGTGTTGACGTCGTCGCCGACGCCGAAGGTGAAGATCCGCAGGTTCCGCCGGTTGTGCTCCTTGACGATCTTGGCCAAGGCCTCCAGGTCGGTCGTGTTGACGGTGGGCCGCCCGTCCGTGAGGAGCAGGACCATCGCGGGCCGCTTCTCGTCGAAGCCGAGGGCGAAGACCCGCTCGAGGGCGTCGGAGAGGTTCGTGCCGCCGCCGGCCTCCAGGGCGTCGATCCACTCGCGGGCCTTCTTGCGGTTGCGGTCGGACGCCTCGGTCCAGCCGTCGGCGAACGTCTGGACGGCCGTCGAGAACTGGAGGATGGCGAAGCGGTCGTCGCGCCCCAGTTTGTCGACGCAGAAGGCCAGGGCCGCGCGGGCCTGGAGGATCTTCCCCTCCTCCTTCATCGACCCGGACGTGTCGAGGACGAACGCGACGTCGCGCGGGACGGGCCGCCGGTCTTCGCCCTCGCTCCGCGGGCTCACGAGCGCCAGGAACATGCCCGGCTGCTTCGGGTCCGGCCGCCACGTCATCAGGTTCAGCCCGACGTCCTGCTCGCCGACCGTGTAGAACAGGTGGAAGTCGCGGTCGAGCGCGGCCGCCTTCATCTCCGTGCCCGCGACGGCCTCGTGGTCCGACGGCCGCGTCACGCCCACGTCGTGCGTCGGGCTGTAGACGCTCTTGATGGGCACCTGGCTCCGGATGCGGACGGCCAGCGTCAGGTCCTCCAGCGTCCGCGACGCCTTGTCGCCCACCCGCATCGGGAACCGGTACTCCGCCAGGCCCTCGTCCATCGGCACCAGTTCCGTGTACTCGACCTCGACCTTCTGCGTCCCCTTGGCCAGGACCGGGTAGACCCGCATCCGCAGGACCGACCCGTCGATGTATTCCAGGAGGCCGGGGTCGCGGGCGCGGCGGACGATCTGCTCGTAGACCTCCCGCGCGCGGTCCTTCTCGAGGAGTTCGCCCTGGACGCGCTTGCCCCCGACCCACATGGCGAAGTCGCGGATCGCCGCGCCCTTCGGCACGGGGAAGACGAACGTGCACTCCAGGTCGCTCGGCGTCGCATTCTGGAACTCCTGCGTGACGCGCGTGGTCGCCGCCTGGTCGACGATCGTCGTATCGACGCGCAAATACTTGACCGCCAGCGGCGGGACCCCCTCGTCCTTCGGCACCAGGAGGCCGGCGGCCCGGACCTCGACGGCCGCGGCCGCCGCCAGCGCCAGGGCCGCCGCGCCGATCCGCATCAGGTTTCGCATGGTCGCTTCCTTTCCGTGCGCTCGCCTACCGCGCCGCCGGCCGCAAGGTGTTCGGCATCGGTACGGGCTCGTCCGGCAGTTCGGGCCGGGGCATGGGGTCCATCAGGGGCGGCTCCCGCCGCTTGGGCATCGGCACGGGCTCCGGCCCCGGGACCGGCGGCCACGGCGGCCGCGGCGGGGGCGGCGGTGGAGGCGGCGGCGGAGGCGGCGGCTCGACCGGCGCCAGCCGCACCTCCGTCTGGCACCCGAAATGGACGACCGCGTCGCCCAGGCTCACGCCATCGCCCAGCAGCCCGCCGGCCCGCATCCGGATGCCGGCGCCGGAGCCGGGCGTTTCGCAGCGGACGCTCCCGGCCCGCCGGATCTCCTCGAGGAACCGCCGGCCGAGGGCCTCGCCCAGCGGCGCGCCCGTGTCGTCGCGCGGGCCGGCCATCTCGGTGCGAACCTTGCGCCGGACCACGAGGTCGACGGCATAGGCGTCGACGATCTTCGGCAGGAGCGCCGCCGCCAGGTCAGGCCGTCCGAAGAACTCGGCCCCGACCGCCGCGCCGCGCCGCCGGTCCACCACGAGAACGCCCACGGCGTCGCCGGGCAGAAGCGGCACGAGGCCCTTACGGACCTCCTCCAGGTCGCGCTGCACGGCGGGGGCCTTCAGGCCCGCCTCGATGCTGCCCTCGCGGTCGGCCGCGCCGAGCGCCTCGTTGCTGCGGGCGACCTCGCCCCAGACGGCATCCTGTCCCGCGCCCTTCCGCATCTCCTGCTGGATCGACGACGGCACGAGCACCTCCGCGGACCGCAGGGCCGGCTCGCCTTCCCAGCGGTGGGCCTCGACGCAGAAGACGGCGACCTCGACCCGCTGGCCCGGCGCCAGGATGACGTCCTGGCGGAGGGTGCGCGTCTGCTTGCCGCCCGCGAGGACCTCGCCCGCCATCAGAAACACGTGGTCCTCGCGGCTGCGGTTCTCGACGACGATCACGGGGACGGCCCCCTCGGCGCCGCGCTCGGTGACGGCCAGGAGTCCGCGCGCCAGCGCCTGGTCCGCCGTCAGCCAGCGGCCCGCCAGCGGCGCGCCGCGCAGGACGACCGGGTAGAGGGCGAGTTGGCGGCAGAGGACCGGCGGACGCACCTCCAGCGCGTCGAGGTACCGCGCGAGTTCCGGGACGTGCGGGCCCGGCGGCCGATACGCGGGGGCCGGCGGCGCGGGGAGGTCGCGCGGCGGCTGAAACTCCTCCTCGATGTACGACGCCCCGGCCGCGCAGGCCAGGAGCGCCAGCCACAACAGCGCAAATGCGGGAAGAATGACGGATTGGCGTCCGGTCATGATCGGCCCTCCGGCGCACGGGGACGGCGCGGCCAGCATAACAAGAGTTTAGACTCGCCAGGAAGACCGCGGTTCCCGCGACTTGGTCGGAATCGCCCGGGGGGCTGACGGACGCGCGGACCGGGGCTCCGCAAAAAGGATCGGGCAAGACCTGGAGGGATGGTCTTGCCCGTGCGACAAACTCGGCGCGCCGCCGAACTTCCGGGACGCGAAATTGTCAAAGGATGGCTCGCCCTTTAATTGGGAGTTTAGGGGGTTGTGTGGCAAAG
>CAYGZE010000004.1:0-5580 GCA_964354185.1 uncultured Anaerolineales bacterium | reverse complement strand
TTGTCAAAGGATGGCTCGCCCTTTAATTGGGAGTTTAGGGGGTTGTGTGGCAAAGCGCCTGAGGACTCGTCGCACCCGGGGGAGGGCTATGCGTGAAACCACAAGCGATGCCATTAAAGAACGAGCCATGCACTCTACGGTCCGCAAGGCGTGTGCCAGACGAGGAAGAGGTGCCGCAGATTTCTCCGGCGCCGTCATAACATCTTATGCTGCAACGACTTGCGGTTTTCGTATTGCACGCTCCTGCTGCGTCGGACCGCGGTGCCGCGGCCGCAGGCGTTTCGTCCTGACACCCGCGGAAAGACACAAAGAGGTGTTCGTTATCATAAGAGCCTGTCAGGAAACGACTTGTGGAGGCGTTGCGTTGGCACAGCGCGCGTTGCGTTTGGGAAACAGGCCCGGCGGGGCCCCTGCGGTCGGCCTGAGTGGCCTGGGAGTGCCGTAACCCTGTCACAGACCACGGTATGCGCCCCGAATCCGGCGGCGCCCCGCGCGGAGCGGGCTCCGCGCCGCGGCGCGTGCCGGTGCGGAAGGTCCGCCACAACATCGCGCGGCAGGTCTCCGCACCCGCCGCGGGAAGGGGAAGTTGCGCCGGAGTGCCAGGCCGGTCCGCGCGCGCGCGGAGCACTGGCAGCCAAGCCGCCAGTGGCACGCGGCCGCCGGGCCCTTCCGCGCGGCGGCGCGGAAAAACCGGAAGGTCCGATAAGTTTATTAAAGATGTCGTTGCAGACCGACCGAAGTGGTACTATAGGTGGGTGACGCGGGGGCTGCGCCAATACTGGCAAGCGGGGCGCAGCGAGCGGCGGTTGACCGGACTCTCGAGGGGCAAGGAGGCACGAGATGCGGGTCATCACCGTGTTCAACCACAAGGGGGGATGCGGTAAGACGACGACGGCCATCAACCTGGCGGCCGCGTTGGGCGGCGAAGGGCGCCGCGTGCTTCTGATCGATCTCGACCCTCAGGCACACGCCACCATCGGGTGCGGGGTCAAAGAGGAGGAAGTCGAGGTCAGCACGTGGGACGTGCTGGGCGGCGCGGACGCCGAGGCGGCGCTCGGCCTGCCGGACGTCGCGTGGGAGATCCTGCCCGACCTCTACCTGGCGCCGGCGGTCGTCGGCCTGGCGAGCGTCGAGCAGGCGCTGGCGGGTGCCGAGGGGCGCGACGAGCGCCTCCTTCGGGCGCTCGACGGCGCGCGCGACCGCTACGACCTGGTCGTCGTCGACTGCGGGCCGGGCCTGGGACTGCTGGCGATCAACGCGCTGCGGGCGGCCAGCGAGGTGATCGTCCCGGTGGACCTGGGCTTCTTCAGCCTGCACGGCCTCGGGCGGACGCTGGAGACGATCGACCTGCTGGGCGAACGGACGGGCCGCCGGCCCGCCGTCCGCATCCTGGCCACCATGTACGACTCGCGGGCCCGGTCGATGCGCAGGACCCTCGTGCACCTCCGGGAGCAGTACGGCCCGATGGTGCTCGACACGGTGGTGCGGTTCAGCGTCTCGCTGCGGGAGGCGGCCGCCATGGGGAGCCCGATCTCGGAGTTCCTGCCGGGCTCGCGCGGGCACCAGGACTACCGGTCGGTGGCCCAGGAGGTCCTGGCCACCGACCTGCAACTCGCCTACGAGGACCTGGAGCGCGAGCAGGCGGGCGCCGCGGCCCAGGCAGAGCAGGCGGTCGACCAGAAGATCGAGATGGTCTACGGGGCGGTCGTGGTCGACGGGGGCGTGCGGTTCGTCTGCCACGCGCCCGACGCCAAGAGCGTCCAGGTGGCGGGCGACTTCAACCAGTGGCGCGCGGGCGACGGCGAGATGGCCCCGGCGCCGCTGGCGGGCGTGTGGCAGAAGGAAGTGCCCCTGCCGCCCGGCCGGTACGCCTATCGCCTGATTATCGACGGGCGATGGACAAGCGACCCGGCCAACCCGTATGTCGAGAGCAACCCTTACGGCGAACTCAACAGCGTCGTGGAGGTCCCGTAGCGGGGAGGGGAACGGCCCAGCGGGGGGCCCTGCGTGCGCACACCTCGAAGGATGTTCGTCGGTCAGCGGCCGGTCGGCGCGGTCCGGGAGGGGGGCCTCGGCGCGCTGGCCGAGGTGTTCCTCGGCAGCGCCGGCCCGCCGGTGGCCGCGCCTCCGCGCGGCCTCTACGCCCTGGTGCCGGCGGGCATCGAGCCCCCGGAGCGGCGGCGGGTCGGCCTGGCGGTGGCGCGGCGGCTGGCGCCCGCCTGCCGCGCGGCGGCGGTCTTCGTCTTCGACGGCGGCCGCGCCGACGCCCACCTGGTGGGCGAGCCGGCGTGCGGCCGCGTGGGGCCGCTCAACTATCTCCATGCTTCTGACCTTGCCCGCGTCGTGCCGGACCTGCTGCGCCTCGCGGACCAGGTCGGCATCGTCTGCATCGATCCGCCGGACGGGAGGCTGGCCGACCTGGACCGCGCCGTCGGGCGCGCCGTCTTCGTGGGCGCCCCCGACCCCGAGAGCCTGGTTGAGACGTACCGGGGCCTGAAGTCGTGGCGGGCGCATGGCGCGGCCGCGCCCGTCTCGCTCTTCGTCGTCGGCAGCGCGGGCGCGGCCGAAGCCGACCGCGTGCGCCGCCGCCTCGCGGGGGCCGCGCGGGAGTTCCTCGGCTGCGACGTGGCCTCGGAGGGCTACATGAACGGCGAGTCGGCCGCCGGCCGCCCCGAGCCGCTGAGCGTCCTGGCCCAGGCGCCCGCCGCAGATGTTTGGCGGCTGCTGCTGGAATCGGCCCGCGAGGCGTCGTCTGTCGCGGTGGACCTGCCGCCTGTCGTGTCGGCGGCCCGTGCGCCGGAGGCGGCGCCCGTGCCCACGGCGCGTGCGGCCGAGGCGGCGCCGGTCGCCGCGGAGCGGCCGGCCCCCGCCGCCGAGCGCGAACCCACGCCGGCCGAGTGCCCCGCCTTCTCGTTCTGGGAGCCGGCGGACCGCGGGGCCCTCGTCGCGGCGATCGAGGCCCAGGTGCCCGCGCTGGTGGACGGGCGCCTGCGGCTGGTGCTGCGGGTGGACGTGGACGAGCCGGACGCCCCGCCGCTGGCGGCCGTCCGGGACGACGGGGCCCTCGTGGCGATCGTCCTGGGCGACGCCGGCGGGCCCGTCGACACCCGCGCCGCCGCGCGATGGCTCGAGGTCCACCGCTCGCTCCTCGGGCGGGCCTACCCGTCGGCCGGAATCACCGAGCGGACGCCGTCCGTCATCGTCCTGGCGCCTTGGGCGGCGCCGGTGGGGGGAGACGGCGTCCGCCGCTTCATCACCGTCCGTACGGGCGGCCGCCACGGCATCGTCCTCCTGCCGTAGCCCCCGCGCGGCCCCTCGCGGGCGCCGGCGCGGCCCCTCGCGCCTGCCTGCCGGCAGGCAGGCTTGACACGCCCTTGCCCCGCCGATACCGTACTCCACCATGGAACGGCCCTCGTGGGACGACTACTTCATGGCGATCGCCGGCGAGGTCGCGCGGCGATCGACGTGTCTGAGGCGGCAGGTCGGCGCGGTCCTCGTCGTCGAGAAACGGATCCTGGCGACGGGGTATAACGGCGCGCCGAGCGGCGTGCCGCACTGCCTCGAGACCGGATGCCTGCGGCAGCAGATGGCGGTGCCGTCGGGCGAGCGGCACGAGTTGTGCCGCGGCCTCCACGCCGAGCAGAACGCGATGATCCAGGCCGCCAAGCACGGCGTGCGGATCGCGGGCGCGACGCTCTACACGACGCACCATCCGTGCAGCCTGTGCGCGAAGATGGCGATCAACGCCGGCATCGAGCGGATCGTCTGCTGCGAAGATTACCCGGACGACCTGGGCCGCGCGCTCTTGGCTTCGAGCGGCGTGCGGCTGGAGGTCCATCCGGCCGCCAAGCCGTAGGGGCGGCCGACTCTCCCGGAAGCGAAAAGCCCGCGGGGCAGGTCTGCGCGCGGGCGGCCCCAGGTGTTGCGGCGCGGCGCGGGCGCGCGCCCCGGGGGTTGGGGTTGTGGCGCAGCCGGTTGAATGCGGTGGAGAAAAAAAACGGCTGGTGGATAAGTCGGGCGGTGCAGCCACAATCCGTTGTGGTATACTGTGTTGCGGCCCTCCGAGTTTGTGGACATTCCCAGCCGAACCTGAGCGAGAAAAGAAGTTCCTTGACACCCCATAGGCTGTAGTCCTAGGATGCTTCCTGTCGATATGGAGTAGCAGGCGGCGCATTTTCTGAGGATCCTCCGATCCTCTTGACGGCCGGATGGGGGCGTCTTCCATGGCCGACGAATACGCAGCATATGGTGGGGGCGTTGGCGTCTTGACGGCGTGAACTGGGAGCGGCGCCCTCGGGCGTCCGCATGGGGCGGATTTGTCGATGCGGTGTCCCTTCTGTCATCAGGATAACGACAAGGTGGTCGACTCGCGGGCGAGCGGCGCGGCGATTCGCCGGCGGCGCGAGTGCCTGGCGTGCGGGCGCCGGTACACGACGTACGAGCACGTGGAGAGGGACGTGCGGCTGCGCGTGATCAAGAAGGACGGCAGCCGCGAGGCCTACGACCGCGCGAAGATCCGGCGGGGGCTGGAACTCGCGCTCCACAAGCGGAAGGTGCCGACGGAGCGCCTCGACGAGATGCTTCAGGAGATCGAGGATGAGTTGACGGCGAAGCCGGACGCCGAGATCCCCAGCCGCGCGATCGGCGACCTGGTGATGAAGAAACTGGCCAAGGAGGACCAGGTCGCCTACGTGAGATTTGCGAGTGTCTATAAGAACTTCCAGAGCCCGTCGGAGTTCGCCCAGGAGGTCAAGCCGATGTTGGCCAGGCGCGGGGAGGGGGGCGGCGCAGCCGGTCCGGGACCGGGACCGGCGCCGTCCGGCAAGAAACCGAGGGCCGGCGCGGGCGGTTGACGCCCGGCCCCGGGACTCCAGCGCCGCGGGGGATGAGGGGGCGGCCGCGAGGCCGCCCCCGAGATGACGACCAGACGGGCTTTGCGCAGGATCGGCACGAGATCGCGAACCGGGCACGGGCAGGGGAGTTGGGCGGCAAGGAGGGGGTCGGAATGGCCCAGCGTATCACCCACGTGAGGAAGCGGGACGGGCGGATCGTCCCGTTCAACCAGGAGCGGATCGCGGACGCCATCTTCAAGGCGGCCCAGGCCGTGGGCGGGGAAGACCGGTTCGTCGCGGAGGAACTGGCGTCGGCCGTCGCGGACTACCTGGAACGCCATTACGAAGCCGACGTGCCGGGCATCGAGGAGATCCAGGACCTCGTGGAGAAGGTCCTGATCGAGACGGGCCACGCGAAGACGGCGAAGGCGTACATCCTGTACCGCGACCGGCGGGCGCAGTCGCGGCGGGCGACGACGGTGCGCAAGGCGGCCGAGGGCGGGCCCCGCAGTTCGACCGACATGGCCCTGCTGGTCGACACGGGGGCGAAGGACGCCCTCGTGGCCTGGGACAAAGGCCGCATCGTCGAGGCCCTCGAGAAAGAGGCCCACATCGACCTCGGGACCGCGCGCAAGATCGCGGGCGTCGTCGAGGAGAAGGTGTTCCAGTCGGGCCTCACGCGGATCTCGACGGGCCTGATCCGGGAACTGGTGGACAACGAACTGTTCGAGCGCGGCCTGACGGGCCG
>CAYGZE010000003.1:0-35358 GCA_964354185.1 uncultured Anaerolineales bacterium | reverse complement strand
TGCATCCCTACTGGGAGGCGAAGCCCAGTTGCGGCGTGCGGTGGGCCTTCGCGGGAAAATGACGGATGAGGCACGTGGCGGTCGTGATGGCGGTCCTGGCGGCACTGGGTGCGGGCGAGGTCCGAATGGCCGGCGCCGAGCACGAGATACGCAAGGGCGAATTGGAGCGAGTTGCTGGCGCCGAGTTCCGGCTGGGCGGCGTCGTGGGCGAATACGTCGACGCCGTCACGCGGGAGTGGCTCCTGGGCATGCCCGACCGCAACCCCGCCGTGCTCGAGATGTTCGCCGACCGCGACAAGGAGCCCTATCGCAGCCTGCTCCCGTGGTCGGGCGAGTTTGCCGGCAAGTACCTGACGGGTGCGGTCCAGGTGCTCCGCCTGACGGGCGATCCGGCCCTGCGGGCCCACCTTGAAAAGTTCGTCGCGCGGCTCGTTGCGCTCCAGGCCGACGACGGGTACCTCGGGCCGTTCCCGAAGGACTGCCGCCTGACGGGCCAGGCGCCGAACGCCGGCGGCACGTGGGACACCTGGGGCCACTACCACGTCATGCTGGGCCTGCTCCTCTGGCACCAAGAGACGGGCGACACGAAGGCACTGGCGTGCGCCGTGCGGATCGGCGACCTCCTGTGCGCGAGGTTCCTCGGCACTGGGCGGCCGGTCGCCAGCATGGGCAGCGTCGAGATGAACCACGCGGTGATCCACTCGCTGTGCCTGCTGTACCGCGCGACGCAAACGCCGCGGTACCTGGACCTCGCGCGCCAGATCGTGCGCGAGTTCGAGGCGAAGGCGCCCGACGGATCGCCGGCGGGCAACTACCTGCGCAACGCCCTCGCGGGCCGCGAGTTTTTTCAGTGCCCGAAGCCGCGCTGGGAGAGCCTGCATCCGATCCTGGGCCTCGCGGAACTCTACCGGCTGACGGGCGACGCGGATTGCCGCACCGCCTTTGAGCGCACGTGGTGGAGCATCGCCAAACTCGACCGCCACAACACGGGCGGCTTCTCCTCGGGCGAACAGGCCCAGGGGAACCCGTACCACCCGGGCGCGATCGAGACGTGCTGCACCGTGGCGTGGATGGCGATGAGCGTCGAGATGCTCCGGATGACGGGACGGTCGGTCGTGGCCGACGAACTGGAACTCTCGACCCTGAACGCCGTCCTCGGATGCCAGTCGCGCGACGGAAAGTGGTGCACCTACAACACGCCGATGGACGGCGTCCGGCGGCCGAGCACCGAGGAGATCGCGTTCCAGAAGCGGCCGGGAAGCGAGGAGGTCAACTGTTGTAGCGCCAACGCGCCGCGCGGCCTGGGCCTGGCGAGCGACTGGGCGCTGATGACCGACGGCCGCGGCCTCGTCCTCAACTGGTATGGGCCCTCGGAGATGGCCGCGAAGGTCGCCGGCGTGCGCGTCACGCTGCGGCAGGAGACGGCCTATCCGCGCGAGGGGCGCGTGCGGCTGCGCGTCGAGCCCGAGCGGGAAGCGGCGTTTCCGCTCAGGCTCCGGATCCCCCACTGGTCCGAGCGGACGCGCGTCGCCGTCAACGGGGCCGGCGTGCCGGACGTGCGGGCGGGGACGTACCTTGCGCTCGACCGCCGGTGGGCGCCGGGCGACGCGGTCGAGATCGACTTCGACATGGGCCTGCGCGCGTGGGTCGGAGAGCGGGAGTGCGCGGGGAAGGCCAGCCTCTACCGCGGGCCGGTCCTGCTGGCCTGCCGCGTCGGGAAGCCGCCGCCCATGCGCTTCAGCCCCGGCTGGCAGCAGTACGGCGACCTGTGGGCCGTCAACCAGGTCGGGGCCTGGGTGGAGCACACGTTCGAGGGGACGGGCGTCCGCTGGGAGGGAAGGAAGTTCGACGACGCCGGCCGGGCGCGGGTCGAGATCGACGGCCGCGAGGTCGCCATCGTGAGCCAGTACGATCCGACGCGCGGCGAGCCGTTCTCGTGGGAGCACGCGGGCCTCTCCGCCGGCCGGCACACGATCCGCCTGACGCTTCTGGAGGAGAAGGACGAGCGGTCGCGGGACCGGTTCATCAACGTGACCGGCTTCGCGGACCCGACGTCGGGGGCCGGGGCCGCGCCGGTGCTTGACCTTGCGCACCTGGAGGGGCGCGTCGTGGAGCCCGAGGGCGGGGCGGGCGCGATCGCCGTCGTGGAGGTCACGGACGCCGGCGGGCGGAAGGTGCGGCTCCAGGACTTCGCGACCGTGGCCGAGGGCGGCGTGCGGTACGTCTCCTGGCTGAGGGTCAAGGGCGGCAGCCAGGTCCCCTTCAGCGAGGCGAACCCCCTGCGGAGCACGCGGGTCGCGGGGGACTGACGGGCTGTCCGCAGCGCGGTCGCCGCGCGCGGCGGCCGGGCGGGCCAGAGCGCGGAAGGAGGCGGCTTGGAGTACCCGATCTTCGAGTTGCCGATCCTGGGCGGCGGGATGCTCATCGCGGGCATCGCAATCTTCCACGTCTTCATCGCCCAGTTCTCGATCGGGGCGGCCTTCCTGGTTGCCCTGGCCGAGCGGCGCGCCATCCGCGATGGCGACGACGACACGCGCCGGTTCCTCCGCCAGTACGCCCGGATGATCCTCGCGGTGCCGTACGTCCTGGGGACGATGACGGGGGTGGGCATCTGGCTGGCCATCTCGGTGGTGAACCCGCGGGCGACATCGGCCCTCATCCACCTGTTCGTCTGGGCGTGGGCGAGCGAGTGGGTGCTCTTCATCGTCGAGGTCGCGGCAATCTACCTCTACGTGTACACATGGGACCGGATTGCGCCGCGGGCGCACAACACCATCGCGTGGGTCTTCGCGGGGGCATCGTGGCTGACGCTCGTGATCATTAACAGCATCCTGAGTTTCATGCTGACGCCGGGCTCGTGGCGGCCGGCCGCGGCGGGCGGATTCTGGCCGGCGCTTTTCAACCCCCTCTTCTGGCCGACGACGCTGATCCGGACGCTCGTCTCCCTGGCCCTGGGCGGGGCCGGCGTGATGCTCCTGGTGGCGCTTTTGAAGGACCTCGCGCCCGCCGTGCGGGAGAAGATGACGTGCCTCGCCTACCGCATGATCCTGCCGGTCTGGCTGTGCCTGCCGCTGGTGGGATGGGCGTTCGCCGTGCTGCCCGGGCGGGCCCGGGCGTTCCTCCGGGGCGGGGCGCCGGTGATGGTGGTCTTCCTCGGCTTCGGCATGGCGACGTTCGTCATCCTGGCCGCAAGTGCCCTGGTGGGCATGTGGCGGCGGGACTACAGCGTGTCGGTCTTCCGGGCGGTGCTGGTGTGCCTGCTCGCGTTCGTCTCGTATGGGAGTTTCGAGTTCGTCCGGGAGGGCGTGCGCAAGCCCTACATCATCGAGGGCTTTATGTACTCGACGGGCGTGACCGCGGCCGAGGCCGCAGGCGTCGACCGTCGCGCGAACCTGACGCGCGTGCGCGAGGCGGGCGTCCTCGCGGCCGCGCCGTGGGCCCTGCCGCCGGGCAGAAGCGCCGCCGATCTCGACCCGCGCGACACGGGGCCCCCCGTCTTCCGGGCCGCGTGCCACGCGTGCCACACGCTCGACGGGTACAACGCCGTGCGGCCGCTGGTGCGCGGCGGGTCGGTCGCGAATGCACGCTATCTGCTGGATCACATGAACGCGTTGAAGCCCGCGATGCCGCCCTTCCCGGGAACCGACGCCGAGAAGGAGGCGCTCGCGCGGTACCTGGCCGACCTGGGGACCGCCGTGCGGGTCGGAGGGCCGCGGTGAGCCCGGACCTCGTGCCATCGCCCGACATGCTCGGCCTGCCGGTCGTCCCGTGGCTGGGGCGGCTCCTCATGTCGCTGACGCTGGCGGTCCACTGGATGTTCATCGGCGGGGCGGTGGGCGGGACGGCGATCCTGCTGGCGGCGGCGCTTCGGCGGCGCGCGCGGCCGGACCTGGCCAACGCGGGCCGCGCGCTCGGCCCGCCCGTGATCTTCTTCCTGTCAATGGGCGCGACGTTCGGCATCGCGCCGCTCCTCTTCGTCCAGGTTCTCTACGGGAACCTCTTCTACGCGGCAAACGTCCTCCTGGCGTACTGGTGGCTGGGCATCGTGCCGCTCGTGATCACAGCCTTCTACCTTCTGTACCACGTGCGGCAGCGGTGGCCAGAGGAGCGACCGGCGGGGGCCTGGGCTCCGGCGCTCGCGCTGGCCGCGCTCGGCCTGGTGGCCGCCATCCTTGTGAGCGACACGCTCCTTTCGCAGCGGCCGGACGCGTGGGCGGAGTTCTGCCATGCGCATGGCGGGAAGGCCCTGTTCGTGGACGACGCGACGTATGCGCCCCGCCTGGCGTTTGCGCTCCTGGGCCTCCTGGCGGTCGGAGGGATCATGACGGCCGTCGCGGCGAAGGGCGGCCTCGTCCATGACGTGCAGGCGCGGCCGATCGTCGCCGAGGCAGGGCTCCGGCTGGCCGCGGTGACGAGCGTCCTCTGGGTGGCGGCGGGTGTGTTGCTCATCCTGCTGGTTTCGGCGCACGAGCGCGGCGCATTGCTGGCGGCCGACGGGGCCGGGCCCTGGGGGTGGGTCGCGGCAGCGGCGCTGGCGGCGACGGTCGTGGCGGTGCTGGTGGCGCGGCGGCGGCCCAGCGGCACGAGGGTCGGCTTGGCGGCGGCGGCTTGTTTCGCGGGCCTCTTTACGTTAGCCTACGCGCGGGATGTGGTACGCCAGCAGGCCGTGAGCCCGTACTTCCGACTGTCGGACGTGCCGGTGAACCCCCAGCGGGGACCGTTCGTCCTGTTTCTGGTCATGCTCGTGGCGGGGATCGTTGCCCTGATGGCACTGGTCCATCTGGCACGTGCCCCCAAGGGGAAGGAGTAGGATCATGCCGAGGACGCGGATGTTGCTTGCACTGTGCGCGATCGCGTTGGTTGGGTGCGCCGCACGGGCGGTGGGCGCAGACTGGAAGCCGGCCGAAGGGCCGCTGGCGACCCGGTGGGCGAAGGACGTCTCGCCGGATAAGGCGCTGCCCGAGTACCCGCGCCCGCAAATGGTGCGGAAGGCATGGCAGAACCTCAACGGCCTGTGGCAGTGGGCCGAGGCCAAGGAGGGCGAGGCGGCCCCCGTCGGCAAGGACCTCGAGGGGCAGATCCTCGTGCCGTACCCGATTGAGTCGGCCCTGTCGGGCGTGATGAAGCACGTCGAGCGCCTCTGGTATCGCCGGACGTTCACGGTGCCGAAGGCGTGGGACGGCAAGCGCATCCTGCTGCACTTCGGCGCGGTCGACTGGGAAGCCACCGTGTACGTGAACGGCACGAAGGTCGGCGACCATCGCGGCGGGTACGACGCCTTCTCGTTCGACATTACCGACGCGCTGAAGAAGGACGGGGCCCAGGAACTGGTCGTCGGCGTCTTCGACCCGACCGACAAGGGCGAACAGCCCCGGGGCAAGCAGGTCCTCAACCCCGGCGGCATCATGTACACGCCCACCACCGGCATCTGGCAGACCGTGTGGATGGAGCCCGTGGGCGCGGCGCACATTCACTCCCTGGTTCTCGTTCCAGACGTGGATCGCGGCATCCTGCGCGTGAAGGCGGAGCCGCCGCCGAACCTGGCCGGCCTAGCCGGCCGGGGCGACTACACGGTCGTCGTTCGCGCGGAAGGCCGCGAGGTCGCCAAGGGTGCGGGACGGATCGCGGGCGATGCGGTCGAGGTGAAGATTCCGAATCCGCGGCTCTGGTCGCCCGACGACCCGTTCCTGTACGACGTCACCGTCGACTGGCCCGGCGTGGATACTGTCGAGGGTTACTTCGGCATGCGGAAGATCGCCCTCGGCAAGGACGACAAGGGCATCATGCGGCCGATGCTGAACGGCAAGTTCGTCATGCAGGTGGGGCCGCTCGACCAGGGCTTCTGGCCCGACGGCATCTACACCGCGCCCACCGACGAGGCCCTGCGGTACGACATCGAGATCACGCGGAAACTCGGGTTCAACATGACCCGCAAGCACGTCAAGGTCGAGCCCGAGCGGTGGTACTACTGGGCCGACCGGCTGGGCCTCATGATCTGGCAGGACATGCCGAGCGGAAACAACGGCACCCCCGAGGCCAAGACGCAGTTTGAGAAGGAGTTGAAGGCGCTCGTGGAGACGCACCGCAACCACCCGTCCGTCATCATGTGGGTGGTCTTCAACGAAGGATGGGGCCAGTATGACACCGAGCGCCTGACGGCCTGGGTCAAGGAACTCGACCCGAGCCGCTTGGTGAACAACGCGAGCGGCTGGGCTGACAAGAAGGTGGGTGACGTGATGGACATCCACAGTTACCCCGCGCCGAACTCGCCTAAGCCCGAGCCGTCGCGGGCCGCCGTCCTCGGCGAGTTCGGGGGGCTCGGCCTCGGCCTCGACGGGCACACGTGGAAGAAGGAGCACTGGGGCTACAAGGGCATGGCCGGCCCCGATGAACTCACCGCCCAGTACGAGAAGTTCCTCCTGAAGGTGTATGAACTGAAGGACGACCCCGGCCTGTCAGCGGCCGTCTATACCCAGATCACCGACGTCGAGGTTGAGTGCAACGGCCTCCTGACGTACGACCGGGCGGTCCTCAAGGGCGACCTCGAGCGTCTGGCGGCCGCTAACCAGGGCGACTTCTCGAAGATGCCGCCCCCGCCCATCGTCAAGGCGGTCGTGCCGACAAGCCAGAAGGAAGGCCTCCCGTGGCGGTACACGACGGAGAAGCCTTCCGACGACTGGATGAAGAAAGACTTCGACGACTCGAAGTGGCAGGAGGGCCCTGGCGGTTTCGGCACCCGGGGGACGCCCGGCGCCGTCGTCGGGACGGAGTGGAAGACGCCGGACATCTGGATTCGCCGCGAGGTCACGCTGCCCGAGGGTACGTTCACCTCGCTCCAGTTCAGCGTGCACCACGACGAGGACGCGGAGGTCTACGTCAACGGCGTCCTGGCGGGCAAGTTCTCGGGCTTCACGGCGGAGTATGTGGAGGCGCCGCTGACGGCGGAGGGCGCGGCCGCGCTCAAGCCGGGGAAGACCGTGATCGCGGTGCATTGCCGCCAGACGGGCGGCGGCCAGTTCATCGACGTGGGGATCGTGGACGTGATCCCCGCGGCGAAGAAGTAGGCGGGCGGCCGTCGGAGGTGCCCATGACCAGGCGGCTGGCGGCGGTCCCGGCGGGCGCGGCGCTCGCGGCCATGCTGGCGTGGAGTGCGGCCGCCGGGTGCGGCTGTGCGGGACCCGAGGTGACAGACGCCGGGCGCGCCTGGCGGCCGCTCCTGGACGGCCGGACGCTGGCGGGATGGAAGGTGAGCGACTTCCCCGGGCACGGGGACGTGAAGGTCGAGGACGGGCGCATCGTGCTCGAGGCGGGCGAGTTCCCCCTGACGGGCATCACGTGGGCGGGCGGGGACCTGCCGAAGACGGATTACGAAATTGCCCTGGAGGCGATGCGGATCGAAGGGAGCGACTTCTTCTGCGGCGTGACGTTCCCGGTGGGCGCGTCGCATTGCAGCCTGATCCTGGGCGGATGGGGCGGCCGCGTGGTCGGCCTGTCGAGCCTGAACTGGATGGACGCGGCCCACAACGAGACGATGGGCCTGCGGGACTTCGAGTGCGGGCGGTGGTACGGGGTCCGCGTGCGCGTCACGCCCGCGAAGATCGAGGCCTGGATCAACGGCCGCATGGCGGTCAACTGCGGGATCGAGGGTCGCCAGGTCTCGATCCGGTTCGAGATGGAGCCGTGCGTGCCGCTCGGCGTGGCGGCCTATGCGACGAAGGCGGCCGTGCGCAACGTCCGCGTGCGGCCGGTTCTCGAGTGACTCGGAGCGCGAGAGGAGACGATCATGGCAAGGCGAACGGATGCGTGTCGGAAGGCCCTGGGGACGGCGGTCGTCGTGGGGCTGGCGCTCGTGGGCCAGGTCCTCTTGGCGGGGTGCATGGCCTCGGACTCCGGACAGCCGTCCGGCAACGGGAGGCCCGCCTCGAAGTCCCTGTTCGACGGCAAGAGCCTCGCGGGCTGGAAGGTGACCGACTTCGCGGGCCACGGCGAGGTTGTGGTCAAGGACGGCCAGATCATCCTCGAGATGGGGCCGGCCGACCTGACGGGCATCACGTGGGCCGGCGGAGACCTCCCGAAGACGAACTACGAGATCACCCTCGAAGCGGCCCGGCTGGACGGGAGCGATTTCTTCTGCGGGCTGACCTTCCCCGTGAAAGACTCCTGTTGCAGCCTGATCTGCGGCGGGTGGGGAGGGACGATCGTGGGCCTCTCCTGCCTCGACGGGTTTGACGCCGCCAACAACGAAACGACCAAGTTCAAGGAGTTCGAGAAGGGGCGGTGGTACCGCATCCGCGTCCGCGTGACGGACCCCAAGATCGAGGCGTGGATCGACGACGAGCAACTCGTGGACGCGAACATCGAAGGCCGGAAGATCAGCGTGCGGATGGAGGTGGAGCCGTCCCAGCCCTTCGGCATCGCGACGTGGCGGACGAAGGGGGCCGTGCGGGACATCCAGATCCGGCCGATCGGCGACTGACCTGTCCGACGACAGACTCTCGGGGAGACTCGGCATGATGCTTGCCAGGTGCTTCGTGTTCGCGGCGGTTCTCTGGGGGGCCGGCGCGGCGTGGGCCGGGGAGCCCGCGCACCGGAAACTCACCCCCGTTCCCTTCACCGAGGTCGAGATCGGCGACGCCTTCTGGACACCGCGGATCGAGACGAACCGGACCCGCACCATCCCTTACGGTTTCAAGCAGTGCGAGCAGACCGGCCGCATCTCGAACTTCGCCAAGGCGGGCGGCCTGGAGCCCGGCGGCTTCGAGGGCATCTACTTCAACGACTCGGACCTCTACAAGATGATCGAGGGGGCCGCCTACTCGCTCGCGGCCCACCCCGACCCCGAGTTGGACAAGTACCTCGACGGCGTCATCGCGAAGATCGCCGGCGCCCAGCAGAAGGACGGCTACCTCTACACGTTCTACACCGTCCGCAAGGAACTCCAGAAGCGGTGGTCCGACACGAAGTCCATGCACGAGTTGTACTGCGCGGGCCACCTGATTGAGGCCGCCGTCGCCCACTTCCGCGCGACGGGGAAGCGCAACCTGCTCGACGTGGCCGTGCGCCTGGCCGACTACATCGACTCGGTGTTCGGGCCCGGCAAGCGGTACGACGTGTGCGGCCACGAGGAGATCGAACTGGCGCTCGTGAAACTCTACGACCTTACGGGCGAGGCGCGGTACCTGAACCTGGCCCGCTTCTTCCTGGACCAGCGCGGCAACAAGACGGACCGCCGCGAACTCCACGGCGACTACTGCCAGGACCACAAGCCCATCATCGAGCAGACCGAGCCCGTGGGCCACGCCGTCCGCGCGATGTACCTTTACTGCGGTATGGCAGACGTCGCGGCACTGACCGGCGCGAAGGGCTACCTCCCCGCGCTCGAAGCGCTCTGGCAGAGCGTCGTCACGCGGAAGATGCACGTGACGGGCGGCGTCGGCGCACGGTCCTCCGGCGAGGCCTTCGGCGACAACTACGAACTGCCGAATGGCTCGGCCTACTGCGAGACGTGCGCCGCCATCGGCAACGCCCTCTGGAATCATCGGATGAACCTCCTGACGGGCGACGGGCGGTACGCCGACGTCCTCGAGCGGGTCCTCTACAACGGGTTCCTCTCAGGAGTGTCGCTCGACGGCGAGAAGTTCTTCTACGTCAACCCGCTGGCTTCCAAGGGGACGCACCATCGGGAGCCGTGGTTCGGCTGCGCGTGCTGCCCGGTGAACGTCGCCCGGATTCTGCCCAGCGTTCCCGGCTACGTCTACGCCGCTGACGCGGAAGGCGGCATCTACGTGAACCTCTACGCAGCGGGCAGGGGGCGGATCGCCCGCAAGGACGCCCCCGCGGTCGAGATCCGGCAGGAGACGACCTACCCGTGGGACGGCGCCGTGCACATCCAGGTCGAGCCTGAGAAGCCGTGCACGTTCACGCTCTCGCTGAGGATTCCGGCCTGGTGCCGGCCGAACGACGGGCCGGACGACCTCTATCGCACGCCGCCCCTCAAGGACGAGGTCCAGCCGACCGTCAAGGTGAGTAACAAGGAAGCGAAGGTCGAACTCGACCGCGAGAAGGGCTACGCGCGAATTCGGCAGGAGTGGCGGGACCACGACGCGGTCGTCCTGCAACTGCCGATGCCCGTCCGCCGCGTGTACGCGCATCCGGAGGTCAAGGCCGATGCCGGCCGCGTTGCGCTCCAGCGCGGACCGGTCGTCTACTGCATCGAGGCGGCCGACAACGGGAAGTCCATGGACAACCTGTACCTTCCGGCCGACGCGCCGCTGGAGGGCGGGCACCGGCCGGACCTGCTGGGGGGCGTAACGGTCATCAAAGGCAAGGCGCTCCTGCGCCAGGCCGACGGCGAGCCGCCCAGGCCGGTTGACCTCACGGCCGTCCCCTACTACGCGTGGGACCATCGGGCCGCCGGGCCGATGATGGTCTGGATCCCTGAGAAGCCGGAGGCGGCGCGCGCGATCCCGAAGCCGACTGTCGCCTCCGAGAGCCGCGTCACCGCGTCGCACGTCAACCCGAACGACAGCCTCGGGGCCGCCAACGACCAGGTCGACCCGGCCAACTCGAACGACCACAAGGTCCCCCGCATGACGTGGTGGGCCCATGTCGGGACCGCCGAGTGGATCCAGTACGACTTCGCGAAGCCGGCGCGGGTGTCGAGCGTCGAGGTCTACTGGTTCGACGACACGGGCCAGGGACAGTGCCGCGTGCCGAAGTCGTGGCGGCTGCTTTACCGGAAGGACGGGAAGTGGGAGCCGGTCGCGGGGGCCCCGGCGTACGGCGTCGAGCGCGACAAGTTCAACCGCGGGACGTTTGCGCCGGTCGAGACGGACGGCCTGCGGATCGAGGCCCAACTGGCACCGAACGCCTCGGGCGGCGTCCTGGAGTGGCGCGTCGGTAAGGCGGACTAGGGCGTCTTCGGCGGCCGGCCCGGCCCTTGCGTGCGGCCGGTGTGGCCGCGCGTCGCGGCCCTCGCCCAGTCGGGCGGCAGGCCCAGCGCCTCCAGGATCCGCACGTCGGCCGCCGGCAGGGGGAAGTCGGCGATCTCGGCAGGCTGGACCCACCGGGCGTCGTCGCAGCCGATCCGCCGGACTCGCCCGGGTCCCGCGCGGCAGTGGTACACGCGCAGGGTCACGCGCAGGTGGGTGTAGGTGTGCGTCACGTCGACGAGGTGGTTGCCGACGATGACGGCCAGGTCGCACTCCTCCCGGAGTTCCCGCCGGATGCACTCCTCGATGGACTCGCCCGGCTGGCGCTTGCCGCCGGGGAACTCCCACAGGCCGCCGAGCATGGCGTCGGCGCGGCGCCGGCACAGGAGGACCCGCCCGCGCCGCCAGATGATCCCGGCGCCCACCTCGATGTGTGGGACGGCCTTGCGCTTGGCGCGGACGGGGACACGCGCCTGGATGCCCCGCGCGGCCGCGAGGCAGAAGCGACCGACGGGGCAGAGGAGGCAGCCGGGCGCGCGGGGCGTGCAGACCTCGCTCCCGAGTTCCATGACGGCTTGGTTCCAGTCGCCGGGCGCGCCGCGCGGCACAAGCGTCTCCGCGAGGGTCCAGAGTGCGCAGTGCACCCGCGCCTGCGCGACCGGCTCCGTGACGGCGAACCAGCGGGCGAGGACGCGGATGGCGTTTGAGTCGAGCGCCGCCAGGGGCCGCCCGAAGGCGATCGAGAGGACCGCGCCGGCCGTGTACCGCCCGACGCCGGGCAGGCGGCCGAACGCCTCCGGATCGTCCGGAACGCGCCCGCCATGATCGCGTGCGACGATCCTCGCGGCCGCGTGCAGGTTCCGCGCCCGCCGGTAGTAGCCGAGGCCCTGCCAGACCTTGAGGACCGCCTGGTCCGGGGCCGCGGCCAGGGCCTCGACCGTCGGGAACCGCGCGAGGAACCGCGCGTAGTAGGAGAGGACGGTCGGAACCTGCGTCTGCTGGAGCATGACCTCACTGACCCAGATGTGGTACGGATTGCGCGTCCGCCGCCAGGGCAGGTCACGCCGGTGCCGCCGGAACCAGCCCAGGAGCCGCCGCGCAAGCGCGCAGGTGTCCGCGGCCGACAGACGCTCGAGGTAGTCGCAGTCTGTTGCCATGGGAAGTCGTGCGGATGGCGGGCCGTTCACGCGCCGGCGGCGCGCTCGAGGGCCTCGTCGAACTCGCGGATGCGGTTGCCCCAGTCATATCGCTGCACGTGGTCGGCAAGTCTCGCGAGGTGGTCCCAGGGGGCCTTGCCCTTGAGGACCCGGGCCAGTTTGACGCGCAGTTCCCGCTCGTCCCGGTAGAGGAACGTCCCGTGCAGATCGGCCGGGACGATCTCCGGGTAACTCAGCGTGGCCGGCACGAGCGGAAAGCACCCCGCGGCCGCCGCCTCGACGACGGGCAGGCCGAAGAACTCGTGGCGGGCTGTCGAGACGACGACGTCCGACCGGCGGACCTGGTCCTCGTAGTCCCTGCGGTCGGGGATGTAGCCGAAGCGGACCAGGCGGTCGGCCAGGCGGCGGCGGGCCTCCTCGAACGCACGAGGCCAGCGGCGCATCGCCTCGCCCACGACCGCCAGGCGGAAGGGGACCTTCTGCTGGTCGAGAAGGTAGAGGGCCTCAAAGAACGCCTCGGGGTTTGACTCGAGTTCCCAGCGCTGGTTCCAGAGGATCGTCAACGGAGGCTTCCGCTTGCGCGCGCGGCCGGGAACGAAGGGCCGGAGGTCGGCGGCGGGCGGCATGACGCGGGCCTTGGCCGTCAGGCCTTCGACCAGGCCAGCCGGCACGAAGTCGGGCATCTCGGCCAGCAGGGCGCGGGCGGCCCCGAGGAACGCCTCGCGGTGGAACGCCGAGTTGAGCCAGACCTCGGTGGCGGCAAGGGCCGTCACGAGGTTGACGAAGTCGTACTCCAGGTCGCGCCGCTGGCCGGGCTCGACCGGGCGGGCAAGTTGGCTGTCGTGGAGGTAGACGACGGCCGGCAGGCGGCCGATCGCCGGGGGCGCCAACGCGCGGAAGTCGGCCAGATTCAGGTAGCCGCCCGCGAAGAGGAGGTCGAGCCCCTTGCCCGCCAGTCCGGCCGCCTCGTGCGCCAGGTGCAGGGCCGCCCCTCGCATCCGCCAACGCCACTGCCGCGCGGGCATGACGAGGGCCGTCCACGCGTGGCGGCTCCGCTCGCGCAGGCCCGCCAGGAAGTCGGCGTGGAGGCTCCCGAGGAACGGCTCGAGCGCCAGGATGCGGATGGGTGCGGCCACGCGACGATCCCCGGTCGGGCAGGTCGCCGGCCCCGGCGCCGACGCCGCCTCGCAGGCATGGTACGCTTCGAGGACCGCGTGTCAACGGTTCGGGGGATCTGGAGCCGCAGGCGGGCCGAAAGAGCAGGGCCGCCCTCAGGCGGCCCGCTCCCAGCCCTTCCCGGGTTTTGCGGATGGCGTCAAGGCGCCGTCGGCGCCGTCAAGCGATCCTCGCGAGGCGCCGGGCGGCGACCCGGCGGAATCGGGCAGGGGCGGCAGCCGCGGGCCGGCTCTTCGGGATGCGAAGGATCGAGTTCAGGCCGCCGAAGCGGTTCCGGATGCCGCCGAACGCGGCGAAGTCGGTGTACCACTGGCCGCCCGAGTAGTACCGGAACTCGTAGGTGCCCGGCGGCAGGCGGAGCATCAAGATCCACTCGTGCGGTGCGATCTGCCGCATGGGCAGGTGGTCCGGCTGCCAATGGCAGAAGTCGCCCACAAGGAACACGGGCGCGCCGGCGACGTGGATGAAACGGAAGACGACTTTGCCGGTTGCGTCGACTTGAACCATAGACCCCTCGAGGCTCGGCGCTGGAGTCGAACGGCACAAGGTGGCCGGAAGTCCCTCGCTCTCTAAACTCATCGGCCGGGCAATGGGCGGGAGTGCAGGAAAATTCCAGCCGCCCGCCGGGGCCAGTGGATGGTTGCTCCGCGGAGGCGGGGTCCGTAGAATGGGGCCTCGGTAAGACCGCCCCGAGCCAGGAGACGAGGGACGTGGCCAAGATCACGAAGCGCAGCGAAGACTACAGCCAGTGGTACATCGACATTGTGACGCGGGCCGAGATGGCCGACTACGCCCCCGTCAAGGGATGCATGGTCATCCGGCCGTGGGGCTACGCCATCTGGGAGCGGATGCAGCGGGCCCTGGACGACATGTTCAAGGCCACGGGGCACTCGAACGCCTACTTTCCCCTCTTGATCCCGAAGTCGTTCCTCGAAAAGGAAGCGGAGCACGTGGCGGGGTTCGCCCCGGAGTGCGCGGTCGTGACGCGTGGCGGCGACAAGGAACTGGAGGAGCCGCTCGTCATCCGGCCCACCTCCGAGACGATCATCTGGGCGATGTATAAGAAGTGGATCCAGTCGTGGCGCGACCTGCCGCTCCTCTATAACCAGTGGGCGAACATCGTGCGGTGGGAGATGCGGACGCGCCTGTTCCTCCGGACCTTGGAGTTCCTCTGGCAGGAAGGGCACACCGCCCACGCCACGGAGGCCGAGGCGATCGAGGAGGCGACGCGAATCCTCGGCGTCTACCGCCGCTTCGCCGAGGACTGGATGGCCATTCCTGTCCTCACCGGCCGCAAGAGCGACGCCGAGAAGTTCGCCGGGGCCGTCACCACCTACGCCATCGAGGCCATGATGCAGGACGGCAAGGCCCTTCAGGCCGGCACGAGCCACTACCTGGGCCAGAACTTCGCCAAGGCGTTCGACGTCCAGTTCCAGAACAAGGACGGGCAACTGGAGTACGTCTATGCGACGTCCTGGGGCGTTTCGACGCGCCTGGTCGGAGCCCTGGTGATGAGCCACTCAGACGACGCGGGCCTGATCCTGCCGCCGCGCCTTGCGCCGATCGAGGTAGTCGTCATCCCCATTCCCAAGAGCGGGGCCGACAACGCGGCCATCCAGACGGCGGCCGTGCGGATCGCCGAGCCGTTCGGCGACCAGGTCCGCGTCAAGGTGGACGATCGCGACAACGTCTCGCCCGGGTGGAAGTTCAACGAGTGGGAGCTCAAGGGGGTCCCGATCCGGGTCGAACTTGGCCCGAAGGACATGGAGAAAGGCCAGGCGGTCCTCGTCCGCCGCGACACCGGCGAGAAGACGCCCATGGCCCAAGCGGAGATCGCGATGCGCGTCCCCGGCCTCCTGGAGGAGATCCAGCAGTCGCTCCTTCAGAAGGGGCGCGAGCGGCTCGCAGCGTCCTGTCACCAGGCGGACACCTACGATGCCCTCAAGGACACCCTGGAAGGCCCCGGCGGCTTTGTGTTCGCCCCATGGTGCGGAAGTGCGGAATGCGAGGCCCGCATCAGCGAGGAGACGAAGGCGACGGTCCGCGTGGTGCCGGACGACGGCGAAGCGTCGAGCGGCTGCATCGTCTGTGGCAAGGGGCCGGCCAAGCGAGTCCCCTTCGCCAGGGCGTATTAAGAAAGCGGCGCCAGCAAGCCGGCGCCCCGTTTTCCAGAAGTCCTCTCACCTGGAAGCGGAGACCGGCCTCCCCGCGGCGGCGCAGTTGCCCGCGGTGGGCGCGAAAGCGCCCGGACCTCAGGAACGTGCCTTGCATAACCCCTGGCGGGCAGTATAATACGGGCAGAGGGGACACATGTCGGGACGGGTCTGTGACAAGGGCTTGTGCCCCCGGAGGCGAAGCCGAAATGAGATCTTATAGGGCCGCCCTGGCAGGGCTGTCGATACTCCTGACGGCGGGGATCGTCTTGTGCGGCTGTCGGGATTCGGCCAAGGGCCTTGAGGCATCCGATGCCAAGGAACGGCGGGCAGCGCTGGCGGCCTTGGCGAAGGAAGACTCGGAGTCGGCCGCCGAGGAGATCAGCAAGATGGTCGGCCACGAGGATCTGGCCACGGCCGGAGACGCCGTGTGGGCGCTGGGCCGGATGACCAACCGGCGCGCGACCGAGGTGGTCAGCCAGGTGGCGCTGCGGGACGCCCGGCCGAGGATCCGCCGCGAGGCGGCGGCGGTGATGGGCCAGCGGCCCTCGGAGGCGTCGGTCAAGGTCCTCAGGCAGATGGTCCAGACCGACCAGAGTCCGGACGTTCGGGCCGAGGCGGCCGCCAGCCTGGGCAACGTGGGCTCGGTCGCCGACGTGGACGTGCTCGTCGGGGCGGTCGAGACGGCCTCCGCGCCGGAGGACCTGCCGGTCGAGAGCCGGGCCATGGGGGCGATCGAGCGGCTCGTGGGCTTGACGTTCTACTATGACCCGAAGGCCCTGCCGGCCGAGCGTAGGAAGGCGATCGACCGCATGCGCATGGTGGCGAGGGCGGCGGCAGCCGGCTTCCCGAAGAAGGACGAGAAACGGGAGTAGGCATCGCGGTCCGGTCACGGGGCCGCGCGCCAGATAGGCGAGATCGGTCGTGCCCAGGCCGGGCGGCGCCCGGCGTAGGGAGCCGCTCGCGGGAAGAGAGACGGAGGGATGCCATGACACGCTTGACCCGTCGTGCGTTCACCCTTGTCGAACTCCTGGTGGTGATGTCCGTCATCGCCGTACTGGTTGCCCTGCTCATGCCGGGCCTCGCGACCGTGTGGAAGACGGTCCATGTGACCCAGTGCATGTCGAACCTGGGCACGCTCTACAAGGCCCAGCAGGCCTGGCGCAACGAAAACAACTCGACCCTGTTTGCCGGAGGCGGCGACTGGGCGGTCAAACTCGCGTCCTATGTAACCAACGACAGCGTCTTCAACTGCCCCGAGGGCTGGGAGTCCAGCCAGGCCTCCGGCGGGAGCGGCAGTTGGTCCGGCGGCGGCTCCGAAGAGGAAACCTCGGACGAGGACGAGGAGAACGAAGGCCGGCCCGAGGACTTCATCGGCGACTCCTTCTCGTTCGACGTCTATGACGGCCCCTCCTTCCAGAACAAGTTGTGGAACGTCAGCATCAACTCCGAGTGGGCCCGGAGGACGCAGGTCGGGAGGAATGATTACCGCTACCAGATCGAGGACCTCGGATACATCGGCGGCGGCGACCGGGACTTCAAGGATATCGACGTCGTCGTGAAGTTCGTCGGTTCCACCCCGAGCGAGGTGACGCTCGTCCAGGGCAAGCACGGCAGCCAGGCCTACCGCTTCGACCTCATCATCAACGGCAAGGTGGCCGTGCACAACATCGATGAGTACGCGTCGACTCACAACGTCGGCGAGTACGTCCCCCCGGACCCGAGTACGTGGAACAACACGGGCACGGGGGGGAGTACGTACGGCAAGTCGATCTACGTGGGCCACTACTACAAGCAGTCCGACTACGGCCTCAGCCGCGGCTCTTACGAGATCCTCGAGCGGGACGTGCCCGCCGTGGACTCCAAACTGTTCCTCATTCTCGACTACGGCAAGTCGCTGGCCGACTACACCAACATCAGCGTGCCCGACCCCTGGAACAAGTACTTCTTCACGGACGTGGAGGAGTGGGATCGCACGTACAACGTGAGCGGCGAACTCCACTGGCGCAAGTACTTCTCCCTGAGGCACTTTGAGCGGGCGAACGTCCTCTTCTGCGACGGCCACGTGGAAGGGCTCTCAGCGGACGACCTGAGGTCCACGAACCCTCTCTGGAAGTACACGGGCCTGTGAGTGCCGGGGTTGCGCGGAGCGGAAGGCAAGGCGGGCGGCGCCGGGGCGGTGTCTCAACGCGGGGAGTTGTGGATGGGTGCGAGGCCGGGGCGAAGGGCGTGGTTCCGGGCCCTTCCGGGGTGGGTCTCGGTCCTCCTGGCGGGCGTGTGTGCCGCAGGATGCACATGTGAGCCGGATGCGTCCCCATCGGCGGACGTCTCTGGACGCGTCAAGCGTATTCGCGACGTGGCGAAGCAGGATACGGAGAAGGCGGTGAGCGTTCTGACCGAGGCCGCGACCCATGAGGACTTGGCCACGGCGGTCGAGGCGGTACGCGGCCTGGGCCGGATGCGCAGTCCGACCGCCACCACGGCCCTGGTGCAGACCGCCAGGAAGGAGATGCGGCCGGCGGTCCGCATGGAAGCCGTCGTGGCTCTGGGGTATCGCGAGGACGAGGGGGCGGTCCGGCAGTTGCGGGAGATGGTGGAGGCCGAACCGGACCCGGCGGTCCGGGGAGCGGCGTCAGCCGGCCTCGGCCGGGCAGGGGAGTACGAGGACGCGATGCTCCTTCTGGCGCAGGTGCAAAGGGAAACGGACCGTGCCGCCCAGGCCCGGGAGGTGGGGGCCCTGGAACGATTGGTCGGCGCCCGGTTCGGATACGATCCCAAGGCGTCGCCCGAAGAGCGGCGCGAGGCCATCGAACGCATGAAGATGAGCGTGCCTGCGATGGTGCAACGCCTCACGAGGCATGCGCCGCCCAGGAAGGGAACGAGGGATCCCCGGGCGAGTCGGTGACAGGCAGGTGGTCCCCGAGGCTTTCGGATTCGAGGGCCCGGCAGGGGAGGGTGTGGATGAACCGGTCAAGCCGAGGGGCGTTCTCGCTGGTTGAACTCCTCGTCGTCGTAACCGTCATCGCCATTCTGGTGGCGCTGCTGGTCCCCGCCGGTTCATCGGCCTGGACGGTCCTCCGCCAGACCCGCTGCAAGGCCAACCTGGGGAACATCTACAAGGCCCAGTACGCTTACCGCCTGGCCTCGGATTCCGCCATGTTCGCGACCGGAGTCCACTGGCAGCAGTTGATCGTGCCCTACCTGGACGATGGCCAGGCCACCCTGACCTGCCCGGAAAGCGGCCGGATACGGGACGAGGCCGGCGGCACTATGGAGGTTCCGCCCCCGGCCGCCTGCAACCTCGAGTTCTACATCTACAACAAGAGCACCGGGGCAATCCAGTACATCATCTCCCTGAAGCCTGACGCTCCGGACAGTTGGACCCGGGCCACGCAGCAGGGCGATCACGTTTACTTCGAGGTGGACGACAACCCCTTCAAGGGCATTTTCACCTACGATGACATACGCCTCAAGGTCTGGTATGAGGGGGCGACGCCCGTCAAGATCGAGAAGGTCCACTGTAACCCGACCGGCTCCTGGGAAGAGTGGAGACATGACCTCAAGTATGACAACAAGGTCATCCTGGGCGACTGGGTGCACCAGGACGACTCCTTCAAGTGGGAGAACAGCGATCCGGGCGGGTGGAGCGACTATGGGCTGAGCAAGGGCACCTACGAGATGCGGGACGGCACCGACGTGTTCTCCGTCGATCCCAGGATCATCTTCATCCTGGATTACCCCTACCTCGTGGCCGACTACAACGCCGGCGGGGTGGACACGGACGATGACTGGGACAAGTGCTTCATCTCCGACCCCGACGCGTGGCGCGCACGGTACAAGCACGGCGAGACGGCCGCCGATTGGCAGTATTACCAGTCCCTGAGGCACTTCGGCCAAGCCAACGTGCTCTTCTGCGATGGGCGCGTGGAGTCGTTCGGCCCGGAGGACTTGGCCGAGACGAATCCGCTCTGGCGGTACATCGAGCGGTGAGCCTGACGGCGGGTCTGCGGCAGGAGAGGCACGGGCGAGCCCGAGTTCCTTCGGGTTCGCCCGTTTGTGTTGGGTACGCCAGACCGGTACAATGGCCTCCGGCAGGCCCGAGGGAACGACCGTGGCGCTCTCGCCCGACCTCTTCAAACGCCTCAGCCGCCTGAACCGCCAGCGGTTGGCTGAACAGGTGACGACGGGCGACCACCTCGGCCCCGCCAGGGCGGACGCCTCGCCGGTCGGCCCCGCCGCCCCGGCGGACCTGACCCTGGAGCGCCTGGTGCCCGGTCAGCCATGCCAGGCCGCCGGGGGCTGCTTCTACCAGATCCGCCGGCCCGTCAAGGACCTTGTGGCGCTGCCGCTCAGGGACCTTGGCGACCCTGCGGCCCCGGCCAACGAGGACCTCCTGGACCGATACCGCCGGACGTTCTCGGGCGCCGCCTTGGCCCCCCGCGAGGAAGACCTGCACGAATCCCTGCGGCCCCTGGTCGCTGCCGACCCCGAGCGGATCACGTACCTGGACCTGGAGACATGCGGCTTGGCAGGGGAGCCGATCTTCCTCGTGGGGCTGATGAGGTATCGCCGGGGCACGCTGGTGGTGGAGCAGTTGCTGGCGCGCGACTACTCCGAGGAGCGTGCGGTCCTGGCGGCGGTCCGGGACGTGCTTCGGGACGCGCGCTGCCTCGTGACGTTTAACGGCAAGGCCTTCGACCTGCCGATGGTCGAGATGCGGAGCATGACCTGGGGGCTTTTCGAGGGGCTTCGGCTGCCCCCGCACGTGGACTTGTTGCACGAGGCGCGCCGCCGCTGGCGGCCGAAGGTGCCGAACTGCCGCCTCCAGACGCTTGAGCAGTTGGTCTGCGGCCGCCAGCGGACGGGTGATATCCCGGGATGCGACATCCCCGCCGCCTATCACGAGTTCGTCCGGGCCCACCAGGCGGATGACGCCGTCCGCCGCGCCCGAAGCCTGCGGCGGCTCCAGACGATCCTTCATCACAATGCCCTCGACCTCGTGACGATGGCCGAACTGGTAGTCCACATCCTGACGACGGGCACGGGGCGCTAGGCGGCCCCGGAGCCGCTCGACGGCGCGCCCGCGCGTCCCCCGATGCCGAGGTCCCTGCCCGCCGGTCCCCCCGCGTGCGCCTGCGCCCCGTGTATGCCGTCTTTGCCGCCTGTTCCGCCCGTGACGCCGTACGTATCGTCCGCCCAGCATGACACGCCTGTGCCGAGGGCGTTCCTTCGGGCCGGCCGTGCTGCCTCGAAGGAACAGCGCGGCTTGTGACGACAACTCGGGTTCGTGGAAGGAGTTGCCGCAGGCAGCCCCTGTGTTCGCCACCGGCCGTGTTGCCGCGCCCGGGCGGGTCGGCACCAACACCCCAACCGTCACCCTCGGCATATTCGGTACGGACGGCACGTCGACGGCCCTCGGCGCGTGTCTGGGCCGCGGTCCGAACATTTTCAGAAACCTCAATGCCATCTGGAACGGCCTTTGCACTGTCAAGTGCGACGGGCTGAACGGCTGACCGGCCGGCAGCGCCGCGTCTCGCGGCTACCTGCCATTGATGCGGAGGGGTACACCGATGGACGAGACCGTTCTCCAGGAGAAGATCGACCAACTGCTGTCTGCGGTCCGGCTGCATCGCGGTGGGGCGAATGTCCTGGTGGCCGATGCCGCCAAGGTGGAGGCCGCCCCCGCGAGCATCCGCAAGGAGATGGGCCGCCTGGAAGACAACCTCGATCACCTGAGCCTTGCCATTAAGTACCTGATGTTCGACCTGGACGCGACGAAGCGCGAGAACCGCGTTCTTCGAAAGATGCTGGACTGACGGCGGGCCCCGACGGCACCGCACGCGGTGCGAGCGCCCCGCGGGTCCCACCATTGTGACCGGCCCTGCTGGGGCTGGCGAGAGCGCAGGAGAGCGAGAGACGGCCGCGCAGCAGCAGGACGGGACGCGACGGGTGCGCGGCTCTCTAGGGACGTGCGATACCGGCGAATGGCGTCTGCCCCTGTGCGATGGCGCCGTGCGCGATGAGCCGAACGAGCGGCCGCGCGCGGGGCGGGCGAATCGAGGAGCACTTCAGGCCGCCGAGGCCGGCTAACCGGAGGACCTCGCGGCAGGATGTGGTTGCCTGTGCGGTTACGTCCTGTGGCCGCACAGCCGGGGCAGGACGGGGGTCCGGGCCGGCGAGGGCCGGGCCCCCGGTAATGACGACCAGCGGGCGACGGTGAACGAGACAAGAGGAGGGGGCATGTTCTCCTGCACGCCGATCCGCATGAGGTGGCTTGGCATTCTGGGACTTGCACTGGCGGCCGGTCCGGCCGCGGGCGGCGTCGAGTACACGGCCACCGACCTCGGCACCCTCTTCACAGGCGATGTCGTGTCGAGCCTGACGTTCGCCTACGACCTGAACAACGGCGGCGGCGTCGGCTACTGCCAGGCGCTCGACCCGGGGGGCACCAACGGGCCGCCGGTCGCCTTCGTTTACGCCGGCGCGATCCAGCCCATCGGGTCCCTAGGGGGCGGCGAGAGCCTGGCGTCGGGCGTTAACGCTGTCGGCGAAGAGCGCGCGTTTCTGCTGGTGCCGATCCCGGAGCCCGCGACGCTTGCCCTGATGGGGCTTGGCGCGGCCGCCATGATCGTGCTGCGGCGCAAGCGAGGGTGACCGCAGGGAAAGCCGGAGGATCGCCGGCACGTTGCGGCCGCACCGGGCGACGTGCCGTCGGGGCGTGAGAAGGTGCGACGCTGTGTGCGTGTGGAAACGGGTTCCCATGGAAGGGGGTAGAGGATGAGCGTCGCACGCTCGGCCATCGTGACCGTGGTCCTCGTGGCGGCCCTGGCTGCCCAGGCCCAGGCGGGGCTTGTCTACGCCGTCGGGTCCGATCGGTCCGTCACACCCTATCGGGAGGGCGTCTACGTCCTGGACGTGGGCGCGTCGACGGCGTCGATCCTGTTCGAGACGCCCGAGATCACCCAGCGGGGGGACGTCTGGATGGGGGCCGCGGAGAGCCTGACTGGCGACGGCTTCTACGCCAGCGGCGACGCGAACCTGTACTGGATCGACCTGGTCAGCCTCCAGGCCGTCCTGATCGGCCCGTTTGCGTCGCCGGGAGGGACGCCCCTGAGGTTGCGGGAACTCGCGCTAGACGAGGCCGCGGGCGTCCTCTACGGGACCGATTACACCTACCTCTACCAGGTCGACCCGGCGACCGCTGTCGGCACGGTCGTGGGCCCGCACAATCCGGGCCTGACGGGCATGAACATGTGGGCCATGGTTTACGATCCGGCGATCGGCCAGTTTGTCGGCGTCGCACACCGCGAGACCACCCAACCAGGCCAGACGGTCCGATCGTTCGCGGCAGACACGTACCTCATCAACCCGGAGACGGGCGCGGCCGCCCTGGTGGGCCCTGCCGGGCAGGAGCGCATCACTGACCTCTGGTACGACCACGTGTCCGGCGCGATGTACGGCATCGGCAACTTCCCCGGCCTCGTGTACTCGCTCGATGTCGCGACGGGCGTCGCGACCCAGATCGGGTCGCCCGGCGTGGACATGAGCCTGATGGGCTCGGCGACGATCCTGCCTGAGCCGGCGACCCTGGCGCTCGTGGGGCTGGGTTTCGTCGGGTTGGCGGTCCACAGGGGCCGGAGAAAGAGGAGATAGCAGGAGGCAGCCAGGGGCGGGAGACAACGCGGGCACCAGGACTGCGGAGGCCGTCTCGTGGACGGCAGACGCGCCCGGTGCGTGCTCGGGAGTGCATGCGGGCAAACGGAACGGAGGAGGGGTGGTATGCGCACCACAACGACGGTGTTGGCGGCGGGTCTGGGGCTGGTTCTGCTGGCGGCGGCCTGTCCGGCGTCGGCGGGGCTGATCACGCTCGCGGACGGGAACTCGACGGCCCAGTTCCTGACGGACTCCGACGCCGGGATGTTTGCCTGGTACGTCGGCGACACGAGTTACCTCGCCCGGCAGTGGTTCTGGTATCGGATCGGGGACGGAGGCGGCGAGAGTTCGATCGACACGCTCGGGGCGCCGACGGTCACGGTCCTCGACACCACGGGCGAGGGCCTCCCGGACTTCCTGCGCCTGAAGTACACGGATGTTAACCTCCGGATCGAGACCGTCTACTCCCTGGTCGGCGGCACGCCGGCGAGCGGCGGGGCCGACCTCACGGAGGTCATCCGGATCGTCAACGAAGGCGACGCCCCGCAGGACGTGCACTTCTTCCAGTACGTCGACTTCGACCTGAGCGGGTACCTCTATGACGACGCCGTGGTCATCCACGGCGGGAACACGGCGACCCAGACGTGGGCGGGCGTGACGGCCGCCGAGACCGTCGTGACGCCGGCGCCGACGAGGTTCCAGGCCAGCGCCTTCCCCGACATTCTGCTGAGCCTGAACGATGGGTCGCCGACCATGCTCAACTCGAGCCAGACCGAGGCCTCCGGCGACGCGACGTGGGCGTTCCAGTGGGACTTCCGCCTGGAGCCGGGCGACGCGTACCTCATCAGCAAGGACAAGAGCCTCGTCGTGCCCGAGCCGGCGACCCTGGCGTTCCTGGGGATGGGACTGGCGGGCCTCCTGGCCCGCCGCAGCAGGAACAGGAGGTAGCGAAGTCAAGAGGGGCGACGTGCACCGTGAGCGGTCTCCAGGGCGCTTCTTCGGGTGTCTGAACTTGAGCGAGGGAGGACAGGGGGAGGGGGTCGCGAATGGTCGCGACCCGAGAGGCCGGAAAAGGAGGCATAGCATGAGACGCGCAGCGACATTGGCACTGGCTGGACTCGCCGTCCTGATGCTGACGGCGGCAGCACACGCGCATTGGGACCCGAACGCGGCGGACCCAATGCTGGCGACCAACCACAAGATGCACTTCCCGCAGATGCCCGATCCGTTCGGCTGGGATGTCTACTTCGGGCAGCCGAAGGTCCTGGCCGACGACTGGAAGTGCACCGAGACGGGGCCCGTCTCGGACATCCACTTCTGGTTCTCGTCGTGGTATGACCAGCCGTTCGCGATCCAGAACATCCACGTGAGCATCCACGACGATGACCGGACGAACCCCGATTTCAGCCGGCCCGGCGCGCTGCGCTGGGAGCGGGACTTCAGCCCCGCCTTGTTCACCGTTCGCGATTGGGGTACGGGCGATCAGGGGTGGTATAACCCGAACACCGGGGAGATGCTGCCGGCGAACCACCAGTTGATCTACCAGGCCAACATCGTGAACATCCGCGACCCGTTCGCGCAGCAGGAGGGCAACATCTACTGGCTGGATCTCTCCGTCGTTGCCATCTCCCCCGGGGGCACGGCGCCGGTGCAACTGGGCTGGAAGACGTCGCTTCAGCACTTCGAGGACTGGGCCGTCTGGAGGGACGTCCCCGCCGGGGCTCCTCCCTGGGAGCCCATCTACATCAACGGCGTGCCGCGGGACCTGGCGTTCGTCATCACGCCCGAGCCGGCCACCCTTGCGCTGATGGGGCTGGGTGTGGCAGGCCTCCTGGCCCGCCGCCGCAGGAAGTAGCCGTAGCCGGCGCGACCGCGCAAGGGGAGGGCCCCGCCGGGGGAGGGCCCTCCCCGCGCGGGAGGCCTTGAGATGGGGCGCGAGGCGGATCACCGTCACGCGGTGCTGTTCTACCGCGGCGGCTGGGGCGACGGCGTCCAGCGGGGCACCGTCACGTACACGCCCGAGCCGGCGACGCTGGCGCTTCTCGGTTTGGGCGCTGCGGGCCTCCTGGCCCGCCGGCGCAGGAAGTAGAACAAGCGGGCACGATAGGGCGGACGGAAGACGGGAGGGCCCCTCCGGGGGAGGGCCCTCCCTGCCGTTTCCAGGAGGTGCGGCGAAAACGCTTCCTGCGCATGGGTCCCCGTGCTATAATCCGGCTCTTTGGGATGTGCCGCAGTTCACTCCGGCCGGGGGCAAGGCGTGCAACCTCTGAAGATGGAGCCCGTGCTGAAGGAGAAGATCTGGGGCGGGACGCGCCTGGCCGAACTCCTCGGCAAGACCGCCGCCAAGGGCCGCCGCATCGGCGAGTCCTGGGAACTCGCCGACCATCCTCACGGCACGAGCCGCGTGGCCGTCGGACCCCTGGCGGGCCGAACGCTCCGCGAGGTCCTCAGCCGCCACGGGCCGGCCATCGTTGGCCGCGACCTGGCCGCACGCCGCTGGGCCGAACGGTTCGGCCTCCTCGTGAAGTTCATCGACGCGTCCGACCGCCTCAGCGTCCAGGTCCATCCGAACGACGCCTACGCGGCCGCCCATGCCGGCGGCGACACAGGCAAGACCGAGTGCTGGGTCGTACTGCACGCCGAGCCAGACGCTTGGCTGATCCGGGGCCTCGCGCCGGGCACGACGCGCCGCCGCCTGAGGGAGGCCGTCGAGGCCGGCCGCGCGGAGGAATGCCTCGTGCGGCGGCCCGTCCAGGCGGGCGACTTCGTTTGGGTCCCCGCGGGAGTCGTCCACGCGATCGGACCGGGGGTCCTCCTGGCCGAGGTGCAGCAGAACTCGGACCTCACCTATCGGCTCTATGACTGGGACCGCCCCGGCGAGGACGGCAAGCCGCGCCCGCTCCAGGTCCGCGAGGCGCTCGAGGCGATCGACTTCTCGGGCGACGAGCCCCCCTCGGGCGGCCGGGGCAAGACCGCCGAGGAGACCGGCCTCCACGTCGATCACCTCGTGGACTGCCCCGCCTTCTCCCTGAGCCGCATGCGCCTCGACCGCAGGCCCTGGGCTGGCGAGACCGACGGCGCTTTTGCCGCCCTCGTCGTTATCGGCGGCGAGGGCCGCGTCGTCGCCGATGGCGAGTCCCTGGCGATCGCCGCCGGCGACACCGTCCTCGTGCCCGCCGACGCGGGCGAGTACGTCTTCGAGACCCAGGGGGCCCTGGAGGTGCTGATTGCGGCCCCTCCGGGTAAGGCCCCCACACAGTAGGCCCTGTCGGATAGAGTCTGGGACGGCCATGGCCCTCGAGCGGCTCCAGAAAATCCTGGCCCACGCCGGCGTCGCGTCGCGCCGCGTGTCGGAGGAGATCATCGCCGACGGCCGCGTGACGATCGACGGGAAGGTGGTGACCGAGCCGGGCACGAAGGCTGACCTCGCGCAACAGGACGTCCGGCTCGACGGTCGGCACATCCACGCCGAGCGGCCGGAGTACTGGCTCCTGAACAAGCCCAAGGGCGTCGTGTGCACGAACCTCGACCCGGCCGGCCGCCCGCGCCCCATCGACCTGATGGCACCTTACACCCGGGCCCGGCTGTTCCCGGTCGGACGGCTGGACGCCGACTCGAAGGGCCTGCTCCTCATGACGAACGATGGCGAGTTCGCCAACCTGCTGGCCCATCCGCGGTACGAGGTGCCCAAGACCTACGTCGCGACGGTCGCGGGCAGGGTCAGCGGCGAGGAGATCCGGCGCCTGGCGGGCGGCATGCGTCTTGCCGAGGGCAGGACCCGCCCCGCCCGCGTCGAGGCGCTGAAGCGGGGCCACACGCGGTCGCTCCTGGAGATCACGATCCGCGAGGGGCGCAACCGCCAGATTCGCCGCATGCTCGCCCGCCTTCGCCACCCCGTCCGCGAACTGGTGCGGACGCGCATCGGCCGGATCACCCTGCGGGGCGTCGGGCCGGGCCGGGCTCGACCCCTGGTGCCCGACGAGGTAGAATACCTGAAGCGCCTGGCCGCGGAACCGCGCCCGGCACGCCCGGCGGCGCCCCCGGTCCAAGGAACCCAAGGTCCGCCGCCAGCACCCTCGGTCGGGCGGCAGGAGCCTCGGCCGGACCTCGCCGGCGCGCACGGCGGCGCGCATGCCGGCCCGCGCCGCGGCGTCCACGGGCGCGAGGTCGCGCCGAGGGGCCGCGGACGGGGGCCTACGGCACGCGGGGAGCGCGACTTTCGGGGGGATCGCGGCCCGCGCGGGGGGCGCGACGTTCGCGGGGAGCGCGGCCATCGGGGCTCGCACCGGCGCCGCGAGGGCAGGGAGGACCGGGCGGCGCGGGGACCCCAAGGTCCGCCGCCGGGGCACAGGACCGATCCGAGGAAACGGAGCCGTCATCACCCATGACGCAGATTGAGGTTGCCAGAAGGCGCGAGATCAGCCCGGCCATGCGGGCCGTCGCCGAGGCGGAGGGTCTCGATCCCGAGGTCATTCGCCAGGGCGCGGCCGACGGCCGCATCGTCATCCCCCTCAACAAGAACCGCCGGGCCGCGCGCGTCATGGGCGTCGGCCAGGGCCTTCGCGTCAAGGTCAACGCCAACCTTGGCACGAGTCCCGACTACGCCGACGTCGAGGCGGAACTGGCAAAGTTGCGGGCCGCCATCGACGCGGGGGCCGACGCCGTCATGGACCTCTCGACGGGCGGCGACATCCCCGCCATCCGCCGCCGCCTCATGGACGCCTGCGACGTCACCGTCGGAACCGTCCCCATCTACGAGGCGGCCGCCAAGGCGGCGCGGGACCACGGCGACATCGCCTCGATGACCGCCGACGACATCCTCGCCAGCGTCCGGCGCCACGCCGAAGACGGCGTCGACTTCGTCACCGTGCATTGCGGTGTCACGCGCCAGGTGGCCGAGTCGGAGGCCGTGCGGCGGCGCGTGTGCGGCATCGTCAGCCGCGGCGGCATGTTCCTGGCCCACTGGATGCGGCGGCACCGCCAGGAGAACCCCCTCTTCGAGCGGTTCGACGAAGTCATCGACCTCGCGCGCGAGTTCGACGTGACGCTCTCCCTGGGCGACGGCCTCAGGCCGGGCGCGGGGGCCGATGCCATGGACGCCGCCCAGGTCGACGAACTCCTCGTCCTGGCGGAACTCGCGCGGCGGGCGACGGCCGCCGGCGTCCAGGTCATGGTCGAGGGGCCCGGCCACGTGCCCCTCGACCAGGTGGCCGCCCAGGTCAAACTCCAGAAGGAACTGACGGGCGGCCTCCCGTTCTACGTCCTCGGGCCCATCGTGACGGACGTGGCGCCCGGCTACGACCACATCACCAGCGCGATCGGCGGGGCCGTGGCCGCCATGGCCGGCGCCGACTTCCTCTGCTACGTGACGCCGACCGAGCACCTGGGCCTGCCGCGGCCGGAGGACGTGCGGGCAGGGGTCGTGGCGGCCCGAATCGCGGCCCATGCGGCCGACGTGGCGCGGGGCAACCCTGCGGCGCGGGCATGGGACCGCCGCATGAGCGAGGCCCGGGCCCGCCGCGACTGGGAGACTCAGTTGGCCGAGGCGATGGACCCCGCACGGGCCCGCGACCTCCGGCACGAGCGCCGCCCCGGCCACGACGACGTCTGCTCCATGTGCGGCGACTACTGCGTCTTCAAAGTGGCGGAAGAGAACGGGAAGGAAAGAGAAATGACCAATGACAAATGATAAATGTCAAACTGAACGGCGCGGCCGGACGCCACCCGAGTTGGTCCTTTGACATTGTTCATTGCTTCTTGCCGTTCGGTTTGACATTTGTCATTGGTCATTTGGCATTGCCTTTTCGCTTCATGAGGAACAGGAACTCGGTGTTTCCCCCGCCGCCGCGGATGGGCGACCGCGTCTCGGCAAGGATCTCGAGGCCCGCCCCCGCCGCGTCGATTCGCACGCGCCCCAGCACCGGCTCCAGGTGCTCCTCGTGGACGACCCCGGCCGCGCGCTCGTCCTCGGCGGCCTCGTATTGCGGCTTGACGAGCGACAGGATCCGCCCGTCCGGTTTGAGCAGCCGCAGGGCCGACGGCAGGATGCGCCGCTGCCGCGTCCAGCCGACGTCGATCGTCACGAGGTCCACCGGTTCGGGCAGTTCCAGGTGCATGGCGTTTGTGCGCTCGAGGACGACGACGCGCGGGTCCTGCCGGAGTTTCCACGCGAGCGTCCCGTAGGACGTGTCGACCGAGTAGACCTTGGCGGCCCCGCGCGCAAGCAGACAGTCGACGAACCCGCCCTGGTGGCTCCCCAGGTCCGCGCAGGTCCGGCCCAGGAGGTCCAGGCCGAACGCCTCCAGCGCGTGCTCCAGTTTCAACCCCGACCGGGTGACGTACCTGTCCTCGTCAAGCCCCATGCGCGGGCGCCCCAAGTGCCGTGACCTTCTCCATCATACGCGAGGGGCGCGCCTCACGCCAAGGGAGATGCGGCCACGAAACGCTTGCACGCCGCCGCCGGCGGGTCTAAGATACGCATGAGGCACACGGGCAGATCGCAGCGAAAAGGAGCGGCCATGAGAAGGGCGATCGTGCTGGGCCTGGTGGCGGGGCTGGTCGCAGCGTCGGGCTGCGTGTCGACGGTGGCCAAGCAGGCGTTCTACGGGGCGACCGGCGCGTCGGGGCGGTACTTCGAGGTCCGGGACGCGGGCGCCAAGGGCGTCCTCGACCGCTACATGGCCGTCCAGGTCGAGGCGTTCGACCCGGCGCCGATGCTGGGGGCGATCCCGTCGGACGTGGTGGCCGCCGTCCAGCCCGCCATCGTCGCCAAGGTGACCGAGATGCAGGTCTTCTCGCAGGTCGGGGCCAACGTGACGGCCAAGCCGGCCCTCCTCATCCGCGGCAAGTTCATGGACTATGATCCGGGCACGTCCGCGGTCCGGGCCGTCGGCCTGGGGGCCGACCCGAGCCTGACTGCCCAGATCCAGTTGATCGACGCCGAGGCCAACAAGGTGGTCGGCGTGGCGATGGTGACGGGCACCGTGAAGAGCGCGGTCCGCACGGGCCCGAGGGAACTGGCCGAGGGCGTCGGCAAGGCCGTCAAGGGCCTCCTCGAGGCCCACATGCTCCGGAAGCCGGAGAAGAGGTAGCGCCGGCGGGGTGCGCCAACGTTCTCTAGCCGCCCACTGTCATGCTGAGGCCGCCGCAGGCGGACGAAGCATTTCGCCTTGTGTTCTGCGTCTTGCGCTGCGGGTCTCCCGACCCGCCGCGCAAAGTCCTGTGAGCCTGACACGTCTCTGACTGGCAAGACCCTCGGGTCGCGTCCCTCGAAACTCCCTAGACTCCCTTGCCTACTTTGCTTTGAGCCTCTCCCTTCGGTAATCAGCCACACGCCTGTCAGCCAGCAGCCGTTGCGAATTGGCCTCCCACCACGCGGGCAACTCGGCCCGGCGCGAGTCCAGCGTTGGCAAACCCAGAGTGTTGCTGGGATCGGGCACTAAGACATACCACCATACTTCAACAGGCATCTCGTCTACGATTCCGTCTCGGATGATCACCACCGCGCATGCCGCGGTCCACCGGTCGTACTCTCGCTCCGTCGCCGAGTCGAGGACTTTGAGCAGGAAGGGCACGGCGGCGGGGTCTCGAAGCAGTCCCATGGAATACATCGCGTGGCAACGCAGTGCCTTGTCGGAGGATCGGCTGGCGACGTCCTCCAGCACGCTCCCCTGCCCTCTGTTGGGAATCCTGCCCAATAGCGTCACGCCGAACAGGGCCGCCTTCCAGTCATCCGACCTGGCCTTTGCCTCCAGTGCTTCGTATAAGTCGTCCCCGTAAGTTTTGCGCTCTCTCACAATCCGAACCCCTTCTCTGAGGTCTACCTTGGCGAGGGCGGCCTCCAGGTCCGGTGTGAGTCCTATGCCTTCAGGACAGCCCTGCCCTGAGCCAAGGCACCCTGAGGCACAGACAAAACAGCACAGGCCTATGAACAGAAGATGCCGGCGCATCCCCCACTCCTCTCTTTGTGCACACTTGGAGTTCCGGGGAAACCTTTCCTAACTCCCCGGCCCTCCCGGGCCGGCCGCGTCGGGCCGCGTACACGGGGGACCCTCGGGCGGCAAATCCTCCTCCGTCTCCCAGTAGTGCGGCGCGATGTAGCGGTCGGCGTACCGGCCGCGCTGGTGGACGTGGCACACGTTCCCGCTCCGCTCCACGAGGCAGCACTTCTTCTCCAGATATTCGGCCAGGGCGGCCACCACCTCGGCGTGGCTCCACGAGAGAGGCGAGACGCCGACCGGTTCGCCCGTGTCGGGGTGGAGTTGCTCGGCCAGGATGCCCGAGGGCAGGCACCACTTGGCGGCCCACTGCATCCACTGGAACGAGCGGTCGAGTTCCTCCAGGGTCTCGGCCCGGGCGATCTCGCACCGCATCATCCAGAGGGTGCAGACGAACCACGGGTTGCCGGGGACGCGCTGGCGGTCCGGGACGCTCCGGTGCCACATGTCGCCGTCGTACCGCGCGACGCCGCCGACGGGCGTTGCCAGGACGAGCCGTTCGCGGACGGCCTTGAGGGTGGCCTCGACCTTCGGGTCGTGCGGGTCGGCGGCGCCGAAGAGGACCAGGCCGCACAAACTGGCGTCGATCGTCGTGTCGAGTTGCGTGCCCGCGGGGCCCACGATCAGGCTGCGGGCGAAGCGGCCGTGCGGCTCGCTCCAGAGGTGCTTGAGGAGGGCCGCGCGCATCTCCTGGGCCACGCGGTTGAAGCAGGCCGTGAGTTCAACCTCGCCGAAGGCCGACGCGAACCGCGCGGCCGCGTGCAGGCCGCCGATCACCGATGCCACGGTCCACGTGTGGACGCCCCACCGCTCCTCCCAGAGGTCGTAGGAGGGCAGGGGGAGGTGCGTCCCCGGGTCGACGTGGTGCGAGAGGAACTCGGCGGCCTTCACGATCGTCGGCCGGAAGTGCTTGGCGACAAACTCAATATCGCGGAACTTCTGGAAGTGGCGCCAGAACGCCCACAGGATCAGGGCCGTCCCGTCCTCCTGGATGGGGAGCCGCGCGGCGCTGTCGGCCAGCCAGGGGTGCCAGGAGGAGGCCAGCGATCCGTCGGGATTGTACTTATGGAGAAAGAAACCATTCTGGTGGATGACCTTGCCGCAGAAGTCGAAGAACCGGCGCGAGATGCCGCTGTGGCCGGCCTTGATGAGGGCATAGGCCGCCAGCGCGCCGTCCCGCGGCCAGCAGTAGGAGTAGGTGTCGCGGTTCGTGTGGATGATGTCCGAGTCGTTGGCGGCGAGGATGGCCCCGCCGTCGTCGATCTGGGTGCGGAGGACCAGTTGGCTCCGCTTGAAGAGCCAGACGACGGACTCGGGGACGCCCTCGAAGTTGAACTCCTCCTTGTTGACCCACAGGCGCCAGAAGTTCCGCGTCCGCGAGATGAGGACGTCCGGCGTCCGGTCGAGGACGAGTTGGTTCAGGCGCCGCACCTCCTGGTAGACGCGGCCGGCGCAGATCCAGCAGTACAGGATACCCTGGCCCTTGGGGTCCAGCGCCAGCGTCGCGCCGATCGTCGAGTCGACGGTGCCCTGGGCGATGGGGTTTCGCTCCAGGACGCCGTCCTCGGCGTCGCGCCACGTCCCCTCGAGGCCCTGGACCTCCTTGGTGCCGCACGTGAACGCCTGGACTCCGCTCCGCCCGGGTTCGCCCAGGTTGACAAGCAGGTAGCGGCGGGCCTTGTAGTGGATCACGCTCTCGGTCGTCGGGTCGTAGAACGCCGTGTTGCCAACCTTGGTGGCATAGAGGTTGAAGTCCTGGCTGAAGAAGAGGCGGACCTCGCGCCGCCGCGGGGCGAGGTTCGAGACGACGACGCGCCTCAGGTAGATGTTCTCGTAGAAGTCCACCGCGTCGGAGCACTCGAGTTCGAGTTCCATCCGCGCGTGGCGGCAGACGACGTGAGTGACCAGGGTTTCCGGCTCGTAGCGGAGGTCGATCTGCCAGTCGGGGCCCATCCAGGCGAACTGGCCGTCGCACCAGACGCCGAAGCGCGAGACGGCGCCCTCGTTGTGGTTCTCCTGGCCGACATGGGGGTAGTAGAGGTCGGCCACGCGGTACTGGCGGTCGAAGGTGACGAGCAGGTTCCCGTTGCCGACGGGGATGTCGCGAGGCATAGGCGGGCTCCCGGCCCGAGGTGATGGAGGAAGTCTCCCGCGTCCCGGTTTGCGTCATCCCCTCTGGCGGCCGGCCGCCTCATAGGCCCGGGCCAGGGCGCCGACGAGCCGCTCGAGCGCATTGAGGGCGGCACGGTCGGGCGCCGCTTCCTGGCGCGAGAGGAGGCACACCGCGCCGACCGCCCCGGCATCCGCCCGCAGGGGCAGGGCGATCACCATGCCCGGCCGCTCGCCGGGCCCGGGAGGTCGCGAAGCGCCGCGCGCATCGCGGCCGGCCAGGTGGACGATGCTGGCGGCATCGGACCCGAGCGCGCAGGCGGACGCCGACCGCTCGGCGTCCGAGGCGCCGCCCTCCGGCCCGCCGGCCTCGCCCGTCCAGACGCGGGCCTCCAGACGGCGCGCGCCGCCCCCCTGCGTGAAGACGGTCCCGCGAACGGCGTGCGTCGCCCGCACCAGGATCCGGAGGCCCTCGCTCAAGACCGCGTCGGGATCCCCGGCCGCCAGGGACGCCAGGTCGCAGGAGGCGTCGAAGAGGGCCTGCCAGTCGGTGCCCGCAGGGGCCGGCGCCGCGGGCGCGGCCGGGGACGGCCTTCGCGCGAGCATCTCGGGCAACTGGCGGACGCCGTCCGGGAGGACGAGGTAGTCCGTCGCGCCGGCCTTGAGGAGGTCGCGGGCGAGCGGCTCGGCGTGGGGGGCGACCAGCAGGTAGACCCGCGCGTCCGGCCGGGCCCGGCGCAGGCTGCCGACGAGGTCGGCCTCGCGCCCCTCGATCGCGCCCAAGTCGAGGACGATCGCATCGGCGCGCGAGCGCATGGCGCCCAGCGCCGCATCGACCGCGAAGCCGTGGACGGCGGCGCCGGGCACCAGCCGCTCGATGGCCGACCGCCGCGCTAGGTCCCGGCAGAAGACGGTGGTCCTCGGGCCGTTGGCGGTGCCGGTTTCGGGGGCGGCGGTCACGAATCGCCCTCCTGCCCGAGGAGGAGGCGGAGTTCCTCCTGCGTCAACTCGACGGGCGGTTCCGGCTCGGGGTGCGCCGCCGGCGGCGGAGGCGGCGCGGGCTCGCGGGGTGCTTCCTCCGCGGGCTGGGCGCCGAGGTCGCGCACGGCCGGCCGGGGCGGCTCGGCCGACGGCGCCGCCTGATAGGCCAGAGCCTCGTCGAGGCTCGCGCCGAAGGCGTCGCCCTCGGGCGCGCGCCGGGCGGCCGGCTGGGCCGCGCGGGGAGCCAACGCCTCCAGGAACCGCGCCGCGTCCTCCGGGCCTGCTAAGACGGCGTCCGCGCCCATCAGGTCCGCCAAGAGGCCCTTGTGCTCGAAACCGGGCGAGTGGTAGGCCGCCACCTGGGCGCCCGGCCACTCGCGGCGGATGACGGGCAAGAGGCGGAACTCCTCGCGCCCGAAGTGGTCCACCGCCAAGAGGATGAGACGCAGGGGGACCGCGGCCCGCTCGGCCTCGACGACGACGTCGTAGGCCGTGGCGACACGGACGACGTAAAGGCCAGCGGCTAGGAGCCCCTGGTCCAGGAGGTCGCTCAGGGGCGAGCCCGGTTGCTTCAGGATCAGTGCGTCCACGACCGACCGCTTCACGCCGTCTACCCCCCTCGGAAAGGATGACGCCGGTTACACTATGACCGCAATCCGGGGCGGAGTCAAGTCTGCCTGACGGCGGGCAGGTCGGCGGCTCCGGGCCTATGGAATTGCGGGCGCGATCTTGATGACCCAGGCATGGCGGCAGGGCGGTGACTGGACGACCGAGGCGGGGATCTCGACGGTCACGCCGTCGTCCTCCTGCCGCCACTCGAGGGGCGGGGCCGCGCCGAGCATGGCGACCTTCGCGCCGGCGGGCGGACGCAGGCCGGGCACCCGCACGGTCGCGGGCGGCGCGTCGCGGCCCTCTTCCGCCAACGAGATGGCGTAGACCGTGCGGCCCTTGCGGGTCAGGCAGACCGACCCCGCCTTGTACGGGGCGATGGGGCGCGTGCCGCGGATGGCCTCGGCGTTGAGGGCCATCCAGTCGCCGATCTCCTTGAGCCGCTGGAGAGCCTCGGGCGGCAACTCGCCGTCCGGCTGCGGCCCGATGTTCAGGAGGAGGTTCCCGCCCTTCGACACGATGTCCACGAGGAGGTGCACGAGCGTCCGCGTCGGCTTGTAGGCGTCGTTCGGCTTGCACGACCACTGGGTCC
>CAYGZE010000002.1:0-36462 GCA_964354185.1 uncultured Anaerolineales bacterium | reverse complement strand
GGGACGACAATTATGCCGCAAGCAACTTCCGCGGCTATGCGGGAGCCCCGCCCGGAAATGGTGCATTTATTGTAAAGAACAGCTGGGGAACGTCGTGGGGCGATGGGGGGTACTTCTACCTCTCGTACTACGACACTTCGATTACCCAAGCGACATCGTTTACGGGCGAGCCCGCGTCCAACTACGCCGCAGGGTACCAGTACGATCCACTAGGCTGGGTTACAGATTTGGGCTACGGCGGAACTACTACAACCGCGTGGGGGGCGAACGTTTTTACTGCCGATAGCAGCGCTAAACCCCTCACCGCAGTGAGCTTCTACACGAACGACGTGAACACGCAGTACCAAGTGTACATCTACACCGATGCAACCTCAGGCCCGACAAGCGGAACGCAACATGTCGGCCCGACCGGCACGTTCTCGACGCCAGGATACCACACGGTCAAACTGACGACGCCCGTTTCGCTCAGCTCTGGACAGACATTCTCAGTCGTCGTCAAGTACACCAATCCTAGCTACGCTTGGCCGATAGCATCCGAGTACGCCCTGGCCGGATACTCGAGCGCTGCCACTGCATCGCCTGGACAGAGTTATTTCAGCTCAGACGGAACTGGGTGGCAAGATGCAACGACCGTTGATAGTACCTTGAACATATGTATTAAAGCGTTCACAGGCACTCAATCGGGCGCCTGGGGCGCTTGGACCAACCTCGGCGGGCAGATTCTCGCCGGTACGAGCCCTGCCGCGTACACCTCGGGATCGACGACCGGCTGTTTTGTCATCGGCACAAACCACCAACTCTATTGGTCGACGGGCAGTGGCTGGACACCCCTCGGTGGGTACCTAACGTCCTCACCCGCCGCGACGTCACCGGATAGTGGCGTGATTGACGTCTATGCCCGCGGCAGTAACGGCGCTCTCTACACGAAGCACTACGCGGGAGGCATCTGGGGCGGGTGGACCAGCCTCGGCGGGCAGCTCCTTGCCGGCACGAGCCCTGCCGCTTACGACTGGGGAACCGCCCGGACCGGCTGGTTTGTCATCGGCACGAACCACCAGCTCTACCACTCGTGGACGGGCCATGCTGGCTGGGAAAATCTCGGTGGCTACCTGACCTCGTCACCCGGAGCCGTATCGCGGGGGACGGGTCTTATCGACGTCCATGCCCGCGGTTCGAACGGCGCCGACTATTACAGGGCATATGTCTCTCCGACGTGGAACCCCTGGGCCAGCCTCGGCGGGGGGATTCAAGCGAATACCGGACCGGCGCTCAGCTCATGGGGCACAGCTCGTGAAGACGTCTTTATACAAGGCACGAACGTACAACCGACGAACGGCGCCGTGTATCAGAACACGTGGACTAACGCGTGGTCCGGCTGGAAATCCCTCGGCGGGCAGGTGACCTCGTCACCCGCTGCGACGTCACCGACTGCTGGTGTGATCGAGCTCTTTGCGCGCGGCACCAATGGCGCCCTCTACGAGAAGGTCTATATGTAACGCAGTGCAGATAGCGCAACATTAGAGTATGGGCGAAAAGGCGGTTCCCTTTTCGCCTCCGTCTTTTTTAAGAAGCGCGTGGCCCGGGTGTCCTCAATGCGTCCGGTCGAGAAGAGAAAACTATTTCTGATACCGCCACACTTTCGTCAAGAATCTCGTTGCGGCTTTTGAAACGTCTCGGCGATAACGTATGGGTTTAGAGGAGACACGCACAAGGGAACCCCCCCTCGAACCCTCGTCCCCGGTAGCGCTCCACCCACTTACACCTACTGCGCAGGACAACGGCTAGCCAAAAACGCTCGTCTTCGCCGCCTCTACTGCCGAGGCACAGGATATTCGCCGAACAGAAGAGCAAGCTACGCCGACTACGCAGCTACAGGAAACAACCGTGAAACACATGGGATGTGATGAAAATAGTATCCGATCATGTTAAATGCTAATGACCGCTGTAGAAAAAATATACATTGATTCTCTCAGTTGACTGGGCCAAGCCTCAGGCCAAGCCTCAAGTAAATATCAATCCACGGCCACTAACAAGATTTTGGTCAGATAATAGCGGGAGCGACATATTCGCTATCGTTTGCGTGCATGTTTTGCTCAATAGTTGTCTCCCCACTTTTCGTGAGCCAGGCGAAGGTCGGGGCTAAATGGTCACGCTCCATGTGGGTTGCAATACTCGGAATGGGAACCCACAAGTTCCGCCGTTTGCCAAATAAGATTTGTCTCCAGCAGAATTGCCACGCGAGCTTGATGATTCCAAAAAAGTCTCCGTTTGCTCGGTAATACCTCAATATGACAAGAGGGTTGAACAACGTGTGCTTTGTTAGGCTCAGCCAGAGGCTTGCGTCACGATTTCCCTGTGAGTAACTATGAAAGACGTTTTGAGTTTTTCCGAGTTTCGTTTTCGTGGTAAGGAAGGTTAAACACGTTGAAGCCGCAGTTCGCCAGTATGCGTCATTATAGAATTTGATGAAGTTTTTTTGGTTGTGTAAATCAAGAACATAGTAGTCCATGTGATCATACGGAGAGACGAAGTCGACGTGCGCTGCTTCTTTTAGAAATTGCACCATACGTTCAAACTGGTTTGGAAGATACAGGTAGTCATCTTCGGCAAAATAGACAATTTCTGAGAAATTTTGATCCAAGAGGAGCTTAATCTGCATATCAAAGGTTGCGCGGTTTCCAACCCCGTTGAGCCTGATCAGCTCCAAGTCCTGCTCGTCAAAGTATTGTGTAAACAAGTCATTATAGCTCGGGGGGCAACCATCGAGCAAGACGAACATTTTTACTTTCAGTGAGCCGAGGGAGTCCTTAAAGCTCTTCAGACAGAGCTCTGATAATTTGTACTTGTCGTTGGGGAAGACGGGGGGGACCTTTGAGACCTTCGGATAGATTCTGTAAGCGACGGCGACGTCGTACTGCGGTGGCACGATTATTACATCCTAAACCAGTGAATTGTTCGTTCGAGTCCTCTTTCTAAACCGACCTTCGGTTTCCAATTTAGAAGCTCTTTGGCCTTGCGAATATCTGGCCTTCTCCTTAGCGGGTCGTCTTTGGGCAGATCTTCAAAAATGATTTCTGACGTGGAGTTCGTTAACTTCTTTATAAGTTCCGCAAGCGCAATGATTGGTATCTCTTCGTTATTTCCGATGTTTACAGTTTTTCCGTCTAGACCATCTGAGAAAGTGAGTCGTAGCAGCCCCTCTATTTGATCGGTGACATAACAAAAGCTTCTCGTCTGCGATCCATCCCCGAACACGGTAATGGGCGAGTCGTTTAGCCCTTGCTCAATAAAGCGAGGCACTACTCGTCCATACACGTCATCTGCCCGCATCCGTGGCCCATACGTGTTAAAAAGTCGTGCGATCCTCGCGTCCATCCCGTGCTCTACCCTGTACGCCGCGACAAAGGATTCCCCACACCTCTTCGCCTCGTCATAACAACTTCGTGCCCCGATGGGGTTCACATTACCGGTGTACTCTTCTGACGTCGGTATCTCGGTTGCATTTCCGTATATCTCGGACGTTGACGTATAGAGAAGTCGTGCTTTGTGATGCTTCGCTATGCCAAGTGCAACCCAAATTCCCAGTGTGTTTGCCTTAAGAATCTGGATGGGGAACCGCTGAAACTCAAATGGGGAAGCCCTGCTCGCTAGATGTAGCACCACGTCTAAATCTTCATCAAAAAACAGCGGCCGCGTGATGTCGTGCTTGATGAACGTGAAATTATCCTTAGCTAGTAGTCCTGATATGTTAGACTCCAAGCCACTCGCAAGATTGTCCAAGCAGATCACGTTTGCATTAAGTTCAACGAGCACGTCGCATAACCACGAGCCCAGAAATCCTGCACCTCCCGTCACTAAAACGGTCTTGCTGGCAGCTTTTTCTCTGACGCCACCGAGATTGGCAATTATTTCCTTAACCTCTCTTGTGTTCACCATTGTCCTCTCTAACTGCCTCTAAAAAACGTCCCAGTTCTCCCCTGAACCGTTCGTCGTGCAAAAAAAGCTCAATGTTCGATTTGATCCAGTCAAGCTTGTTCCCGATGTCGTGTCTTTTCCCCCGGTAAACGTACGCGTATTTGTTCTCCTCCACACGACGGAGCGCATCGGTAAGCTGAATCTCATCTCCCGTTCCTGGCTGTGTCTGTTCAATTGCGTCGAATATTGCCGGGGTTAGAATATAGCGGCCCAAGATCGCCAAGTTTGACGGAGCGGCCTCTTGTGCGGGCTTCTCCACCAGGTCTTCGACAAGGAGCATATCCTTTTCGATTTCTCTTCCTTTTACTACCCCGTAGCTGCTTATTTTCTCCGTGGGAACCTCTTCTACCGCAACGATAGACGCCTTGAACGCGTCATATTTTGAAATTAATTCACGTGTGCACTCCGGCATGGTAATCGTATCTCCCAACAACAGGGCAAACGGCTCTTCCCCCACGAAGCTTTTCGCATAAGAGACGGCATCACCGAGCCCTTTTGGCTCCCGCTGTCGAGTATAAAAAAGGCTCACCGCGTCCATCATTTCATCGAGTTCAACCACGTACTTGTTGTCACTAGTCCCTCTGTCGAAATGATCCTCTATAGCTCGTTTGTTTCGTCCTGTGATGATCAAGATGTCCTCTATTCCAGACGACCGTGCTTCTTCGACGACATATTGGATGACTGGCTTATCAACAACAGGAAGCATCTCTTTTGGCTGCGCTTTCGTCGCTGGCAGAAATCTTGTCCCTAAGCCCGCTGCCGGTATTACGGCTTTCTTGATCATAGTTTGCCTCGAGGGCCCTTATCCTGGCTTTTTTGCCAATTGTGCCTTTTCGTATCGTTAGCTCTACGGGCGATTTAAATGTTGCTACTTGCGCATTAGGAGATTCCGCAATTTATGAACGAGCATATTTCACCAAATTGTAGGCCAACGATAACGAGTGCCTACGACACGTTCGCCTTGCTCGTTCATTGCATCAGACCACTTTGATCCGCAACTAATTGGCCCCCTGCATCGCCCATCTAGTCTTTACTTCTAGCATAGCGGGGAGCTTTCCTCTTAGAACTAGCAGTGGGACGGGGCGCGAGCGTTTGCGCTGCCGAGCGCGTTGGAGGCCTGGATAGTCTCTCTGAGCGTGAAAAGTCAATAAACGCGAATTAACTGTCACAATAACTGTGCGCGCTGACATCAAAAAGACCCCTATTAGATAGTCGCACACGGCATTAGCGGGCCGCCGCGACTACCCGATCGACCTGCCCCTTTCGAGGTAGTCGTTCATTTCTTCATGCGCAACGTTGAAAATGCGGAAAGATCGGTAACGGTGGTGGTGATTTCGAACGCAATTCATCGCGGCATACGGTGTCAAAAAGCGCAAAAAAATCGGCACTCCGCTAGATACAGCGAAAAGTATCGATATATAGAAGCGAGTGCGTAAAAACGGTTGAGAGCTGATAACGGCGCGCTAACGCGGCGAGCGGGATCCGTTACAAGAGTGGGCAGCGTTCGTTTCGTCACGCTTCCTCGTCGGCGCGTCTGCAGCAAGCTGTAACAATCCGGCGTCACACAACCTTTATTACGTATAAACACACTGTAGTTTGTTTATATTTTAGTGTAGCATGGACCCCGGAAGCAGGCACGTAGATGCGGCGCAACGCGGCAATTACGCTTGCCTCTACCGGGAACGAGGTGAATCAATGTATGAAACATAAAAGAAGTTTGAGTGTCGCCTTGGCGGCCATCATGCTCCTCTCGCTCTGCGCGGTCTACGCGACGACGAGCGTGAGTGCAGTCACTAGTGACGAAACCACTAGCAAAGCTAGTACAGTCGCCGAACCCGCCAGCACCGTAGCCGGTGAAGGCATATTTAAAAACGCCGCAACACCCACAACTACCGTCGTCGCTGTCGAGGCTAAGAACAGCAGGGTCGCCGTACCAACGCCCGATCTCACGGGCTCGCCCATCGCTGCAGGCACAGGTCCTGCTTCTTGCATTAGGTACGGCACAAACGACATGTACGTCTTTGTGAAAGGCAGTGACGGCGCCTGCTGGTACAGGATTTGGTCTACGACGACGCTTAACTGGGTAGGCGGATGGGTCCGCCTTGGCGGATCGCTGACCTCATCGCCCACAGCCTCCTCGTCGACTGAAAATAGTCTCGCTTCCATGAGTGTCTTTTGGCGCCACACTGACGGCTCCGTCCACGGGTTCCACAATTCTGGCGGGACGTGGAGCGCTGAGTACACGCCCGGCGGGAATCTTGGTTACGTTTCATATGGTACCGGACCAGCGGTCGCCAAAACCCCAAATCGTGTGGACCTCTTTGTAAAGGGTTCGAGCGGCCTGATGTATAAAAAAACATGGACTAATACTGCTGGATGGAGTGACTGGAAATACATTGGCATTGGTGGCGTACTAGGGTCGTCACCGACAGCCGCTTCTCGGGAAAGCAGTTACGTCGAAGTAGCTGTCCGCGGCACCAACGGCGCCGTCTATGGGTATGAGTACAGTATCGCGGGCAACTGGTGGGCTACGGGCTACGTGGGCGGTGGTGTTGCAGCGGGTACCGCACCAGCGATCTGCACATATGGCTCAGTCTCTGCTGGTACATTCCGTATGGACTTCTTTGTAGCGGGTACAAACGGCTATATGTATCAAAAAACATACAAGTCAGTTGGCGGGTGGACAGGCTGGACAAACCTAGTCGGAGGATTAGAGACGACTCCGTGCGCCACGACGTTCACGTATTCGGGAACGGTAGAAATCGACGTCTTTACTCGCGGGACTAACGGCTACCTCTACCAAAAAGAATACTATAACGGTGCGTGGCACAACTGGTACTGGTCTAGTGACGGCCCTACCCCCATGTGACGCCCGCGCAAGTGATCGTTTAGGGGAGCATGCCCGTGCTGCCCCACGCCGAAAACGATGTAAAGGGAGCGTTCCACGCTTCCCTTCTTTTTTATTTCCCAAGAACGGGCTCATCGCTTTAAGCAGTCCTGGGTCTTACCGCGCCGCCGCATGCCCCTTTCTCCAAGCTTACACTTATGCTGCGACCGGTGTAGGTTTATACGGTTCTTCGTGCTAGCGCAAAGCCTGTCCGCCTAGCGCATCACCAAATCTCACTATTTTGACAAAACATGAAAAATAAAGAGCAACAATGTCGTTAAAGAGAAGAAAGTACCTGTTTTTCAATCGATCTGCCAGCGTGTTTTGAACGACTTTCTCGCCATAGGTAATTGACCTGGCAAATCTAACGTTTTTGAAGTTGTGCGATTTGTAGAGCGCGTCCTTTACGAGCATCCTTGGCCCGGCCCAGCCGAGCGTATCGTGAAATGCTATGATACCCCCTTCGATGAGTTTAGGATACCACAACGCAAAGTCTTGTTTGACGCTCTCAGGTTCGTGACTCCCGTCAACGAAGATGAGCGCACAAGGCTCAAGAAAATCATTTGCAGCTTCTCTCGAGGTTTTCACGATCGGAACGACGATATCCTCGACCTGTGCGTTCGCCATATTCTGCTTGAACTCGTGAAAAGTAGGAATATCAACAAGAACCTGAGCATCCCCCTCGTGCGGATCGACGGCGTAGACTTTCACCCGCGGCCCCGCTTGGGATCCTTGTGCTAAAAAAACTGTTGACTTGCCTTTCCACGAGCCGATTTCTGCGATCACTCCTTTGGGGTTGCATTTCTTGGCCAGAGAGTAGAGTAGCGCCCCCTCGACATTTGCTAACCATCCCTCTACATCCTTGGCTGTATCCTTGCTTAACTGGAAATCTTTGTCCTGCTCCAGATCTCTTATGTCGCGTTCCTGGTGACAGGCTGACAGAATCTCATCCATATGGCGGAGCAGGCCCGCCCAAAGGCTTTTAACCTGTTTTCGGCGGAGCAGGCCCAGCAGAAGGCTTATCACCTGTGGTCGCCTTGCATCCGGTTCTCCGAGTGACAATCAAGAGCCCCTAATTTGTTGTTGGTTGGTAACCCCTGCATTCTAATTCCTTCGCCTGCCCGGCAGGAAGTTGTTTTTCAACAGTATTTCAATTTTGCCTATTCAACCTTTTGGAAACTCGTGGTTATGACGGTCGGTCAAAGTGTCCGGAATTGCGGTAGCGCGCGATAACGTCGTTGAAAGCACGCGATTTGCACGAGACGATGAAGTCGCAATCTTTAAGTACTCAAGCTACCGCCCACAGAGTGTGCAAGTCGCAGGCCGAACGATAAGCAAATACAGCGTCGCTTTGCTCGTTATTGTGCTGACGGGGCTATTGCTCAGGGTCTACGGTTTAGGCGTGCAGAGCCTCTGGATTGACGAACTGTGGTCCGTTATGGTCTCTAAGATGAGCTTGTCTCAGACAGTACAATTTGTGGCGGGGCAGACGTTCTCCAGATATTGTTGACGTACTCCAATTCTCTATAAGTGTCTATGCACTGCCAAAAGCCATCGTGCTCGTAAACCATAAGCTGACCATCGTTAGCTAAGTTCATGAGGGGTTCCTTTTCCAAGATACAGTCGTCTTCTTCATTCAAATACGAAAAAAAAGCTCGGTCAAACAAGAAGTAGCCGCCGTTAATCAATCCTTCATTCACTTGTGGTTTTTCGTTAAACTCCACAACTTTGTTCTTGTCGACTATGAGTTCTCCGAATCGAGACGACGGTCGTACTCCCGTTACAGTCCCTATTTTTTTGTGTGAATTATGAAACTCCACAAGCTCGGCTATGTTGACGTTAGAGATCCCATCTCCATAGGTAACCATGAACCAATCTTCTGCTATGTGCTTCTCGACTCGTCCGATTCGAGCTCCGGTCTGCGCACGTAGTCCCGTGTGCGCCAAAGTGACCGTCCAGTCTTTTTCGTCATGATTGCTGTGAAAATAAGTACGGTTCGCGTTGCCCAGGTGAACCGTAAAATCGCTATTCATCATCGCATAATTCAAGAAATACTCTTTGATCATATTGCCTTTATAACCAAGACAAATGACAAAGTCAGTATATCCATAATGCGCATAAGTTTTCATTATATGCCATAGCAAGGGCTTATCTCCAACACTCACCATCGGTTTGGGCCTGAATTCAGTTTCTTCACGCAGGCGAGTGCCGAACCCCCCACTTAATATCACGACTTTTGCCTGACTCATGTTTTTGAACTCTTTTTGGTTACTAAACGCGTTATCGTTTTACTAAGCCTTTAGCTCGTATTACTTGTTGCTTATTGCTTATTCACGATAATCTTTTTCAAATGTGTTAGAGGTGTAAGTAGAAAGGCCCTTTATCTATCAACGATGTTTGGGGCTCAGAAGGCAGTTGGGCCAGTAGTCGATCGGGAGGGCCTAAAGTTGTATTTAGATAAAACGTGGAAGTAATCGAATATCTCGCAAAAAACGACTTGCTTCGGAAAACGGTGGCCCGTCACGACGTTAGTCACGTTTATGCGCTACCTTTTTGGCCTAGATGATAGACCGGCAACACGACAGAGCGAAAACTTATAAAGCGAGACATAACGCTATAACGAACGATCGTGCCGCTCGTAGGTTTCCAAGTGTATGAATAACAAGAGCACGGAGGCAGTGGGAGAAAAATGACGCGAGTTTTGGTCACCGGGTGCGCAGGATTCATTGGTTCACACCTCGTTGAGAGACTCCTACAAGACGATTACGATGTGATAGGAATCGATTGCTTCACCGATTACTATCCTGAAGAACAGAAGCTCGCGAATCTGTCAGGCGCTTTGAATCACGAGAGATTTACGCTTATTAGACAAGACATCTCTGAGATGAATGCTTTTCCACTTGTTGACCACGTGTTTCATATGGCGGCTCAGCCAGGCGTTCGGGCGTCATGGGGCGCGAACTTTACGGTATACACGAAGAACAATATAGAAGCAACGCAGCGATTGTTGGAGTTTTACCGCTCCGCTGAACTAAAAAACTTCATTTATTCCTCTTCTTCTTCCGTATATGGAGACGCTGAGCTGCCGATAAAGGAGGAAGCGCGACTGTTGCCTGTTTCGCCTTATGGGGTAACGAAGCTTGCGGGGGAGAATCTCTGTTATCTCTATTGGAAGAACTATGGCGTCCCTGTCATTTCTTTGCGCTTCTTTACAGTTTACGGGCCGCGTCAGCGCCCCGATATGGCCATCAACAGATTTCTCCATGCTATGTTAAATGAACGCGAGATTCAAGTTTTCGGCGATGGAGAACAATTGCGGGATTTTACCTTTGTTAATGATGTCATTGACGCGCTTACGCTAGCAGCCCAGAGCGATATCACTGGTGAAGTTTTAAACATCGGAGGAGGCCACACGATAAGCGTCAACGCCCTTATCCAAACCATAGAGAGTCTAGTGGGTAAGGAGGCCCATGTACGGCACGTCGAGCAGCAAAAAGGAGACGCTCGCGATACGTGGGCAGATACTACAAAAGCAAAGCGGCTGTTATCGTGGACCCCCCAGACCGATCTCGAGAGTGGTCTTAAAAAGTATATAGATTGTGTCCTAGCGGATCGAGTTTCGACAGAGCCTCTCAATCAGTAAGCGTCAATTTTGAGTGCTTTTCTTTTTTAGCTGTCACAAGATACTGACAGGCAAAGAATGTATTGTTATTTAATAGCCTACTCGTGATTTTCGAAACACGCAAGGCCCGTTCTACGCGGGTTTGCCATTGAATGGCAACAAGATCAGCGACTTCGAACTTCTCATCTCTGAATATTCTGATGATCCCTTTTTTCGTGAAGAATCTAAGATGAGAGCTGTCAAGCAAACCTCCACGGTCAGTATATTTGAACTCGTCAAATAAAATAAGTCCCAAGAGGGTACTATAGTGTTTGACGTTAGGAATGCTAGCGATGATGGATCCATCATCGCTCAACAAATCCCAACACTTACGTAGCACGTCGCTTGGCTTGATTAGGTGCTCGAGCACATCTGCTAAAAGTATATAATCAAAGTGCTTTTCAGGATACGGAAGATCGATTGTTTCGATATCGCCTATAAACAGTCGATCTAAGTGGTCTGACGAATCTGCCGTTGCGTTTTGATTGATTTCAATGCCAACAATTTCACTCGCTTTACCGAGTGCTTTCAACTTCCTCAACGTGCAACCTGCGCCGCTTCCCACGTCGAGAACTTTGTGGTCGCCCGTTGGTATTAGCCTGATTATCTCCCATCGAATACTGGAAAAATATGTTTGATTTTTATCCCTATATAACTCAGTAATGTTTCTTGCTTCTGGCATGAAACACCTGTGACTCCTCAGATGAGCCCATTGCGATCTGTCTGTGTCATGATCTTAACGTTTACGGAAGCCAGATTCTAAAAGTGAGGAGGCAGCACCGACTACAACCAGCATCGAATACACCATACCTCACCATAATCGCTCAGAACATTTGTCGATACGTGAGTTCTGTTGATAATTTGTCCTGATCTTTCGATGGGTCAGTTCCACCATCTTACCTTATCAGCTCGTTTATCTTCAGAACGCAAATCTGTGTCACATCTGTCCGCCACGATGACTCTAGGAACCAGGTAGTTGTGTACGTCTTTTGTTACGGCTGATCGAGTGGTGAAAATAGCCCTCATCGTTCACATAACGCTTGGAGGGCCAACGCATCCAGACCGTACACAATATGTCGTTGTTACGTATTACCTTATCTTTTCTTGTTTGGGCGACCGGTATCTTTCTTTCACTTTGAATCTTACTATTGATGTGGTTTTTCAATCTGCTGCGAGGTGGCATATTTAGACGAGAGGTCGGCGGACTCGTTAGCTATTTTTTGCTAGGCTTAACCATGCTCACTGTCAAAATCACCTTAGTCAGAGCCCTTGTAAATGCTATAGATGCGCTTAAACTCTTTTATGGTGAAACCGCGCAGCGCAAGCATAATGCTCAAATAGATTATTGCGGCACATGCGATCGATAAAACTATGCTGAAGAGCCCAGAGGGATTCCATAAGAGTAGAAACAGGGCTATTATACCCGAACTGCATACGCTCTTCACGATGAATCCACTTTGCACATCGAACTTGAAATAGTTGAACGAATAGAGTGCAGTCAACGCGAAAGCGAATAGGAATGCGAGAAAAGTCGTTAGTGCCGCACCTACTAGACCCAAATAAGGAATGAGCACCAAGTTTAAACCAAAATTCAACACAGCACTGAGTATCCAAATCATGCCAACGACGGCAGTCTTCTTTTTGAGGCCGATTATTATAACAAGCACCGTATACGCTCCAAAGAGCGCTGTCGCTGCGGCAACAAACGGAGTGACTGAGTAACCGTTTGCTGCAATCTGCTCGGTGGTTAACACAAGCAAAAGCGGCTTTGACAAAACCGATAAAGCGAAAACGCTAGGTAACGCGATCCCAGCGTAGTACTTTAGCGAATATGTCATGATTGTGCGTACCTCCGCTACATTGTTCTCGTCATAGTGTTTTGATAGAACCGCAGGAAGCAGTAACGCTAACGGCGCTGAGATCATGCTAAGAGCACTACCGAGGGTGTATCCCGGCGAATAATAGCCCACCGCTGCGGTACCTAAAAAAAGCACAATGAGATAACGATCGCTTGAATTTACGATCCATGCCGATAGATTGGCCGGCATCAACGGCACGCCAAAAGCTAGGTATTGTCTCACGTGCCTAAACTTCGGGATAGCAAAACCAATCTCCGCGGCGATGAGATACATAATGAGGGAAAATCCTACAAGCTGCTGGATTAAGAGTGCGACCACGGCGCCCTCCAATCCGTGACCCGAAAGGACAAAATAAGCTATCAGGGCCGTGTTTAGATATGCGTTGAAAAAATTTAAAAGAGTGTACTTTTTGATCTGCTGGGATGTAACAAAATATTGGATAACAAAATAAATCAGGCACGCGACCAAGATGTTGGGTATTAGGAGTAGGGCCGTGGTGCGATTGTTCTGAAACAAGCTAGCCGTCATCTGTGGCACCAACAAAAAGAGTAGCCCAGAAGCAATCAAGCTCGCAACCAAAACGACGAACCCCATGGCGTAGAACATCTCTTGGATGTCACGTTTGTCCTTCAGTGCGGCGCCAAACCGAATCATCGCACTTGGCAGCCCTAAAGTCACAAGCCCGGGCACTAGGCCAATTGTAATCATAATCAAAGCCCAGGCTCCATAGTCAGCGATAGCTAGGTTTTTTGTCAGAATAGGGAGCAAAATAATGTTGCTAAGAGTTACTAGAGGACCTATTAACGCGCTCAATCCTAGTCGCCGAGCAGTGAGTGTATGTTCTCTCATTTACTTGGCCCCTGTAACATAACGCGATCTAGCGTTTGATTGTTGTGGTCTGAAATATTTCTTGAACATACCTATATATCATGCAAAGCCTGTCTTAAGTCACAAAAATCTTGGCCTTCGAAGTTCGATCCGCCTTCGGATGTTAGTGTCCCTTCGGTCGTCTCTTCTTCGCAATATGTTTGACTCTCTCGGGCAATATCAACGACCTTCTAGATGTAATTGGAATAGTATCTATTTCGCCCTCTTCACGAAATGCGTCTGGGACTTGATTCTTGATTCTGATAGCAATCAATTTAACAAATACAAATTGCTTCGCGACAGACGTTTAGTAAGAACAAAAAAGGGATAGCCAAAGCATCAGCGTTATGAGACTGCATATAAAACGCTGAATCTCGATGAAGATTCTGGTATCTGATTCGAAGGCTTGCCCGTTGCTTGTAAACCACTTTTCATCTCTATATTGGCTGCTTTTGGTGACTGCTGTCAGCTGGTTGTTCCTACGCCCGCTAGCTAACGCATTGATGGTTCTCCGCCTATACGGGTGAACGAGTTTGGCTCCCCCGCCTAGATGTCAGTAACTGCAGTACTAGTGGAAATGTTGGTTCACGTATCACTGTGTTTACTCTAAAGGAAAAAATCCATTTTACAAAGAGATAAGACCAATGAGGATATATGCTGCAAAAAACTTGATCTGTTTAGTGCCTAGCGTGCAGTTTTAGGTTATGATCGGAAATGAAGAAGCTGTATAGTATTGTTCTGCCGATAGATAGGTGGGAAGCATACTGGCGTTCCGTGAGTGTGGAAGAGAATATACGGTTGTGTGAAGGGGACCAGTTACTCTCTGTCTTTAAGGACTACCTCCGTAGGGATCAGCAGATCTTGGAGGCTGGTTGCGGATTAGCTAAATGGGTGATCTACCTAGGTCGAGAGGGTTATCAAGTGTATGGCCTCGATAACTATACGAACAGTCTCGAGCGCGCTAAGGCTTTCGATGAAAACTTGAATCTAATATCTGGTTCGGTTGTGCAACTCCCTATTCCTGATGACAGCGTGGATACGTATATATCGCTCGGCGTGATTGAGCATTTTGAGGAAGGCCCAGATGAAGCGCTTAGAGAAGCATATAGAGTTTTGCGACCGGGAGGCGTCGCTATAATTGAGACTCCTTTAGATAATGTTCTGAGACGGTTAGTCACGAATTGGTTTATAATAAGTATAATGCTATTCAGTAGGATACGTGGAGATAAGCACGCTTTCTCAGAGTATCGATTCACGGCGAATGAGTTGGTGCATTACATTAGGCAGGCCGGGTTCAGGGTTTTGGAGATTAAACCCAAAGACTACGAAATGCCCTGGAAATCCATCGGACTGTGTTCGGATATCCCCTTCCTGCATAAACGGGGAGGCGCCACGTTTGAGTTGAACCGGGTTGGGGGCATTACCAAGAGGTTCTTCAACAGACTGTCACCGTGGGTCTCAAGTGCCTGTGTCGTATGTGTGGCAACAAAATAGAGGCAGGGACTCTAGACGCACAGTCCTGTAATATGCCATTGATCCTATGCGCGAGCTATTACTAAAAACCACAAGAGGCGTGCTGTGGAGCCAGCGTCGTCGAAACTACAGCGCTATCCAAATCACTTCGCACGTGGCAGCGTTAAATTGCGCCCTCACACTTCGCTGTTTGCGTGACCGTCACGGAATAAACCGTCTGTTCAGGACTTGATTTATCTGCTTTGGAGGCTTCTAATGAGGGTCGGAATCTTTGCTCCAGGTTTGTTAGTATATGGCGGTGGAGAGAAGTATGTTTGTAACATTGCGGAAATATTCAGCAGAGAGCACGATGTGGATCTCATTGCTTTTGATATACCAGAGCGAGACGTTGCGGGAGTTCTGAAGACATTAGAGAATCGATTAAACGTCAATCTCGGGGATGTAAACTTAAAGGTTCCAGCAATTCCCGGCATAGCCAAAAAGAATTCTTTTCTTGATCGACTAACAAAGAGCGTAGCGCTATCAAAATGCAGCAAGCAATACGACCTATTTATAAATCAATTGCGAGAGCCACTCTTTCGGCTACCAACCCGTGCGAAGAAAAACATCTTGATCATTCAAATTCCGCCAACGGACGCAATTACTCCCTTCTTGTTTGGCGGCGCCGGCCTGAAATTGTTCGTTGACTCTAATTTCTCGACCTATGATAAGATAATAATTTATTCGAATTTTGTAAAAAAAGCGGTTGAGCAAAAATATGGGAGAAACGCTGAAGTGCTTTACCCGCCGATTGATATTCAGCCCGAGCACAGTATTTTGAAAGAACGCTATATATTGAGCGTGGGGCGATTTTTTGTGGGAGGGCACTGTAAAAAACAACTGGAAATGATTCAAGCTTTCAAACAACTTTGCAAAGATGCTGAGCTGGATCAAGATCATTGGGAATATCATTTGATTGGCGGTGTGAGGAGCGACGAAAGCAGCCAGCTATATAAAAGAAAGTGTGAGAAAGAAGCTGAAAGTTACCCTATTTTCTTCCATTTTGACGCCCCGTACGATACTATAAGGGACTTATATAGCAGCTCCACGCTGTTTTGGCACGCTACTGGCCTTAATGAAGATGAAATTAAACATCCAGAAAGAATGGAGCACTTTGGCATAGTGACGGCGGAAGCTATGTCGTACGGGTGTGTTCCTGTCGTCGTAGGTAAAGGGGGACAACCCGAAATTGTCCACCATGGGCTGAATGGACTGCTCTGGAATAATATAGAGGAATTGAAAGAGAACACGCTTAACCTGATACAAGATCCGGAAAAAAGAGCAAAAATGGCTAAGGCAGCCATTGAAACAAGTAGACAGTTCCAAACAGACCGATTTGAGATTAAGGTTAAGCAATTATTAGTTTAATGCACGCTTCACCAAGCTGCAGTTGTAGAGCGTTCGTTTATCACTCGCTTTTACGATACACGCTTGTCGACGTAGTTCAGCCTATGGGTTTCACTGAGGTCGGAGGATAACGATGAACTTGTGCGTTGCCTATATCGAATACCGCATATTTCAGAACATAGGTTGAGATTGTATAGGCGTGCGCAACCCATCGATAAGTCCTTGAATAAAGCGTGGGATATCATCGAACTGACGTTTTTTTGTAAGTAACGCGACGTAATAGGGGATGTGGAATAGCAAAAATGAGATAAATTGCGAGGTTTGCGCATACTTTCTCATGTAAATCACTCGGCTTCTCTCAGGGTAGTATTGCGAGAATCGCTTTGCTTTTGAGGTTGAAGCCATTTTCTTGTGCCAAATTTTGCTGTTGAGGTTGCATACGATCCTGTACCCAGCCATACTGATTCGCGTGCACCAATCTTGGTCTTCATAATACAAAAAATAGGTTGGATCAAGCTTTCCAACTTCTTCGATCACCTTTCGTTTAGTCAGAATGCATGCGCCGGACATGTAGTCAGCCGGTAAAAGCCCCCCTATGGTGAAATGGTTAGCCTCATCATCCGTTTTTCCATTGTTGAGGGATATTGGTGTTCCTGTAAAAAAATCCTTACGAGCGCCTGTTGACTGAATCACACTTGGTGCGTCGTATGAATATATTTTCGGGCCTATCGCTCCAATGCTGGCGTCCTTATCGGCAGCGCGAACGAGCTCCGTAAGAAAATGCTCATCGACAACGGTATCGTTATTCAGGAGCAGCACGTAATCGGCAGATGCTCTTAATGCATAGCGCATGCCGATATTATTGCCTTCGGAATACCCAAAATTCCGTTCATTCTGGATAATGACGAGCGATCTGTTTGATCCTTTATTTTGGCCCCCTCTAGCCAGTTTTTTGGACAAACTCGCAGATTGTGATTCTTCAGCTTCCCGTCTCGAATAGCTAATGACGGGTAGGGGCTCGCTTCGGTAAGTGTGTGTGAGGGAGGCCGATTTTACTGCTACTTCACCACTTGCGAATGCTCTGATCCTCGCTAGTGAATCGTCCTGTGAATCATTATCAACGATAACGACGTCATAATTTGGGTACGAGATAGTATAGAGTGATTCCAAGCATTCTATCGTATCTTCCCAGCCGTTCCAATTAAGAATTATGATGAAGACCTTTGGCCACTCCACATCATCCATCCCCGTACGTTCTTTAGAACAAATTATTAAAAAGTTTCCCGTTTGCTCTGGGGACAGTATCATTTCGGACTTCCTCACATCGCTTCACTGCTTACGCGGCATTATTGGCAACGAGTGGGCATCACGGACAATTCGTTTTGAGTCCAGTTATGCCAGTGTCTCCATTATTGCATCGGCGAGGTGGGCGGGCGAATCGTATGGATAAGATAACCAGTTCTTTATCCTTTGTAAGTCCGACGTAGGGGCGTTGCTCAACGCAAGCACTGGTGCTATACACTCTATTGCTTCAAGCATGACGTTTGGAAGCTTTTCGTTGCATCAGGTGACGACAAGGAGTTTTAGTTTAGAGGAGTAGCCTCTTTGACATTGCGACGCAGCAGAGCCAATAGGCAATTAAAGTTGACTAATGAGTAAAAAATCATTGGCCTAAGCCAAGTAATAGCGGATCTTAACAAAAGCAGCATAAGCTATGGCATCGTGCTCAATCGCAGCTCGCGGTTCCCGCTTTACATGCTTCCGCTGTGTGATTGCTTATCTAGACGCTGGAGCTTGCCGGAGTTTGCAGCTTAATCGATAGCCATGCCAGATCAACGCGTTTGAATCTCAACCCGCACTGCAACACTATTAAGCTTCACAGGCAAATTATCTCGTAGATCTAATTATAGAAGCAAAAAAGGCATGATTATCCATAAAGATCCCTGTAGTAGCTTAAACTACCTATATATAGTTTCAACAAGTCCTGTAAAGATGAGCAGGAGAGCAAAAAATGCTGCCAATTGAAGAAGACTACATTCTCGACCTATATACTCGCTTTCTCGATGAGCTAAAAGAAGTTAGAGACAGTCAGAAGAGAATCTACAGTTCATATAGCGAGAGTCTCCAACGCCTGAGGAAGCACTACGTATCTCGACTAGTCCCGCCCAAATACCTGGCAAGAACAATTGTCCGTTCTTGTCAAATGGTGCTGCTGGACCCACATTTCGATGATGTCGAAGCGGAAATCACTTACCTCCTGATCAGAGCATCACGTCCGAAGACATTAGTCGAGATCTCTCCTTCGGGGGGCTGGTCAACGTCGTGGATTCTTAATGGTATTAGGGATAATGATTATGGCAAGCTCTATTCGTACGATCTTGTTGATGATTCGTTGAAAACACTACCATCGGATTTGTTGACTTTGAAATGGGTTTTTCAAAAGGGTGATGTAAAAAAAACCGTCAGTGGAATGCCTGACAAAATTGAGTATCTTCTAATGGACGCCGATCATTCGTCAGACTTCGCGGCTTGGTATATTCAAAACATATTCCCCAAATTAAAAGGCGGAGCATTAGTTAGTATTCACGACGTATTTCATGACTCCGAACCAGCGCCGCCATATGGGGAGGGTCAGGTGACCACGCAATGGCTGCAACAAAATGACATTAATTATGTCACTGCGGCCCCTGCAAAGAACTACTCGTTTTATAATCGCATTACAATGCTAAAACGCGAACTCGGGATCCAGGACAATATCCATTCTAGCATCGCAAATCCAATGATCTTTTTTGCATACTCTTGACAAAAACGCCGAAAATGTAATGGTGACACCGAACTTTCAATTGTCTGGGCTCATTCTGCTCACGGTAATTGAAAGCGAGTAAAACGTAGGATCGACGGCAAGATCGAATAACATCGTGAGAGCGCAGTACGTATCCACCTTCGTTGCATCTCGACAACAACTAAAATGCTGGTTTCCAGTAGACTCCATTTGCGAAGCTGCGAGTATAAAACGGATTTGAAATCACGGAACTCAGGCCCTTATCTGGGTTTTGGGTCACATTTGGGCTGGAGCTTGCCAATTACGTAATGGACTCAAACTTTCGAAAGGCGAGGGGTAAACTAAACCCCTTTTGATGGGTAATTCCAATTATAGCCGTGATCATACAATTGATATGCTACCAGCAACAAAGTCGACTCTGCCACAGATTTCACGTGGGCTTATTTAGTAGTAGCAAAAAAGAATCGGTCCACAAATTTATAGATCATTCCGCTTGAATTCAAGGAACGTCTGAGATGAGCGATCAAAGTATTGACGCAGGGGTGTAGTAAACTTGCGCAAGACCGTTGCTGTATATTCGGTTTGCAGTAGTCAGCGCAGGGATGGTTGAAATTTGCCGTTCCTCGGTTGTTACGAGGAGGGTACCTTGCTGGACATTCGCACCAGCGAGATAGATGTACGTATTTTTGAGCGGTAGATTTACGTTGTAGATCGTAGGACCAATGACCGAGTTCGGCGAAATGTGCCCATAACCAATGAGTTCGGCGCTTCTATAACCGTCCACGTAGACCGGAGATCGGCCCATCGTGCTGCAAAGCCACTTACTCGCATAGACGCTTTCAGCAGGTATAGGTGCAGCTGCTGCATATGACCAGCTTGCATTATCAGAGTAATTAAGAACCAGTTGGTTTTGACTCTGCGAGGGTAAGAAAGCATAATTTGATTGATGCTCTGTAAGCTCATAAAAAAAGCCACATTGAAAAAGAAAATACGGAATAAGCACGCCGATCAGCGCTGCGGATTGTAGCTTAAATACTGTACCCTTGTCGGCACGGAGCCAAATAGACGCGAAAGCAGAAATCACCTGCACGCCAATTACGCAGTAGGGAGCCAAAAAAAGTAAAGCGACAGAATACGCCCTATAAGAGTTTACCGCTGTACCGAGCGACGGAAAACCTACAACGACTAGCAGCACGGCGAAACTTGCAAGCGAAAGCAAAAATAATGCGGAACTCATCTTATGAGTTTCGCGCCGCCATATCACAAAGCCAAACCCAACTATAATTAAGACTTCTGTGGCGATTTGCCAAACACGGCCTAACACGTGAGCGAGCGGCAAACCACCTACGCCGCCACCTAACCCAGCCTGAACGTAAGGATCGCTACTAAGAGAGAGCATTGAGCTGTAAGCGCGGCTCCCTACTTGGGCAAGTGCCTGCAGTGGTGCACCATGAGAAGCAAACAAATACCATCCAAAAGTCATCAATACAGTTAAAAGAACAATCAATACAGTGGCTAGTGATACCCGCCGTTTCTGTCTGTTTTTTGATGCTATTATGAACGATCCGATCAAAAGAACGGCGAGGTAAAACAGGAATATGTAGGCTGTTGTGTAGTGAGCGACCACCATCCCGCCTATAAACAGTATTAGCAGTGCTGTTTTTTTCGGCTCAGGCACCCCTTTACTCGTGAATAGTAGTATCACAAGCACCAGGAAGAGTTCTGCGATTTCCTGCCTCGTAACCCAGGGCATAGCAAGATAAAATGCGAAAAAGGACATGAAAAAGAACGTAGCGAGAAATGCCGCCTTACTGCTGAATTTTACCTGCGTCTTGTATATCTCGTATAGCCCTAAGGGGACAAAAGCGAAAATGAAGGGTGATATCAACTTAAACACCCAGACGAGGTCAATGTTGAGTAAGATGGAATAGACATTTGGCAGCATGGTCACGCTTAGCATTGCAAAATAGTTGCTAAAGTACACGTTACGTATCGAAAAACTTGGATCCCAATACCCAGCTGATTTTACCAAGTCAGCAAAATAGAGCTCATAATGGGCGTCTACTCCGAATAGATTTGGCGATGTGAGCGTCCGGCTGTATTGAAGAGTGAGAGCAATTATCAAGACAAAGAGCGGGTAAAAACGCTCGGGAATCCTCCGACTTGTTACTATTAGAGCAACGATCATGGCAATGCTCAACCATGAGAGCAAAGAAAAAAAGGAGTTGCTATAAAACCAAACAAAGAGTGCTCCGAGAATACCAAGTACCAGGATCAATGCTGCCCCTAGTGCTGTAGTGCTCATAATCCTGCTAATCGACACCCTGATGTCTTTTTTAGTAATTTGAAACCCCACAGGGACTTTCCAGTAGCTAACCAAACTCAATGCTGCCAAAATCAACGACAATGTTATAGTGAGGGGGAGGAGGGATATCGGGCGCGAAATGCCTAATGCGTGGTACGTAAAGTTTATCCCTAATGGAACAAAAAACAAAAAGCAGATGCTAAGTCCCACTAAAAACAACAGCGCCTCTACTCGATTCTTGCCCAATTTCAGTATCTTAATCAGCAAAAACCCCGGTAAGAAGGTGAGCAACGCAAATCCGAGGACTTGCCTCAGAATGGGAATATCCAAAATGATAGAAATGTCTGTAAACCCGATGAATGACAGCGTCAACGCACATATTGTTTTTGAGTCTAAGTTGGCCATCGCATTCAACACTGGTAAACTAAATTCTTGTGGTTAATCGTGGTAGAAGCCCATGACTATTGTGTCAGATTGCTGACATTATCAGGGTTGTCACATATGAATCTTTTCTAATCGACGCTTCAACCGACGGCGCGAAAAAACAACGCAGAACGCCAGAAGGGAGACAATTGCCAAAAAGGCCACTTAGCGAAATTATTCGCATGCAAATTCAGAACAAGCAGAAGACCTAGACCAGTCCGTTTCTCTCACCTCCCTCCCGTTAGCTGCTGCTCGCCATGCTTGTCTAATATAACTTCACATACTCGACTGGATAATAATCACTTGCCGAATTTCGCAAGGGCAAAAAACAGAATGACACTTTACGATTAACTGCACCATTACTTGTCCCTAACAAGCCCACCGCGGAACAAGAGCAGCGAAAAAGGCTATCCTGTCGCACGGATACTTGATGTGCAGGTTTGACTTAATTCAGCGCCTTCGCGCGAACATTACGCGCTACTTCAGAAAGGGCGTTGCACGTCACTTGACCTCCAAAGACAAGCCTTTCGATACCGTTTGCAGATAAACGTACTCGAGCACACCGATGAGTTCATGACCCTCCGTGAAGTATATCGAGTATGTCGGCTAATCATTTTTTCAGTGTCCCTTGAGGAGGGGTAATTGCAGTTATAACATATCATCTGTGTGTCGACCCGATACATTTGCGTACACGGTGGAACGCATACAAGCTATTGTTCAAGGCTTTTTCAAAACAGTCAGCAAATAAGCTCATCGACCGATTTAAGTAACTCTTTTCGTCTTTTGTCGATGGTAAAGATCGCCTTAATCCGTTGTCTTGCTTTTTGTCCGTTATTTAAATCCAGCACACTCCTAATCCCTTCAGCTGTTGCTGCTGCATCTCCGTAAGGAACATAAATCCCTGTTTCCCCAACAACTTCAGGAATGGCTCCTCTATCAGTAACGACAGGCACACATCCACACGCCATCGCCTCTGCCAAAGAAGCGCCGAACGCTTCGTGAGCAGACACTTGCACATACACTTTAGCCTGCTGGTACTGCCTTATAAGTTCGTTTTCAGGAAGATGGCCGACAAATTTTACGTTTTTTGTTGCAATCGATTGTAAGTAGTCGATGGCCGTATCTAGAAACTGACCAATTAGGACAAACTCTATTTTAGGTAGGTAGGCTGCAGATTTGACGAACGTTTCGAGCCCTTTCCTCTTTAGGTTACTGTGAGTGACGGCGCCTACGGTTATCACTACGTCCTTTTGAGTACCGAATGGATGGAATTTCTCAACATCGATGCCAAGATAAACCATCGTAACCTTTGCCGCGTCTTTAACAAAGCGCAAGGCTCCTTTTTCTGCGTCTCTTGAATCGGGCAAAACTTTCGTCGCTCTATTCAGTGCGAATTTTTGATAGAAATGCTGCCTGCTATGTAATTCCAGTCCATATCCGAGCTCTGGGATTGTGGTCACGTCTTGTCCTCCAACGGCTATCGCCGTTTTTTTGTTGAACAGCTGTGACAACGCGATTGCAGCAAAAGCCTCGTAATTTGCAAACCAACAAAATACCACGTCTGCCCAAGCAACGCCTAAGAGCAGGTTCCAGTGGGTTGTTAAAGTACGTCTCAACTGACTTTTGCCATAACAGACTTCGACCAGTCTAACATCAAACTCTTCCTTCAAGATATCCAAGTCCCATTGCATAAAGGTTCTGAAATACACCCCACAAGCACCGACAAACAACACTCTTTTCGCTCTCTTCATGCTCTTTGGCTCACTGCATCAGCTATGCAGTCAGATGTCACCCTTCGTTTGTGCCGCAAATGATGTTCTTCCACGTTAAGGTGAGATTATCGTACCTAAACTCGCTTTCAACGAAAGTATGAGCGTTAGCAACAATTCGTTTCAGGTCTGGGCTTGCTAGTGTCTCCACAACCGTATCTGCGAGATGTTTGGGCAAATTGTCTTTGATCAAAAAACCGGTTTCTTTGTCCTTTATCACATCTGGTATGGAAGCTACGCTCACAGCAAGCACTGGCGTTCCACATGCCATCGCTTCGAGCATGACATTCGGAAGCCCTTCATTGTACGATGGGAGCACGAGCAATTTCAAGCTAGTTAAATACTCAGGCAATTCCTGGTGCGGAATCCACCCCGCGAGCTTAACCTGATTGTGCAGACTGTTATTATCCAAGTATGTACGGATTTCCTCTTCTAATATACCCTCGCCCGCTATTAGGAATGTCACATCATTGCGAATGTTCAAGATTTTAGGAATTGCCTCAACAAAATTCCATATGCCCTTTTCTGCAGTGATGCGTCCTATATAACCAACTACAGTATCCCTCTTTTCAATGTTATTCTTGAACCTATATTCGTCGAAGTTCACAAAGTGCCTGTGTGCCACCACGATTTTCGCGGTATACCTCTGCAGCCTCATTCGGTCAATAATGGTTGGACTGTATATAATCAGCTTGTCTGCAAAATAATAACCAATCCGTTCGAGCACCGCTTGGGCGCGCAGCCTAGTGAGTTCTCCAAATTGTCGTGGAGCGCCGCTTTCTTTAAGTGCCTCGACGACTTTTCCAGATCCCTCGTATGCCAAGATAATGAAGCATCTCATGCCTAAAGCTTGCGCAAATACAAGCGGGATTGGAAAAGGGGTTCCGAAAATGTAGATCAAGATGTCAATCTCTTTGCGCAATTTTATCATCAACAGTAAGACCCGCAAATGGGTTAAAACCTGTTGAAACACTCGGGTTACAACTAATCGTCGCCGTGTAGTTTTAATTTTAAGGACCTCAACCTGCGGTATAGAAATTGGATAATCCCCAATAATAAGAAATAATTTATTTGTTAGCGGGGCGGCTAGTGCGATCAGATTGGCCAAGGGAGTTTCACCAGATCTTTCGAAGTGCTCTCCTACCATAATGCCAACATTCGGTTTCTTACGCTTCCCATTAATCCCCCGCGAGGTATCGTGCTTTCCCAGCTTCATCCCTCCATGCTGACATTTCTATCGCTGGCTGACAGCAAATAGATAATACGCTAACGAAATCCCCTGTTACTATATATCTTGCTATGACTATCTGTTGGCTAAAAAAAGAGTATACGACTATTTACGCAACTTAGCATGAAGATTAGGGACCTAAAGACATTCGTTAAATATCTGAATTATAAATTCTTCTGGACAATTTACTTTCAAAGACGCATAGAGTATCCAGTCATACTTGAGTGGGTCCAGCCAAATAAAAACGAGAAAATATTGGATCTAGCTTGCGGTGACGGAGAACTCAGCCTAAAGATCGCTGAACGCGTTGGCACTGTCTATGGCATTGATAGATCGACGATCGCGATTGCTGATGCAAGAGCGCTCTCACACAAACTTAAGATCCATTCTCACTTTAGAATCGGGGATGCCGTAGATTTACCTTACCCAAACAACTTTTTCGACAAGATAGTATGCAGTTCCTCTTTAGAACATTTTAGAGAAGATATAAAAGCCTTAAGCGAAATGCATAGAGTTTTAAAGCCTAACGGGAGACTCATACTCACAACAGATAGCTTTACAGCTCCGATTGGAGCAAGAACAAAAGAAAAACACAAGCTTGTATTTCAAGTAGTTAATTTCTATACGAAAGCTTCTCTAAAGGAGCGATTTGGACAGACTGGTTTTGAAACTGCGAGGAGTAGATATCTGCTAACTACACCTATCAGTCGCTTTTTTATAGCTAGCACTGTCAATTTATCTGGATCTGTTTTAGCTTATTGCCTAGCTTCATTTATAGCCTGTCCTTTTGTATTGCTTGCTGAAAAAATATCTCGGCATCAAGAATATGGCTTCACTATTATAGCTGAAGGGATAGCAAAAAACAAAGATAAGGAGGCTCCGAGTTCACCATAAACGAGGCTCCGTGGAGGGTCACGTCGTTCCGCTCCGTGTTATCTCATTGGGGTCGGTTCTTGCCAAACCCTCTGGATGCTAAGAAACGCATAATCAACATCGATGCTGCTTTTCTACCGATATATTTGCGCTTATTCCCTGGTCTCTCTCGGAGCGCTCACGCTTCAATGCAGCGATCTTATCTAACGTTATAGACACTTCTTGAGCGCCCATTCTTGCTTTGTGACAAGTGTGAAATTTACTATGAAGAGCGCTATACTCTTACCCTACAATTGAGCCCTCTGATTCGATCCCGAAACGATTTTTCGGCGAGCTTGCATATGTCTGATCATTGTGCTTTGAAGCTCGCGCCGAAGCAATGTATCAGATAATAGCAAGTTTATTGGTCGAAAGAAAGCTCTGTGATTATTTTAGTAACATTCAGTTCCGTCATCCCTCGCATCGACAGGAGCGACTTCTGCGGGTCAACAGCCAAAAGACAGAAAGCGGTGACACGAGCCATCACCTGTCGTAAATCGTACATTTGGCTCATTGGTTTATTGCGCCACTTCAGTACGATAAATAACCTATCTTCTTGATCACCAATATTATGTAAGATGCGTCGAAGATTGCACCAGAGCTAAATCAGATCCTCTCTCAGATACTATGTCGACGAGTAACTGATTTACTTCCTTGGTTATAGCTTCCCAAGAATAAAGTTCTTCCACGAGCTTCCGAGCGTTTGTTCCAAGAGGTGCCCTCAAACCTCGATCTGTCAAAAGAGAAAGCGTTGCTTTCGCAAAGTCGGCAGGCGTATCTGCAACCACGAGGTGCTCTCGGTTGTTAGCGGCAATTCCTTGCGCCCCAAGTGTCGTTGTTACTACGGCTTTACCCATAGACATTGCTTCGAGCACTTTATACTTCATTCCGGTTCCTAAAATCTCAGGAGCGATGACCACAGTGGACTTCGCGAGATATGGTCTTACATCATTCACATATCCAGTCACACTTACTGCAGGGTCAGTCGATAAATCTATTATCTCTTTTGCTGGGTTGCGGCCAACGAGGTAAAGCTTGACATCGGGATTTTCCCTGCGTATCAAAGGGAAAACGTCTTTGTAGAAGTGCAAAACATTAGCAATCACCACAGGATATTGCAGGTGCGCTAGGAAAGTCAAAGCAGCAGATTCCTCGTTTATATCAAGAGGGCTGAAGTAATCGACGTCCACTGCGATAGGTATTAGAGTACATCGTATCCGTGGATTCAATGACTCAAGAAGCTCTTTGTCTCGCTGAGTTACAACCAAACACCTGTCAAACTTGTCATAAATACGCTCTTCATATAATCGATTTAACGCATAGCGAATACCGGAGATACTTCTTTTCAACCCTCTTGAATTGGCAAAAATTTGTCTGTGCCATTCCCACATGGCATCAAAAGGCTGCACGATCTTTGGGATATCAACGTCGACGACATAACTTGCCATTTGTCGTGTCGAAAAGATCAGCTCGAACTTGTTCTTTTTAAGGGCCTCTTTTATCTTCTGATCCATTCTATAATCGTAATAATAATCAAGCTCGTTAACGTACAAACCGTGTCTTACGTTTTTTGGCAGGTTCAGAATACTGTTCTTGACTGCTTTAAGAATCAGCTTTTTACGTGAGCTCCATTGAATCTTTATCGGATTCTCGATAGAACAAAAGTTCTTCAAATGCTTGAAGTCCTCCGCCCTGAAACGCTCTGAAATAAAAGAAATAAGAGTAATGTCGTGGCCGTACAGAGCTGACAAATGACCGATCAGGTGATAAAGCGATAGGGTATCGGACGATGCAGGAGAAGGAATATCGTGCGACAAGAACAACAGTTTCATTATTTCTCGCAATAGCTATGTTCTTGACTAATAAGTCTTCTGATATCTGTCGCTGGTTAGGGTAGACCTTGATTCTTAACGATCGTTTCTCATGACGTCAATCTCAGCAGGCTCTAACTATATTTCAAGTGCGTAATTTTTTTAAACTGCTGCTTTGCCTTTACTTGAGTTGATCCCCAGTATCATCGTATTGGATAGGTATTACTTTCAGCACGAAACGAGTTAAGGTTGTAAGTGATTAAACGGATGCCTGGATCTGTCAAGCATGACAAGCCGCCGCTCTTTGATGAGTTTTTGTGACTGGAAATGTCAGGGGTTATAAAACTCGCTAAATTCAAGACTTATTTATCGGGCTGCCACATGCAAGCTCTGCTTACCTACGGCTGAGGTCTGAGTGGCTTTAACCGCAACTACCTTCCCGCGAATCCGGTCCCAATTTAAAAGCACTGGACCCACAACAATAAATTACACGTTGCTCTGATCGCTACTATTCTCTAATTTTCTCACGAAGAACACTACGCACGGCACCGGAATCCCTCACTATTTTTCGTTCAGAAATCCAACCGTAAGTGACACCCTTCAGTTCTAAGAGGCGAGAACCATGCAGATTATCAAGAATGCCGCTAAACGAGAGTAGGATATAACGTGCGAAGCTTAGAACTATCTCTAGATAAATATGATTCAGATAAGATAGGTCATCTTAAGTTATATGATCAAATATTTGAACCATATGTCCATCAGAAGATCGCCCTTCTCGAACTCGGGGTTTTAAAAGGGGGGTCACTCTTACTATGGCGAGATTATTTTCCATTTGGAACTATCGTCGGGATTGATATTAAACTTCCAGACGGCTTTGATCCGGGCGAACGCATTCACATTTTTGAGGGGAGCCAAGCTGATCCTCAATTCCTCTCGCAGGTTGCAAATAACGTTACACCCGAAGGATTTGACATTATTATAGATGATGCTTCGCATCTTGGCGAGTTAACAAAAACTGCGTTTTGGCATCTATTTCACAACCACCTTAAGCCAAATGGACTTTATGTAATTGAGGATTGGGGTACCGGTTATTGGAGGGACTGGCCTGACGGCAAGAGACTAAATCTTGAGTCGTACGCTCAACAAAAGTTCAAACGCAATCTTGAGTCGTACGCTCAACAAAAGTTCAAACGGAGTCCATTTTGGCTATTTTTGTTAGAGGCAACGGGGAAATTAGGTCTGAGATTTCCAATGCGCAGTCATAGTTACGGGATGGTGGGATTTATCAAACAGCTTATAGATGAGCAGGCTGCGCAAGATGTTACAAGAGGATTGCAGAAAGGGAAACCAACAAGAATGTCAAAATTCGAGAGCATCTATATTACTAGTTCGATAGTATTTATCAAAAAAGCTCCTACTAAAAATATTGGGCCTAACGACCTCCTTTGACAAAGTCAACTGACGGTGTGAAATACTAGATTTTAGTGCGTAAAAGCAAAAATATATATATGGATATTGTATCGACGCCCAAGTGTTGAGTTAAACAAGCGGTAGAGTGAGGGGATATATATTGATCACAAATACCAAGTTACGTTCTATCTGTTTGAAATGCTATTATTCGATAGTTAAATTCTAGCCTGCACGCAGTTTGCGAAATCGGCTTTACGGGATAATTTCGCGTTTTTTTTTTCACATCTTCCGCATTCTAGTTTTCAAGTAAGTTTCGACCCATTCTTCTTCGAGCACCAACTCAACAGTTTATTGGTCCCACCGGCTAGCACTGAGCTTCTTAAAAAGTTACCTAGACAAAGATGTCAAATTAATTACAGTCTTAAACTAGGAGTACTTACTCCCCAATCAAACGTGGTTCTCTCTCACTCGAGCTCCACCATATTTCTGTTCGTTTATTCGTTTATACTAGTTTAGCGTGAAATGCAGCAGTTGCAGCCGCATACTTACGCCCGCTTCTCATACAAGTACACATCATATTCAACGTAATTCTTGACGTCAATCTTCGTATATGACTCATTGAGGAAGCTTAATATGAAGTTCTCTGCTGCTCTCTCTGCAGTACGCGATCCGAATGAAATTTTACCGTCGTAAAACCAGACTCGTTGATAGCCGTTCACATCGGACTGAAGTTCCTTTGTCTTAGCTTCAGGATTAGTGACCGTTGTCGACGCGAATCCAAAACCGATTGGTTTGACTGCGACATCTGTCCTGTTGTTGTAGTAGTCAAACGTACGTGTTTCCCAGCGTGGAGCAACCAAAATAACATCGCCGCTTCTAAAGTTAGCGTCGATCACGGCAGTCGCCTCTCGCGCTTGTCGCTTTGTTATAGAAGTATAATATCCCTGTAAGTTCGCCATTGATAATACGACGATGATGCCAATAACGGCTAGCTTAGTGTATTTGTGGTTGATATTGGTTATCCCCTTAGCCGCGAGTAAGTAAAACGCAACAGAAGCTGCGATCGTGTATCGCGCAATGTAAATGGGGGCGGACAACCGAGAGATAATGAATGGTATCAGAGTGACTGAGAGCAACCACACCGCTAGGAAGTACACCTGTGTTACGTCTTGAATATGCACTTCCCACGAATAGCCTTCGAGAGCTTTTGGTAGCGCTTTCCAATCCATTACGCTGCGTCCTCTTTGATATGCGAATAAGGACAGCACCGACAACCCCAGCAAAAGCGCTAGCAACACCTGGGTGCCGCTATAGAAAGAAAATGTCTGAATAAGCGCACTAACGAGATTGTTGTGTTCGAGCACGGCCAACGCCGAGGCTATTGTAGGTGGCGTGACCCAGGCCGCCGCTCCATTCTGCGAGATTCTGAAGAAGATCAGCCAAGGCAAAAAGAGTGCCAGAACGATCGCTTGCAGGGCTACCCAAGACCTTAGCCGGTACGTTCGGTTTCTTGAAAGCATCAAGAGGGTCGCAAGGGTAAACGTTCTGGGCAACGATGACAAAGAATCCATAGTAGTGTGTGCATATCAGAAGCGCGGTTGCGAGCACATATCCAGCTGACGACGAGAGTGTACTTCGCTGCAAGAGGCGCAAGAAAAAATACATGGAGAGAAGAGCGAGCAAGACCATTAGTGTGTACATTCGTGCCTCTTGCGAATACCAAATGTTGATATATGAAACAGCGAGAATGATCGCTCCCACAAGCCCTACTTGTTTGTTGAAGAGTTGCCGGGCCACAACGTAGATCATCGGTATCGCGAGAACGCCGAAGAGGGTAGACAGAAGCCTGACAGCGAACTCTGAAGTGCCAAAAACTAGCATCCAGTAGTGTAGGAGAAAATGGTAAAATGGAGGGTTAGCGTCCTCAGTTGCTACAGCGGCTGCAATTTGAAGCACGCTTGTTTTAGAGATTGAAATGGAATAAGCCTCATCTATCCAGATACTTTCTGTGCCTAACTGATAGACCCTGAGAAACAAGCCGATGAGGACAATAAGCAACAGCGCAACACTGTATTTCGTTACTCTCTTCCCAGCAATTTGCATGAACAGCCATCATCGTGTCGCATTGATACTTATTGATTATGAATTCAGCACTTGGTGAGTGCCCTCCATGGCGATTTGTGCGTTAAATATCTATTTTATTAACTTTTGCTAGTCGGACTATCCTTTTTTCCAAAAAGACGAGCCCAGAAGCAAACTCTAGGGGGTGGTAAACCTGAAGTTACGAGCTCAAGCTGCTTCTGCAGCTCTTCTTTATCGGCCTTCAAGTCGTTTTTTAGGCCGGTATATATAACAAGTTTACCTTCCATGTCTTTATCTAAGTTCTGGCCGGTTCTAGTTCCTTTATAATCCTTTTATAACAGTGTCCTAGCCGGTATACATAAACTTGAGTTTGCAATACGCCTAACTCAGCCATTTTATCTGCAAACTGTTTTTTTTAGGTCCATGGCTTCCGTGTCTAAGGCCTAGGCCCCTTTTGAGATATTCTTCAAGAATCTTAACAACTAATCGGACCTACTTAGCAGCTTACCGGTTTGCGCACTTCTAAGTCTAGATTCTATGTCTAATCGATTAGCAAGAGCGCTATCAACGGTGAAGGTTGCCTAGGGCATAAACGCGGCCTTTCTTAACTTATTTTGCCAAAATAGTAGATACGCAAAACAGTTGTGCTTGAGCATGGTGAATGGTTCTTGATCGTATACCGCCTGTTAGCATAATTTTTTATCTTGCAGGCCAATCTGTTTGTTAATTCAATGCTTATCCGTGTATAAAGCTGCCTTTTTAACGACAATAAACGAAAAAAGGTGCAGGAGTAATGATGTGTGCGAGACTACGCTAGTAAAAAAAACGTTGCTTGGCTGTTTTTCCTATAATCGACATTTGAAAATAAACGGCATAGTTTCCTTATCCATCGTTCGTTAGTATCATGCTAGGTCCAACATTAACTCAGTTTGACCTTCTTGACGTCTTCGTGACAAGAATAAAATAACACTTGAGGAGAGACAACATCTTTACTCAATGTCGTTTGCTACGGTGAAGTATGCCTGCAAGACAGATTTCTAGATCGAGCCGTTTAAAGTCCTATCATGTCCTGGCTAGTAAACCCACACCCTCTGCAGATAGGCTTGCCCTTTCGTCCCTAAGTAGCTGCTGAAAAAATGTATTATGTTGATCGGCGACTTTGTCCCACGAGTACTCAGCGCGCACCCTTTCAAGAACCTTGCCCTTAAGCTCGGCATACTCTGAAGGGTTGCTCTCAATCATCCTCATTTTGTCCTGCAATTCATCGCTGTCTTCAAAATAAAGAGCGAGATCCTGGCAAACCCCTCTGTTGAATACGTTATCGTGGGCTATCACGATATTCCTATGAATCATCGCTTCTAAAAGAGACGGGTTTGTACCACCTTTGGAATGTCCATGGATATACGCGAAGCAGTTGTGCCTCAACACGGTAAGAACCTCTTGGTCATATATTCCGCCTGTCCAGATGACTTTTTTGTCAGAGGGTGTGTCTTTCAGCGCTTCCTCTATCGTTTGTTCATAAGTCTTGGAAGAGAAGTCGCCCACGATAACAAGCGGCTTTATGCTCGTACTGTGCAGATAAGCATCGACGATAGTGGCGATATGTTGATCTGGCTCCAACCGAGCCACAACCAGCCAGTATTCGTAAGGGAGGAGATCCTCGATTTCCGCCGACCCTGCATACTCAGCTATCTCATGCGCGTTCCACGGCACGACGACAGGCTCATTAGCACCATAGCTGAGAAGGATGACCTTTTCATGATAACGAGATGGCACGTACGGTTTCAGCTTCTCGTGATCGATAATTATGTAGTTAGCGCCTACCGTGGCTAGTAGGAATAGACTTTTAACAATGGACTGCTGCACCCTCCCGAACTTAGATCTCTCCCATTCGAGCCCTGCCATGTTAAACATCACTTTTTTCCCCAACAGCCTAGGGAGGGCCATGAAAATATTTGCGTTATAGCCGAGATTGTACACGATATCGCAGTTCAGCGCGGTCGACGATTTCATTATAAAGTACAGATCATATAGTACTTCGAAAATCTTCCGCAGCTCGTAATTCTTCGGCATCCGTATCGGGAAGTAGATCATCTGCACGCCCTTATAGGTGTCTAGATCGCAGCTGTTCTTCTCACAGCTGCAATAAACGTCGTAGCCCCTTTCCACGAGCCGAGGAGCTATCTCACGCGCTGCGGTTTCAAATCCCCCCCAATTCGAGAGCCCTCGAGCACCTATAATGGCGATTTTTTTGCGCATGCGTCTTTCAGCTTCAAAAAACGCATAATTTGTTTAAAAATGTAACGGTTTGTCAGCCCACAGCATTGTTGTGATTTAGCAATTTAAAAAACGACACTTTGCCACGATTTTCACAAAACGGAAGGTAAAAGATTATTTTTAGGGGGGCTAACGTTGTCAGAACGGTTCTTGCGGTAAGGGATCGGTTCGCGATCCACTACAGGCTCTCAGGACAAGCGTGGTCACGGCTCTATCATAGCGCGGGTGAATCATAGGGTAGCAAAGAACGCCGCCTGCCTATTCTCGTATTCTGAAGTGTGAATGAGCTTCAGACCAAGTATCGAGATTCGGTTGTCACTGAAAGACTTGCACGAGTTCAGCAAGGTGCTCCTTTGATGATGCGCCGACAACGCATTTCTTGATCGTATCGAACGATTTCACATAGGACGCCGCTTCGGCTATTGAAAATGCCCCTCCGCCGAGCACGTTCATCGCGAAAACGGCACCATTATATCCTCTTAGCCCCGCTTCGACGTCTTCCTTTGTCGGGTTCATATCAAATCCTTTGACATTCACCGGCGTCATGATGAATGCAGGACGTATGTTCCAGCGTTCAAGATTGCGCTTGACGAGTGCAAAGTTCCACGTCGCCAGTCCAAAGTCAAGTTTTAACGTATCGTTTATGTATTGGTCAAATGCCGAACATACTGACTGTACTTCTAACGCCATCAAGAGGTCAGTGAGCGTATTATGCAAAATGAGCGCCTTAACTCTAAAAGAAGAAAACGGTGCGACCTCTAACTTGAGGTAGGACAGCGCGATCGCGAGGTAGTCTTTCTGAAGGAGCCTAAAAGCGCTTTTTAGGGCGAGGCTACTCGTCCCGGCCAACCCTGCTCGGCCAATCATCTCAGACAGGAAGCCCTTCATGCCGCGCTGATTTATCACCTGAACGTACGCCTGCACATACGGCACCTGCAAGTAGAAGTCCATGTCGAAGGTCTTGTTCCGTTCGTAATACTTAAGAAAGTCGAGCATGCGCGGATGGGTTTCAATAATCATGTTCTTAAAACCTGCAGCGCTGGCGGCCTCGACCACACGATAGATATTTTCAACCTTTGCGAACTTTTTCTCCCGTTCCCGTGCCCGTTCCTCAGAGATATGGCTGATCCCGATGAACTGATTGTGGCCGAGGACTAGATCCACTTTTACACCTCGTAGTGAATCTTTTGCCTCTTGCCCGTGTTGATCGAATCGTAAATCGCATCAATGGCGAAATTGGTTTTTGCTGCCTCTCGGAAATTGCAGAGCGGTTCTTCACCATTTCTTATGCAATCGAGCAGTTGCATATCCTCAGCAGTATATTCGGAACCGCCGAGGTTGATCGGGACTCCTGCGGTGAGATCCTGCAGATAAAACGTGCTCCAGCCCCGCTTAAGCGAGCCGCTGTCCGCGTCAGAGTAAATTTCGATGTATTTCTCTGTGACCGTCAGCGTTCCTTGTTCAAACTGCATCGTGATTTTCATTTCAGGCAAGCGGTAATGTCTGACGGACCACGAGAGCTCGAGCGATCCAATAAAACCGCCGACGAATTGCAGGTTTATCGATGCGTAGTCGCAGACGTTATCACTGACTATCGATTGTGCCATACCTTGCACACCTGAAAGTGGACCAACAAGATAATGAAGCATGTCAATAAGGTGCGCCCCTAAATCGATGATGACCCCTCCGCCACTTTTCGAGGGATCAAATCGCCAGCCCTGTTCTTTTCTCAAGACTTGCGTTTCAAACATTTGTGACTGAACAAACTTGAGCTCCCCAAGCGAGGAATCGTCGAGAATTCGCTTGGCCATCCTAAACGTCCCCAGGAATCGCCGGTTGTAACCGACCTGCGTTTTGACATTTTCCCCTATGTGCAGAACCGACCGGCATTCATCGCCGTTGAGCGCCAAGGGCTTCTCAACGAAGACGTGACAATCGTGCTCAAATGCCATCTCGACAATCGGCTTGTGCAAGAAAACAGGCGTAGTTATGGCCGCGATGTCCAACTCCTCGCGCTTGAACATCGCCTCATAGTCGCGATAAACGCTTATTTCTGGAAGGTACGTCTTAATTAGATTGCTCGTAAGAGCATCTATCTCAGCAGCGGCGACCAGGGTGCTTGATTCTAACTGATTGAAGATCCCGGAATGTAGAAGGCCCATCTTGCCAAGGCCAATGACGCCAACGCGTAGCTTATTCAACAGGTAACGCCTCCCACGGCCGCTCAACGAGTTTCCAAAACAAAGCTTACTTATATACATTTGCCTTTATAGAGTCTAAATATATAAGCAGCTCGGTTTATTTGTAAATTAAACAGAACTGATCCGTTCATAGCAATTCAATATCGGCAAACAAAGATAATGTTATAAAAAAATGCACGTAAAGGAAAGCCACAAAACCCCCCCGATCCCGAGACGCTAAGCTTGCGATCAGCTTAGCATAATGAGCGGAACGCAGGATTGATGGCTTGGCTCTTTCTTAAGCTATTTTATCTTAGCTGTCACGAGTCCAACACTTGCTGACGAAAGGAATGGCGATACGACAGCAACGATCCGTATCAATTGGCTTTCTCATTTTCGCCCCCTATTGAATTGATGCTGCCACCATTTTCGAATCATAAACGCGCCTATTTTCAGGCCATCATTTATAGAGGACAATTTAGGTCGATCCTGACGTGCACGGTATGCGATCGGGATCTCTGTAATACTGTACCCCTTGATGACGCACTCTGCAAACATGTCAGCTTCTAGGTCGAAACCCTGTGCTACGAGTCCAAGCTGTCGAACTGTATCGCTTCGAAAGCCCCAAAAACCCGTGCACACGTCGCTGATATGAGAACCAAACAGCATCCGCGCGACGAGCGAAAGAAGGGTGTTCCCCACAACGTTCAGCTTGGTCATGGCCCCCGGCTCGATAGTACCCTTGAGTCGTGATCCGATGACGACGTCGTTAGTCTTGAGCAGGCGTGTCATCTCCGTCGCCAGCTCAATGGGGTACGTATCATCCCCGTCCACCATAATCACGTAGTCAGCAATGACAGACTTAAATGCCGTTTGAATTGCCACACCCTTTCCTTTGCGCTCTTCGAGTATGATCTGGGCACCCTTATCGACGGCGATCTGTCTCGTGTTATCAGTGGATTGCCCGTCGATCACGTAAACGACAGTTTTGAGCCCATTCGTCAAGAGATCGACAACGGGCACGTCGTCGATGACCTTGCCGATTGAGCGTTCCTCGTTTAACGTCGGAATGATTATAGCTACTGTCTCCATCGCTTCTCCCGCCACTATTCTTGCGTCGTTGTCCGTGACACCATCGATGCCCCTCTTTGATCAAGCCGATTTGCTCATTTGTT
>CAYGZE010000001.1:0-66386 GCA_964354185.1 uncultured Anaerolineales bacterium | reverse complement strand
CGCGACACGAGCGCCGGCAAGCACCCGCGCCTGAAACTCAAGACCATCCAGGAGATGGCCGCCATCCGCTTCGACGCTGCGCCGGCCAAGGGCCGCGAGGTCCTCCGGGCGACGCTTTGCCTCCGCCGCGCGAGCGACGACCAACTCCGCTACGTCCGCGTCTCCACGGTCAACCAGGACTGGGCCGAGGGCAGCGGCCGCGACGCCTACGGTCCCGCCGACGGGGCCACCTGGCGCTGGGCCGACGCGGGGTCCGCGCGGCCGTGGGCCTGGCCGGGGTCGGAGTTCTGCGACGTCATCATGACCTCGGGCCACACCCTGGCGACCTGGGCCGAGCGGAAGGAACTCGCCGACGGCTGGGTCGCCGTGCCCCTCACCGCCGACCTCGTCTACGCCCTCGTCGCGGGCGACACCGACGGCCTGGCCGTCATGGACGGCGGAAATCCGTCGTTTCACAATAACTTCATCCATAGCGCTGAGTCGAAGGGCAGCGAGCCGTACGTGGAGGTCGAACTGGGCGGCCCCCTCGCCGAGGCGCCGCCGAAGCCCGCCGTCACGGCCGCCCCCGCGCCCGAGCGGGCCCACCTGGGCGCGGGCGCCCTGAAACTCACGGTGGCCGAGGCCAAGGGCGTCTTCTGCTGGCGGATCGTGCTGGGCGGCCGGCCCGTCGAGCGGTGGCGCGTCGCGCACCCCGCGCCGAAGGGCCCGACGGTCATGTACCTGGAGGACCTCGCGCCCGGCGAGCGGTGCGACCTGGCGGTGGTGGCGGTCGCGCCCGGCGGTACTGCGAGCCCGCCGGCGACGCTCACGGCCGTCGCGTCGGACGCGCTGGCCGAGGGGCCCGACCTGGGCCCCCTCGCCAAGCCCGCCCCCGCGGCCGCAGGCCAGGCCGCCGAGGGGAGGAAGATGCGCGTCTGGGCCCTGCCCGGCCTCGTCAAGATCAGCCCCGAGAAGCCCGAGGCGATGTGCGACGACCTCGGCGCGGGCGACCCTCGGGCCGCCAACCCCGTGTGGGACGGCCGGGCCGTCCGCCTGTTCGGGGCCCGCGGCGAGACCGTCTCGTACCAGGTGTGCATCGAGCGGGCGGGCGCCGAGCCGCTGAAGGGCGTCCGCGTCCGGCCCGACGCGCTGGAGGGGCCCGGCGGCGCCGCGATCGGCGGCGCCGAGATCGAACTCTTCCGCAACTGGTACGCGCAGAACTCCCGCAAGCAGTGGCAGCCGGCCTACTGCGTGCCGACGGCCCACGGCGCCGCGTTCGACGTGCCCGACCCGGCCCGCGCGCTTCCGAACCAGCAGAACCAGACCGTGTACGTGGATATTTATGTGCCACAGAATGCGCGGCCGGGCGAGTACCGCGGCCGCGTGACGGTCGAGGCCGACGGGACCGAGGCGGCGGCGATCCCCGTCGCCCTCGCGGTGTACGACTTCGCGCTGCCGGACGCCCTGAGTTTCTGGCCCGAACTCAACGCCTACCGCATCCCAGCCGACGCGCACGCCTGCTGGCGCCTGGCCCACCAGCACCGCTGCGTGGCGAATTACTGGCGATGGACGCCCGACCTCCGCGGCTCGGGCAAGGACATCCGGGTCGAGTGGGACCGCTACGACCGGGACGTGGGGCCGCTCCTGACGGGCGAGGCGTTCCGCGACTGCCGCCGCGCGGGCGTCCCGCCCGAGGTCATGTACCTGCCCTTCGAGGACAGTTGGCCCACGCCGCTCACGAAGGATACCTATCACTACACGGGTCACTGGCCCGGGCGCGGTGAGGACGCCAAGGGGATCATCGAGCACTACCTGAAGGCGCCCTATATCGGGGACGCGCTCAGCCAGGACTACAAGGACGCCTTCCTCGCCGTCGAGCGCCAGTTCATCGCGCACTTCAGGGAGAAGGGCTACACGCGGACCCAGATGCAGTGCTTCTACGGCGGCAAGAACACCCACCGCATCGACTACGGGAGCAACATGTGGTGGACGACCGACGAGCCGTACCACTGGGACGACTGGCTCGCGCTCCAGTTCTTCTGCCGGCTGTGGACCGAGGGGCGCGCGGGCGCGGACCCGCGCCTCTGGGCGGCGCGGGCGGACATCTCGCGCCCCAACTGGCAGGGCCGCGTCCTGGCCGGCATCCTCGACTGCGAGTACATCGGCGGCTTCAACTCGCCGCGCTCCCAGCGGCGCAGCGCCCTCCTCGCCGAGGACACAGGGGTCCGGATCCGGGCCTACGGCAGCGCCAACCCCGACGCCGAGAGTAACACGCGCTCGGTGGCCTGGCTCCTGGCCGACTGGACCGGCGGCGCCGGCGCATCGCTCCCCTGGCAGACGCTGGGCGACGAGGGGGCCCTCGACTCGAACGACGCGGCTGCGGGCGGCGGCAACGCCCTCATCATCCCCGGCAAGCGCTTCGGCGTCCCCGTCCTCGCGGACATGCGCCTGAAGGCCCTCCGCGACGGCCAGCAACTCGTCGAGTACCTGGTCGAACTCGGCAAGCGCCGCAACCTGGGCCGCGAGCAGTTGCGGGCCATGGTCCGGCGGGCCGTGACGATGGAGGCGGGGCGCGTCGCCGGCGCGGGCGCCGACAACGCCGACGCGCAGCGCTTCGGCACCCTCACGGCCGCCGAGATCGCGGGCCTGCGCCGGCGCGTGGCGGACCTCATCGTGGCGAAGTAGACCGCCGCCGGCCGCCGCTCACTTCTCGACCGGCACGACGATCCCGCGAATGATGACGTTCTGGCACAGAACAAAGACGACGAACGTTGGAATGGCCGCGATCACCAGCGCCGCGTACACGACGCCCTGGTGCGACTGGGTCTGCAACTGGAAGATCCAGACCATGAGCGTCCACATCTCGGTGTCCGGGATGATGATGAGGGCCATCATGAACGCGCTGTAGGCGGCCGTGAACGCGCTCAGCGCGATGACGGCCAGGATCGGCTTCGAGAGGTTCATCGTGATCATCCAGAACTTCGTCCACTCTCCTGCCCCGTCGATGTCGGCGGCCTCGTAGAGTTCGCGCGGCAGGCTGTCGAAGAAGCCCTTCAGGAGGAAGATGAAGAACCCGTTGGCCATCCCCGGCAGCACCAGGGCCGCAAACGTGTTGAGGAGGCTGACGTAGGGCCGGCCCGTGGCCGCCGGCACGACCCACGCGCCGACGAAAACACCGACGCCGACCGCCAAAGCCATGCGCAGCGCCTCGGGCCATCGCGGCCGCGCCTTCGCCAGGAGCCACACGGCGACGCCGAAGGCCGCGCCCCCGCCCAGGAGCGGCCAGAGCGGGAACCGCTTCATCAAGAGGAACGCGGGGATCATCGTCACCTCGCCCGGAAACGCCATCGTCGCCATGCAGAAGAGGAGCACCTTGTACGTCGCGGGCAGGCGATAGCGACTGAGGGCGTACGCCGCCAGCGGGTTCACCAGCAGGGCCGTCCCGATCGCCAGCAGGCAGTAGACGAGCGTGTTCACGAGGCCGCGCCCGTGCAGCAGGATGTACTCGAAGACGTGTTTATAGTTACGCGAGGTGAACTCCCACCGGAGGTCCCGCGCGTGGGCCAGGCAATCGTGCCAGTCGGCGGCGGCGATCGGCAGCCTCAGGGGCCCGACCGCGCCAGGCGGCACGCCGCGGCGCGCGGCAACGAACCGCTCGAACATCTGGCGCGGCCCGAAGACCTCGATGCCGCCGGCCGGGCAGCGCTTGCGGTCGCGGACGAAGCCGGCCCAGTCGATCGCCTGGGCCGCCGGCGTCGGCACCGTCGTCGGCATCGGCACCTCGTCGAAGGACCCGTACGACGCGCCGTACCGGGCGTTGAGTTCGCCGATGTCGGCGTAGACGCCCTCGGCCAAGTAGGCGCGGAAGGCGGGGGCGAGGGACGCCTCCAGCCGCACGAACTGGAGCGACAGCACCTCGCGGACGTACTCCTCCCAGTCGGCGCGCTCGGCGGGGTTGTCCGGCACGCGGGCCGCCAGGAAGACGTCGTCGTAGGACCGATGGTGCGTCGCATGGTCGCGGTTATAGGCGTCGATGTCGTCGGTGTGGCGGCGGACGAGGAACTGCCAGAACTGGCCGTCGATGTTCTCCAGGATGCGGTCGCGCACCGGCCGCGCGGCGGCGTAGGCGTTGAACGCGTCGCGCAGGGGGTCCGGCAGCGGGGGGCAGCGGCCGGGGTGCTTCCAGGGCGGCATGACGGCATTCCAGTCGCCCACGGGCAGTTTCACGGCGCGGCGATAGGCGTCGATGTCGCCGCCGAAGCGTACGACCATCTGCCGCCGGAAGAGCCGCGCGTTCTCGGGCAGCAGTTTGCCGCCCCAGGTGTGGCCCAGCGTCCACCAGGGGCACTCGGCCCGCCATGCGAGAAACTCATCGAGATGCGCCGATTCGGCCTCCGTGGGCGGCGCGAGGCTGCGCCAACTGCCGATCCGCCGGCCCCACGCGGCCTCGGCGTCCATGATCTGCACGTTGTGCTTCGACTCCACGTACTTCTGGAAGAGGACGAGGTCGTCGAACCAGAACTGCGGCACGGGCGAGATCAAGAGGAGGTCGGTCTCGCTCTTCACGGAGCCGGAGAGCATGAGCATGAAGGGATACACCATCGTGGCCGCGCCCGCGAGGAGCACCAGGTAGATGGCCCCGAGGACCAGCCGCACGCCCCAGGACCGCCGCCCGATCTGGCTGATGATGGGCATTGGCCTAGGTCCCCGTCCCGGCGGCGGTGCGGAACTCCATGCGGCTCAGGCGCTGGAGTTGGAAGACCGTGAAGCCGATGAGCATGGCCCCGAGGACCCAGGCCATGGCCGTGGCGGCCCCGAACCGCAGGTACGCGAACGCCTGCCAGAAGATGTGGAGGCCGACAACCTCCGTCCGCCCGTAGGGGGTGTACGGCCCGCCGCCCGTCATGGCCAGGATGAACCCGCCGCCCGTCTTCATCGTGCCGATCATCGCGCCGATGAAGTTGATGAGGATCAGGCTCCGGATCGACGGGATGGCGATGTGGAACGTCTTGCCCCAGATGCCCGCCCCGTCGATGTCGGCGGCCTCGTAGAGGTCCTCCGGGATCGTCTTCAGGGCCGCTAGGTAGATGAGGCACCCGGGCCCCATGCCCGCCCAGATCGTGGGCAGGAGGCAGAAGAACAGGGCGAACGTCGGCGACTCGAGCCACGCCGTGTGCACCTCCTCCAGCGCGACGCCCGGCAGGTAATTCAGGAGGCCGATCGCAAAGTTCACGAGGTCGTTGATCATGCCGTAGCGGCCGTAGAAGCCCTTCCAGAGGAAGATGACGACCACGCCCGTGAGGACGGCCGGCAGGTAGTAGATCGTGCGGAACAGGATCTTGCCGCGCGGCACCTCCGTCAGGAGGAACGCCAGGGCGATGGGCGCGGCGAAGCCGAACGCCATGAACAGGAGCGAGTACTGGACCGCCACGCCCAGGGCGTACCAGAACTCGTCGTCAAACAGGACGTTGGCGAAGTTCTGCATGCCGACCCACTCGGAGAAGCCGCGTACGTTGTAGTCCTGGAAGGCGATGACGGCCCCGCGCAGCAGCGGCCAGTATTCCCAGAGGGCGATGGTGCCGAGGGCGGGCAGCAGGATGATCCAGGCCCACTTGTAGCGGCCGAACTGCCAGCCCGCGCGGCGGCGGCCGGGCTCGGCGGGCTCGGCCCGCGCGAACGCCCGGAACACCCAGCGGAACATGAGGGCGAAGACGAGCAGGATGGCGCCGGCGACGGCGGCCGCGACGGTGCTGCGGAACCGCCGCTGCTCCGGCGTGTAGATATCCAGCATCGTCTCGTTGCTTCGCCGGACCCGCTCGCGCAGGATCTCGCGGATGCGCGCCTTGGCGGCGGGCCCGTCGAACGCGGCCATCGCGCGCTGGACCCGGGCGTCGGTCCGGATCTGGTCGATCGCCCGCGAGACGTACGTGTACACCTGCTGGCAGTTGCGGCCGTACGGCTCCGGGATGCCGTGCTCGAGGGCGACGCGGGCGGCGTCCTCCCAGCCGCGCGGCACTTGGCGGACGTACTCGGGGAAGCCCGCCTCCTCCAGGAGTTTCGGGCGCACGAACCGGCCCATGCCGCTCTCGACGAGCGTCGTCGTCCGGACCAGCCGCGCCTCCGGCCCGTCGAAGAAGCGGATGTACTCCCACGCGGCGTTGCGCTTGGGGATGTCGGTCTCGAGGCCCGCGTAGATGCCGACCATGCGCGAATTGAACTCGCTCCCCCTCAGGCCCGCCGGGCCCGCCGGCACCGGGCCGAAACCGAACTGCCCCGGGTCGTAGGTCCCGAAGAACCGCTGGTCCAGGTAGTTGAAGGACATCGCGCAGCGCAGTTCGTGCGTGCCCTGGGGCTCGCCCAGGTAGACGACGCCCGTGAAGCGGCCGTGCTGGTTCTCGAACGGCTCCAGGAAGAACCGCGCCACGAGGTAGTAGGCCTCGACGGCCTCCTCGGTGTCGAAGGCGCAGCGCCATTCGCCCCTCTGGTCCTGCTCGACCACCCGCCCGCCGCACGAGTACAGGAAACTCATCGTGCTCCAGCCGAGTTCCTCCAGGAAGATCTGGAGGCCGTAGCGATCCTCTTTCGGGTTCGTCAGGCGGCGGCACCAGGCGAGCATCTCGTCGATCGTCTCGGGCGCGCGGTCCGGCAGGCCCGCCTCGAAGAAAAGGTCCTTGCGGTAGAACAGGGCGATGAAGTCCGGCCCCACGGGGAAGCACCACGTGTGGTAATGGACGCCGGCGGGGGGCTCGCCCCAGGCCTTCAGGTAGGGGCACTCCGCGCCGTACGGGCACCGCCGGCGCATGACGGGCCAGCACTGGTCGGGCACGCGCTCGGCGACCTCGCGCGCGAAGTTCGGCCCCTGGCGGAGTTGGGCAACGTAGGCGTCGGGGGCCAGCAGGTGTCCGCCCCGGACCGTCGCGCCGACCAGGTGCTCGAGGTAGCGGTCGAGCGGATACAGGAACTTGTTGCTGATGAACGTGTCGGACTGGCGGAAGTTCACGTACAGGACGTCGGGCGCGATGTCGCCCGCGATCTGCATCAGCGGCAGGATGTCCTTCGTCTGGCGGCCGGGGATCTCCAGGCCCGTCGTGGCCACGGGCTTGACGTTCGGGAACCGCTCCTGGAACGCCTCGACGATCTTGCGGTCGGCCAGGGCCTCGACGTCGTTGCGGGCGTACTCAGGCACGCCCCACGCGCGCAGGCGGATCGCGGGCTCGGCCCCGGCGGCCGCAGCGGCGCCCGACGCCATCGCCAGGACCAGGCACGCCCAGGCGCCCGCGCGGGCGGCGCGCCGGTCGCACCGGCAGCCGCCACGATCGCGTTGGATGTCCGTCGGGCGCATCAGCGACCCCCGGGCGACGCACCGTGCGGAATCGACCAGTAGGCCATGTAGTTCGACGCGTTATAGAGCGGCGGGCGCCGGGGCGCGTAGCGCGGCTGCGCGGGCGCATCGCTGCGCGGCCCGTAGATCCAGATCGCCCCCGGGTCCCACACGATCAGGTTGTCGCGCCCCGTGCCGAAGAAGTCCACCACCTCGGAGCAGCGCTCCGGATGACCGTCGTCGGGGAACCGGACTGCCGGCTCGCCGTCGGCATCGTACAGGCCGCCGTGCGCGGGATGGGCCGAGAAGTAGATCAACTCGCGCCCGTCGCCGGTCCAGTTGACCGGCTGGAGCGTGTTGCCGCAGACCGGGTACTTGCGGACCCAGACGATCTTGCCGCTTGAGTCGATCAGGGCAACGATGCCCGGCGCGCCCCAGTAGGTGCAGACGACGTACTCGAGGCCGGGCCGGTCGGGGCGGAAGTTGGCCATGCTCAGGCGCTGGACGTGGCCGAGGCGGACCTGGAGGACATCGCCCCCGAAGCCGCACACAAGGAGGCCGTCGTCGCCGCCGGCGCGGATGACCTTCGGCTCGCCCCAGCCCTGCGCGTCGCCCAGGTAGACGGCGTCGGCATGGTCGCCGAAGTGGACGTTCTCGATCAGCCGCCCGTCGGCCGAGAGGGTGTGGTAGCCGGCGGCTACCTCGTCGCGCCCGTCGCCGTTGATGTCGGCCGCAAAGAGGAAGTGGCCCAGATTGCCGCAGAACGACCACAGCGGCCGCCCCTCGGCCGTGTAGGCCCACAGGTGATGATAGCGGTCCTTCAGCAGCACGTCGCGCGGGGCGCCCTGGCCCCTGAGGTCGGCGAAGGCGATCGCGTCGATGCACGCCTTCGGCAGGTCCTCGCCCGTCGGCGCGCCGAAGTAGGTGACGACGTGCGCCAGCAGCGGGTCCGGCCGCGGCGCGTCGGGCACCGGCCACGCGGCCTTGCGGCGGCCCGTGGCGCCGTCGAAGACCTGGACCTCGAAGTCGCGGACCGAGACGACCTCGGCCCGGCCGTCGCCGTCGATGTCGTGGACCTGGAGCGGCAGGTCGGCGCTCACGAGGGGGCAGGCGGCCGGCTCGCCCACCTGCCACAGAACCCGGCCGTCGTGGCCCAGGGCCGTCATCGCGCCGAGGACGGTGTACGACTGCCGGGCCTGAAGGGTCGCCGGCTGGGCAAGGACCATGCCTAGGCGGCCGTCGCCCTCCAGGTCGCCGAAGCGGACGTGGCGGCCCGTGCCGAAGCCGGGCGTCGGGATGCGGCGGAGGCACTTCATCGGCGGGTACCCGGCCGTGCGGCGGACGCGGGGGCGGCGCGGCGGTCGGCCCTCGGCCCGCAGCCGCCGGAATCGCGCGGGGACGTTCGCCAGCAGGCCCACGCGACCGTCGACCCCGCTCCCGAGGCGCACCGTGAAGAGGTCCGCGCCGTCCAGGCGGCAGACGAGCCGGCCGCGCCGCAGCGCGAAGCCGAGCGCGATCCACCCCCCCGCCGCTTCGACCGGCCCCGACTCGGCCAGCCGGTCGAACTGGCCGTCGAGGCGGCGCGAGAGTTTGACGCGGTCCCCCTCCAGGTGGAGGCACAGGTAATCGAGCGCCGTCCGACAGGCGAAGACGAGGCCCACCTCGGCGGCCGGGGCGGCGCAGCGGACCTGAACCTCGGCCGCCCGCACGCCGCGCTCGACGGCCCCGCTCACCAGGAGCGTGTTGTTGTAGCGGCTCGCGCGGCACTGCTCGAGGAAGCGCCCGTCGGCGTCCTCGGCGACCCGCCAGTTCGGGCCGTCCCAGGTCCAGTGGTTGGTCGGTTCCTCCCACCCGTCGTAGCGCGGGTCGGGTCGCAGGCAGTGGTACTCGCCGTGGGGCGTGTTGTCGCGGGGCACGTCGCCCAGAGGCAACCGGTCTAGGGCGATCTCGATCATGGGACGGCCCGCCGCGCAACCTCGTGGAGGATCCTGCCGGCCCAGGCGGCCGGGCGACCCCAATGTACCGGACGCCGCCGGCAAAGCAAGGATGCGGCCCGGTCCGGAGCCCGAGGCCGCGGCCCCTCACCGCTCGGAGAGGTCCTCGAACGCCGAGTCGGGGTCGGCGCACATGCGCGGGCGCGTCTGGAACGTGTCGGGGCCGATGGGGCGGCCGGTGTCCTGCGTGACGCAGAGTTTCACCACCGCCACGTTCTGGTACTCGGGCAGCGGCACGTCGAGGAAGGTGCCGTCGAAGCGGAAGGCGGCCTCGCGCATCGGCCCGTCGCCGGGCAAGAGGAGGCCGACCCTCCCGACATCGTGGCCGCGACGGACGCGGAAGAGGGCGTGCGGCGTCCGGGCGTACGCGATCCGGTCGCCCGCGTCGACGGCCTCGGTCATCAGGCCGGCCACGTAGCCGTCGGGCACGGTGTAGAGTTTCCCGCGCGCGTGCCGCGGCGGACGCAGCGGGTCGGGCTCGAAGCAGAGCACCCGCCGGCGGAACTCGTGGAAGAGCGGCAGGTAGCGCCGGTACAGGGCCAGGTTCTCGTCGGTCCGCTCGACGAGGGTCGGCCAGGCGCCTTGCAGGACGCACCGGCGGAGGAATTCGTCGACGCTGCGCGTCCGGTCGCCCCAGAGGTAGAACATCGGGCAGGCGATCGAGGCCCAGCAGAACTTCTCCTCGTACACGTCGCCGTCGCCCTCGAGCAACTGGCCGTCGCAGTAGCGCATGGAGCGGATGCTCATCGGCTTGTTGGCGAACGACGTCAGGTTGCGCGGCCGGAAGAGCCCTTCCTTCAGGAGCCGCTCGACGTCGTCGTACGAGTGGTTCATGCTGTACGCGGGCTTGCCGTTCACGACGGTGACGCCGTCGTCGTGGGCGAAGTCGATCTCGTAGTGGCGGAAGCAGTCCATGAAGAAGCCCGCCAGCATCGGGTACGCATCGAGGATCCGCTCCGCCGACTCCAGGCAGAACCGGCCGAACGACCACCGCGGGTCGGCATTCATATTATGACACATGTACCAGCCGCTCGGCACGGGGCGGCCGTCCTCGTCCTTCGAGATGGCGTCGGGCCAGTCGCGCTCGGCCCGCGGCCGGTAGCCGTCGGTGTAGTTGAAGTACCAGTGGCACGCGACGCCGGCGTCGGCCAGGACCCGGAGGCGGCGCTTGATCTCATCGCGCCGGTGGTAGAGCGCCTCGGGCCCCGGGAGGCCGAGGAAGGCGGCCGTCTCGGCGTCCGTGTGCGCCCGCAGGAACGCCTCGACGTCCTCCGCGGCGACCGACGAGGGCAGCCGGTCGCCGAGCGCCGACCGCTCGGCCTCCTTGCGCGCGGCCACGAGTCTGTGGTAGACGCCCTCCTTCACGTCGATACGGTGCCAGGCGTCGCGGCCCTCCTGGAAGTAGTCGCCGTAGTCCTGGAAGTGGCAGTGCACTTCCATCATCTTGCCGCCCATCGCGACGAGGCGGTCAACCTCGTCGGCGCTGTCGACGCTGCCGCCGATGAAGCACCCCTCGCGGTCGTGGATGGCACTGTTCCAGGGGTCGAAGTACTCGCGCCAGCGGCGGTAGACCAGGCCGAGCCCGGGCCGCCAGTCGCCCTCGTGGAAGAAGAGCATGACCTTCGTCCGCATGGGCCGGCGGCCGACGAGGCCGATGTAGTAGTTGATCGTCTCGAGCATCGGGACCGTCCGCGGGTCCTTGTGCATCGTGCCCCAGTTGAAACCCTTGTCGGCGTTGTTGAAGGCGAACTTGGCGGCCGGGACGTTCGCGTCGATGGGCTCGACGACCGAGAAGCCGGCGCCCAGGCCGCGATGGTAGTGGCTGACCATCGGCAGGACGACCTCCTGGTCGCTGACGTAAGGCACTTGGATGTACATGAATTCAAACGGCGTCATGCCGTCGAACGTCCGCTCGCCCCACTTGCACGGGGCCCAGACGTCCCAGCCGGCGATGAGGGGCAGGCAGAAGTGGACCCGGAGCGAGCGGTCCGGGACGTTGCGGACCTTCTCGGCCCGGACCTCCCAGTGGAAGGCGCCCCCCTCGTCCAGGCGCATCGTCACGCCCACCGTGAAGGGCGCACCGCGGTAACGGCGCGCGAGGTGCACCGCGTCCCCGCGCTTCGATGCGGCGGAGACCGTGAAGGGGGTCCGCCAGTCGTCGTACCACCGCTCGTCGCGCTCATCGTAAATCCGCAGACCCCCGAGGTAGCCGGGGATGCCGCCGCGGATCTGCTCGAAGAGGTCCTGCCCGGCGCGCTTGAAGACCAGCGAGCGGATGAAGCCGGTGGGGCGCTCGACGTCGATACGGACGTCGGCGTTCTCGAGCCGCCAGGGGCGGACGCTCCGTGTTCCTCGCGGCGCCGATCGGGGCATCGTCGGGCTCCTTACCGGCAGCGCAACCGGCGTCGATGACGCCGCCCACGATAGTGGCGGGCGCGGCCGAAGTCAACGCGCGGCAGGCAGACGCGGGGGGCAGCGGCCGGCGACACGTCAGCCGGAAGCGTCGCGGTAGGCCCGGAGCGATCGCGTGCCGCGCGCCAGGCGGGCCCGCGCGCGGGCCACCTCGTCCTTCTGCTGGGCGAGCACGAGCGCGATCCGTTCGTGGAGGTCGAGCATGCGCCGGCGACACTCGGGGCTGGGCCGGAGGCCCTCGCGGCGGGCGCGGACCAGGGCGTCGCTCGTGCGGCGGGTAAGGTCGGCGACGGCCTCGACGTCGCCCTGGCGCGCCCGCTCGAGTTGGGCGGCCAGGGCGTCCAGAACCTCGCCGAAGAGGCGTTCCGCGGCGTCGCCCGGGCCGGCGGCGCCGGCGCGCGGTGTGGGGGTCGTCATGGTCGCGGTCCGGTGGGACCGGCGGGCGCGCGGGCCTGCCTCTGGCGGATGTCGCGCAAGAGCCTGGCGGCCTCGGCGTTCTCGGGCTCGATGACCACGACGCGCTCCAGCGTCCGCGCGGCCTCGTCGAGGCGGCCGTCGCGGGCGTGGAGCGTCGCCAGGCAGAACAGGACGGACGTGTCGTCCGGGTGCCGGTCGAGGTAGATGCGCAGGTAGTGGATCACCTTGGCGAACGAGCCCATCTGGACGGCGGTCTGGAACAGGCCCAGCAGCGCGATGAGGTTGTCGGGGTCCTTCTCGAGACAGGCCAGGTACATGTCGAAGGCGGCGGCATACTGGCCGCGCTGCTGATGCACCAGGGCCAGCCCGCCGTAGGCCTCGGCACAGCGCGGTTCGATGGCGATGGCGTCGCGGAAGGCCCGGACGGCCTCGTCGAGTCGCCCCCGCTGGAGCCAGACGACGCCCAGGCCGACGAAGGGCCCGGGCCTGTGGGGGGCCAGGAGGGCGGCCTCCTGGTAACACTGGCACGCGCGGTCGAGGTTGCCGAGGGCTGCGTGGCAGTCGCCCAGTTCCTTCAGGACGTCATGGTGCTGCTCGAGGTCCTGCTCGACGACCAGGCCCTTCCCACTAAGTTGCACGTTCGCCCATCCTCCCAAGGCATCGGTCCCTCGGGGACCGGCGCGGCCGGCGCGGCCGGGTGCGGGTGGTCGCGCCGGCGTGGAGCGGCCCCCCGCAAGGGCCCGCAAACCGCATGCCACGGCCCACGACGCGCCGGCTGCCCGCGCGGGGCGTCCCGCGGGGCGGGCGCGCCCGAGTATTGGGCGCGGACCGGTCAAATGCTTTCCGGCGGCGCGAGGACTCGCCGGGTCGGCCCACCGGGCGAACGGCCCTCACAGGTTAGTCGAGGTAGTCGAGAAGCGAGGTCTGAAGCAGTCGCGCCGTCGCCGCCAGGGTCGTCTCGTAGAGCGTCTGCAGATAGGCCAGCCGGGTGGAGACTTGGACAATGTCGGCGCTCCCGAGGCGCCCGGCCTCATCATTGCTGAACGCCTGGAGGTCCTCCAGGGTGGTCTTCAGGGTGTCCATCGCGCCGATCTGGCCGCCGACGGTCGTCTCGGCCCCGGAAAGTTGGTTGGTGACCTCCGTCAGCGCCCCGATGGACTCGGTAAGGAGGCGGGTCTGCGCGGTCTCGGACAGGCCGCGCTCGTTCAGCAGGAGGTCGCGAACCGTCACGAGCGTGTTGAACAGGTCGTACGTGCCGGACACCCGCACGGGCTCGACGCCCGTCCGCGCCATGGCGGTGCAGTCGACGTAGAGAAGGCGGCCGGTGCGCGAGTCGGCGACGGCGAGGTTCGCTTCGGCCGGGTCGATGGCGACGCGGGTCGCGCCGTCGTCGAGCGACAGCCAGCCCGAGGCCTGGAGGGACACGGCGCCCACGAACGCAGGGTCCAGGGCCGTCAGGTCGAGGTAGACGGCGTCGCCGTTCTCGTTGGCGACCCGCAGGTCGGTCTCGGCGCCGGTGAAGGCGACGTCGGACCCGCCGTCGAGGCGCACCAAGCCGGCCGGAACGTCGAGGGTGAGGGTGTGTCCGCCGCCGAGGACGGTGTCGCCGAGGGCAGAACTGGCGCCAGGGGCGACGCCGCTCGCACCCAGGTAGGCGGTCGCCTCGTGCGTGAGGGTCAGCCAGGCGTCGCCGCGGATGCTGGCCGTGCCGGACCCGGCGGCCGCGCCCGTGTCGCCGAGGAACTGGGGGGCGCCGCGATCCGCGCTGCGGAAGACCGCGTCGCCCACCAGCACGCCGGCGTACTGGACGCCCGGCCCCATGGGCACGTCGACCGCCTGCTGGCTGCCGACGTAATCGACGCGGATGATCGAGCCGTCGGCATACGTCGCGACGAAGGGGGCCGTCCCCGCACTGTTCCCGGCAAAGAGGTACTGGCTCTTGTGGCTCGTGTTGGCCAGGGACAGGGCCTGCTCGAGAAGGGAGTTGACCTCGCCCGCCACGGCGGCGCGGTTGGCGGCGGAGTAGGTGCCGCTCACCCCCTGGGTGGTCAGTTGGCGGACGCGGGCCACCGTCTCCGAGACCTGCTCGAGGGCGGACAGGGCGACATTGAGGGAATCACCCACGCTGGCCAGGTTCTTGGCGTAGGTCTCGTAGGCGTGACTGTCGCTCTGGAGGCCGAGGATGCGGTAGGCGTCGGCGGGGGCATCGCTGGCGCGGCTGATGCGTGCGCCGGTGGTGATCATCTCCTGGAGCCGGGCCAGTTCCTGGGTGTGCTGGCGGATCGCGGTCAAGGCGTTATTACAGATGGAACTCAGTCCGGCCATCGCGCGTTCTCCGTCCGCCGGGTCGGCGGCTCAGATGACCTCCAGCAGCGCCTGCCTCGCCCGGTCGAGGGTGGCCAGGTACCGGGCCATGCCCTGGAACATCCGCTCGAACACGAGGAGCCTGGCAGCTTCCTCGTTGACATCCACGCCGCTCGCGGCGTCCACCTGGTTCTGGAGTTGCTGGAGGACGCCCTCCAGACCGTCCTTCCGCGCCTGCCGCACGGCCACCCACTCGCCGATGGTGGAGACGACGTGCCGGAAGGCGTCGCCGGGCGTAACGCCGCCGACGGCGTCGAGGGGCTGGTCGGCCAGGTCGGCCATGCGCAGGACGTTCAGGTTGTCGGCGTCGCCGGCGCCGCGGGACGTGGCCAGGCGCCCGGACGACTCGTGGACGTCCTCCACGACGCGCATCGTCAGGGCGGAACGGCCCGAGAAGAGGGTGTTGACCCCGGCGGCCGCCAGGAGGCCCGTCGGGTCGGTGTCGGCGAGCGCGTCGATCGTAAACTGTTCGCCGTCGTTCAGGGTCCCCGCGCCGAACGAAACGCGGACGCCGTCGGCAACCTCGATCGTGTCGGCGGCGGCGTACCCCTGTCCGACGTTCAGGGACCGGACGACCTCCCCTGCCCCGTTGCGGACCTCGACGGCCAGGCCGCTCGTGACCCCGACGCTGCCCGTGCCGACCACCGTGCAGGTGAACGTCTCATTCGCGGCCCCCGCGTACACGCCGGAGACGGTCGGCTGCGCGGAACCGGTGAGGGAACTGGTGGCCGGCGCCGGCGCGAGGGCCGGCAGAAAGTCGAAGCGGTAGCCGACGTCGGCCTGGATGTGGAGGGCCCCACCGGGGGCCGAGGCCGTCAGGTGGGGGACGGCGTTGAACAGGGCCGCCACGTCGTCGATCGTCTGCGTGGCGGGGTCGATCGACACGGCGTGGCGCGTCACCTCGCCGGTGGCGGTGTCGATCACGCGGAGGAAGACCTGTCCGGCCGAGACAGGGGTCTCCCACCCGTCGAGCGTGCCCGGGCCGACGTTTTGGCCGGACAGTTCGGTGAAGGACCCGTCGGCACCGATGCCCTGGACGTGGAGGCGGTTGATCTGGTCGATGAGGGTGCCGGCCAGGGCGTCGACGGCGTCGCGGATAGTGGGGAGGAGGTCGTTGTTGAGGGCCAGGGTGCCTCCCAGGCGGCCGCCACGAGCCGAGGTGTCGTATGTGCCCGCCCCCTTGACCGAGACGCCGAGGGCCTGGCCGTCGGCGTAGTCGACCACGATCTCGGCGGCGCTGCCTTGAAGGACGCCCATCACGCCCATGATCTGGATGGTGCAGGTGTTGTCGGCGCCCTGCTGGACGGTCACGTCGGCGAGGTCGGCCAGTTGGGAGACGGCCTTGTCCCTGAGGTCGATCAGGTTTCCGTCCGAGAAGCCGCGAACAGAGAGTTCGCGGATCCGCGTGTTCAGGCTTGCGATCTGGCCGAGGAGGGTGTTGATCTCGCCGACGGTGCTCTGGGCCTCCACGACGGTCTGTTTCGTGAGGCTCTCGATGCCGGAAGCGATGCTGCGGAACCGGGCCGCGAGGTTCTCTGCCGCCCAGACGGCCTGTTCGCGCAGAGCGTTGCTGTCGGGCTGGGCGGCCAGTTCCTGAAGCGCGCCGAAGAAGTCGTCGATGGCGCCCGACAGGCCGTCCTCCGAGAGGTCGCCGACGACGGCCTCGAGGACCTGGAGGGTCGTCAACTCCTGCGCCGTGCTGCCCTGTTCCGGCCGCTGGCGCTGGATCTCACGGTCCAGGAGCAGGTTCACCACGCGCCGGACCTCCGTGACCTCGGCCCCGTTGCCGACGTTGAGGCCAGCCGCCGTCGTGCCGGGGAGCGGCGAGATGATGGCCTCCTGCCGGTGATAGCCCTCGCTGGCGGCGTTGGCGAGGTTCTGGCCGACGATCTCGATCGCCCGCTGGGCGACCCGCAGACCGCTGAGCCCGATGGTCAGGTCCGACATGCGTCACCGCCTCGCATCCAGAAGGCCTCGTTCGGTCCACCAGGGGGTCGTCCCGTCGGTCCGGTACGTGCGTGCGTCGCCGCCCTGCCGCAACAGGCCGACCAGGACGGCGTGGTGCGCCCGGGCATAGGCGTCCAGAAGCGTCGCGGCCCTGAGATGCTGGACGCGCAGGGCGTCGGAGGCGGCCAGCACGCGCTCGCGCAGGCGGCGAAGCGCGGCGGCGCGGCCATCGTCGGCCCGGGCGGCCAGGCGTCGCAGCGTCACGTCGGCGGGCGGGCAGCCGAGCGCGGCCGCCAGGCGGGCCCGGAGGCGATCGCGCACGACCGCCGCCTCCGCCAGCCGCGCGTCGGCGCAGCGAAGTCGGTCGCCAAGGCGCTCCAGCGCCGCAGGGTCGCGCGACGCGACCGCCGCCGGGACCTGCCGCAGGTCGTCGGCGGTCTCCCCCTGGAGCGCGACGGCGGCGTCCACCGCGGCGACCCACTGGTCGATGAGCGGTTCGTGGCCGGAGAGGGCGGCCGTCATGCCTCCACCTCCAGGACGGGCTTCGCCTCAACGGGTGAGGCGGTCCGTGCCATCTGCTCGGCAAGGGCCTTGCCCAGGCCGATGCCGCCCTGGTCGGCCAGGTGCTGGGCCAGGTACATCCAGAAGAGGCCCTCGATCTGGTCCGAGGTGCCGGAGTCGAGGAGGTCGGCCTTCGTGATCGTCCGGCGCATCTCCTCCAGGAGGCGATGGAGGAGGACGGACTCGAAGTCGCGTGCGGCCCGGAGAACCTTGGCCGTGTCGCGCCCTTCCCCTTGCAGGAGGCGCTGCACGGCCGCGCTGTTTTCGAGCGGCAGGCTCGCGACCCCGGCGTCGGCAGTCAGGGAGACGTCGCTCATGGGCGGCTCCTACATCACCTCGATCCGGGCCTGGAGGGCGCCTTCGCGCCGAAGGGCCTCGAAGATCGAGATCAGGTCCCGGGGCGTCAGGCCCATGGCGTTCAGGGCCCGGGCGAGTTCCTGGACGGAGACTCTGTGCGGCACGACGTTCAGGACGCCGGCCTGTTCGATGGCGGTGAGGTCGGTCTGCTGGATGCGCTCGGAGGTGCCGGTCCGCGAGAACGGCAGGGGCTGGGAGACGGCCTCCTTCTCCTGGGTGATGATCGAGAGGTTGCCGTGCGAGATGCCGACCGTCGAGATCGCAACGTTCTCGCCGACGATGACGGTGCCGGTCCGCTCATTGATGACGACGACGGCCGGGGAGTCCACCTCGACCTTGAGCGTGTCGATGCGGTCCAGGAAAGAGACGAGTTCGTTGCGCGGCATCTGGATGGGGATGGAGACGCGAACGGTGCCGGCGTCGACGGCCTCGGCAGCCCCGGGGAAGACGGCGTTGATGGCGGTCCGGACGGCCTCGGCGGTGGTGAAGTCGGGGTTCAGCAGGTTGAGGGTGACGGCGCCGGCCTGGACGAGTTCGGCGATCTCCTCGCGTTCGACGTTCGCGCCCTGGGGGATGCGGCCGACGGTCACGTGGTTCTGAGAGATGCTGCTCTTCTCGCCGGCGGCGGAGAAGCCTCCGATGATGAGGGCCCCGTGGGCGACGGCGTAGACCTGCTTGTCGGCCCCGCGCAGGGGCGTCATCAGGAGCGTGCCGCCCTGGAGGCTTTGCGCCCCGCCGATGGCGGAGACCTCGACGTCGATCTTCTGGCCCGCGCGGGCGAACGGCGGCAGTTCCGCACGGACGACGACGCTGGCGATGTTGTCGCTCTCCAGGCTCGCGGGGTCGATAGCCAGGTTCTCGTCGCGCCTCAGGAGGCTCGCGAGCGCCCGCTGCGTCAGCGGCGAGTTGTCGCCCGTCCCTCGCAGACCCACCACCAGGCCGTAGCCCTGGAGCGGGTTGCTGCGCACCCCCTGATGAACGGCGATGTCCTTGATCCGCTCGGCCTGGGCGACCGTCGCGGCCGCCGCAAGCACGCCTGCGATCACGAGCCCGCGAAGCATCCTGCGCCCTCCAAGGAACCCCACGACCCGCCCGCCGTCAGGCGGGCCCGTCACCACAGACTAAGCCAGTTGAGGATCCGCCCGAGCCAGCCGGGCGTGGTCCAGCGGCTCTCGTGGCCCTTGATCGCGAGCGCCATGCGGAAGTCGGCGACGCGGCCGCTCGGGACCGTGTTGGCGAACGTGATGTCGCTGGGACGGACGATCCCGCTGACCTGGATCGTCTGCGTGTCGCCGTCGGTCGTCCGCTGCCGCGTGCCCAGCACGACCAGGCAGCCGTTCGGCAGCACGTCCTGGACGGTCACGGTGATCTGGTCGGCGATGCGGCGGTCCGACTCGTATTCGTGCTTGCCCTCGAAGTCGCTGGAGGCGTTGGAGGTCGCGTTGATGGTGGGGAGGGTGAACTGGGTGTTGCGGTGGCTCCACCACTGGCCGACGTCGTTCGTCTGGACGGTGCCGGCCGCCGTGATGCTCCGCGTCGAGTCCTTCTCGCCCTTGCGCTTGGTGTCGTTCTCGACGGTGCTCTGTTCGTCAATGATGATGGTGAGGATGTCGCCGACGTTGCGCGCGGTGTCGTCCTGGTAGAGTTGGACGGCGCGGGCGCCGTTGAGGCCCTCGGCCTTGGCCCAGATGGACCCGGCCCGGGCGTCCGCGGTCCCCGCGAGCCCCAGCGTGACGGCGACGACCCAAGCGGCGGCGTGTCTCATGGTTGGGCTCCAGCAAAGGCAGGTTCGACGGCCCCGTCGGCCATGACGCGGGCGATGACGATCCGCCCGGAGCCGACGTTGCGGACCCGGATCAGTTCGCCCTGGTACCCGTTCTCTTGCGCCTGGCCGATGTCGGTCACCTGGAACAACTCGCCCGTGAGGCGCATGACGACGTTGTCGTTGCGGCGGACGAGCAGTTTGGGCTGGCTCGGCCGCACCAGGTTCGGATCGACGGCCTCGCCGGCCCGGATGGGCCGCAGCGCCACCTGGCCGTAGGGCGGCGCCCAGGTGGCCGGCTGTGGCTGGTCCTTCAGGACCGTCTGTATCTCGGTGTTCTCGGGCGTGACGGGGTTCCCCACCGGCACGTCGGCGACCGCGACCAGGCGGTAGTGCGAATGGCGGAGGCGGAAGACGAGTTGCACGGTGCCAATCTGGCGGCCCTCGACGGCGGCAGCCACTTCGATGCAGGCCTCGCCGTCGACGGCGCGGGGCAGGCGTCGCGGCACGAGGTCCGCCTTCCCGCCGGCGGGCACCGCGAGGGCCTCGGGTTCCCGCAGGAGCCGCCACGCGCACCCCTTCGGCGCGGGGCTCTGCTCCTCGAGGAACGCCTTGGCGGTGCGGACGAGGTCCTCGGCCCCGACGGCGGCGTGGCGGCGGGTGATCACAACGCGGTCGGCGCCGGTGAGTTCCACGCAGTCGCCCTTGAGGCCCTGGCTGGCCAGGCGCCCCAGGACGGTCGGCCGGTCGATGACGAGTTCCTCGCGGTCCCAGGGCGAGCGGCCCATGGGCAAGTCGGTGGCCAGGCGCTCGAGGGCCTCGTCCTCGGCACAGATGACCGAGATCATGCCGAGGCGGAGGGCGTCGGCCTCAACCGTGACGGTTCGCGGCAGGTGGACTCGCAGGCGCGGCAAGGCGTCGTCCGCGGCCGCCGCCGGGGCCGCCAGCAAGACGGCCGCCGCCGCCAGGATCCATCTCAGGGCCTTCATGGCGCCTCCTAACGGATCAGGCCGTTGACGGTCGTAAGCATCTCGTCGCCGGCGCGGATGGCCCGCGAGTTGATCTCGTAGGCCCGCTGGGCGGTGATGAGGTTCACGAGTTCGCTGACCATCTGGACGTTCGAGCGTTCGAGGAAGCCGGCCTGGATGGATCCGAAGCCGCTCTCGCTGGCGGTCCCGGCGATGGCCGCCCCGCTGGCAGGGGTCTCGGCCAGGAGGTTGCCGCCCTCGGCCGACAGGCCCGACGAGTTGGGGAACCGCACGAGGGTGATCTGGCCGGCGGCCGAAGACGTGCCGTCCGACCCGCTGAAGACCGTGACGGTGCCATCCGTCCCGATGCTGATCGAGCGGGCGTCGGGCGGAATGCTGATGCTGGGCTCCAGGTCGTAGCCGCTCGACGTCACGAGGTTCCCGTTGGCGTTGATGCGGAAGGAGCCGTCGCGGGTATACCGCTGGTCGCCGCTGGGAGTCTTAACGACGAAGAAGCCGTCGCCCTGGATGGAAACGTCGAGTTCGCGTCCGGTGTTTTCGAGTTCGCCCTGGGTGAAGACCTTCAGCGTGGAGGCGGGGCGGACGCCGCTGCCCAGTTCGAAGCCCGTCGGGGCCGCCACGCCCGAGGCGACCTCGCGGCCGGCCTCGTTGAGTTTGACGTAGACGAGGTCCTGGAAGTCGACCATGCTCCGCTTGAACCCGGCCGTGTTGATGTTGGCCAGGTTGTTGGCGATCGTGTCGACAATCATCTGTTGAGCGGTCATGCCCGTCGCGGCCGTCGAGAATGCTCGCAGCATGGACGTCCTCCTAACGCGTTACGCCATGGCTACCTGAAGGATGCTCTTCTCGCGGTCGCCGCCGGCCTGCAAGGCCTTGATGTTGGCCTCGTACAGGCGGCAGAGTTTGATCAGCCCGACCAGTTCGTAGACCGGGCTGACGTTCGAGGCTTCCTGGTATCCCTGCTCGAGGGTGGTCTTCGTGGCCTTGTCGCCGGCCACGTTCGCCGGGGCCTTGTAGGCATTCAGCCCGACGGCTTCGAGTTTCGTGGTGTCCTCGAACTCGACGATCTGGAGCGTGCCGATCAGGGCGCCGTTCACGGCGACCTGGCCGTCGCTCGAGATGCGAACCCCGGACTCGCCGGCGACGGACGGAAGGATGATCGGGCCGCTTTCGCCGGACACGGTCCGTCCCTCGGCGTCGACCAGTTGCCCCTGCGCGTTGGGCCGCAGCACCCCGTTTCGCGTGTACAGCGGGCCGTCCGCGGATTCCAGAACCAGGAACCCCCGCCCCGACAGGGCCACGTCCAGCGGCCGCCCGGTCTGGACCAGGCGGCCCTGGCTGAAGTCGATGAACATGGCCGCCGGGCTCGGCCCGTCGGGCGAAGGCGACGCCGCTCCGGCGTCGGTCATCACGGTCAGGCGGCGCTTGAACCCCACCGTGGAGGTGTTCGCCAGGTTGTTGGCGATGGCCTGGTACTGGTCGGTCAGGCCTTCGAGAGTGGCAGCCACGTTCAGGCTCATGGTGCCTCCGCCGAATGGGCCACGGCGGCCACGGGTTCCGCATCGTGATCGACGGGCGGGCGGGCGGCCGCTCGGGTCTCCCGCACCAGCCTGCCCACCTCGTCCGGCGACAGGCCCACCATCTCGACGATGATGACAGGCGTCTCGCCCTCGCCGTGCACGAGACGCCGGACCTTGCCGACGCCCTGGATGGTCGTGTCCTCGTCCATCCTCAGGAGGACCAGGACCCGCTCGCCGACCTGGGGGGCGACGGGCGCGTCGATGCGCAGGCCGGGGCCGGCGATCTCGGTCAGCGCGCCGCCTATGAACTCGGGCGCCTCGGCCTGGGCCTCGGCCTTGTCGAAGGGGAAGCGGGCCAGGAGCGCCGGCTTGCGGACGGGCACGCGCGCGAACCGCCTCAGGTTCACGCACCGCTGCTCCCCGACGAGCCGCACGATCGCCATCCCCTTGGCCGCGATCGCGACCGACGCGCTGAGTTCCCACTGGATGTCCTGCCGCACGAACCGCACGAGGCACGGTTCGCCGGCCTGGAGCGCGCTCTCGCCGCTGAGTTCCAGGGACAGGTCGCGCCCCTCCAGGCGGGCCACCTTGGCCTCCACGGAAGGCAGGTCGCCGCGCCGCGCGATCGTGACGGTATCGCCGCGGGCAACCTGAAGGCCGCCGGTCCCCTCGAGGAACTCCGCGCCCCCCCGGTAGGCAAGGTCGAGTTTCGTGCGCAGGACCTCGACGGTGGCCGCCACCGCGAGCCGCTGGTCCTCCGTCAGGCGGGCCACAATACGGCCGGCCGTGAGGTTCCGCACCCCGCGGTCGAATGCCGCGCGGTCCAGAAGCGCGGCGCCGGGGTCGCCGGCGCCGGACAGGGCGGCGATCCGCTCCAGCACGGCCCGCTCGCCCCGCGTCAGGCCGAGGTGGTCCAGGTGCGCGGCGAAGCGCCGCAACACCTCCCGGCGCGCGCTGTAGTAGCGATAGACGGCAATCAGGACGACGCCCACGACAACGGCGCCAAGCACCGGCAGCACGAAGCGCCATTCCAGCGAGAAGAAGGGCAAGCGGCCGGCGGCACGCAACCGGTCCGCCGGCGTCAGTTCGGCCAGAAGCACGGCACCCAGCGCACCGAAGCACATGGCAGAGGCCGCCTCTCGTTACCGGATCAGGTTCGACAGTTCCTGAAGCATCTCGTTCGTCACGCGGATCGTCCGCGCGTTGGCCTGGAACCCGTTCTGGGCCTGGATGAGGTTGACGAACTCCTGGGCGACGTCGACGTTGGACAACTCCAGCGACCCGCCGGTCACCGAGCCCGCCCCGCCGGCCAGCGCCTTGGTGGAGACGGGGTTGCCGGAGTTGGCCGACGCGGAGAGGTAGCCGTGCCCGATGTCGGTCAGGCCCGCGGGGTTCTGGAAGGTCGCGATCTTCAGGGCGGCGACGTCGCGGCGGACGCCGTTGGTGAACATGCCGACGAGGGTGCCGTCGCGGCTCACGGAGAGGCTCGACAGGTACCCGGCCTCGTAGCCGTCCTGTCCGCTGGCGGCGGCGGTCGAGGCGCCGCCGAACTGGCTCAGACCGTCGAACTCGCCGATCGAGCCGAAGGTCATCCCGATGGTGCTCACGTCGCCGGACGCCCCGCCAAACCGGACCGTCACGGAGGGTTCGTCGGGCGTCGCGCCGCCCAGCCCGCCGAAACTGCCGTCCCGGCCGAACGTCAGGCCCGTCACCCGCCGGTCGTCGAGCACGACGTCGCCCGTCATGCCCGTGACGACCATATCCCAGGTGTTCGGCTGGTCGGTCCGCACGAAGGCGACGCTCATGACGTGGCTGATGCCCAGGGAGTCATAAACCTCGACGTTGCTGTTCTTGGCCTCCTGGCCGCCGGCCGACAGCACCCTGAAGTAGGCCGGCAGTTCCAGCGCGCCGGCGCCGGAGTAGGCGAGGTAGAGGTCGGAGCGGCTGTAGCCGGCTGCGTCATCGGTCAGCCGGATCTCACCGTTTGAGAGCGACGCCGTCGAGCCGTCGAAGTAACCGGAGATGGCGTCGACCAGGTCGCCGAGGGTGGAACCCGCCGCCAGGGTGAACGTCTCGTCGACCGCGTTGCCGGCGCGGTCGGTGCCGTAGATGCGGATCGTCTCGCCCGCCGCCAGGCCGCTGGCCTGGTCCAGGTTCGCCAGGAGCGACGTGCGGGACGCCACGGCGCCCACCTCGGTGTATTGGACGCCGCTCGTGAGCAGGTTGGCCGTGGGCTCGACGGCATCGGCGCTCAGGTTGCCCGCGAAGGTGACGCCCCGGGTGGCGCTGGCGGGCAGGGCCACGTCGTACGGGATTCGGATGTTGTCAGAGGTGGCGTCCTGGAAGCCCTCGGCCACCCCCTCGTTGCCGATGCGCTGGACGCGGTAGCCGGCGCCGGAGTCGACGAGGTGGTACTCGGCGTCGACGGAGAAGTGGCCGACGCGGGTGTAGACGTCTTGCTCGCCGTCGTTCATGACGAAGTAGCCGGCGCCGTCGACGGCCATGTCCAGGGCCTGTCCGGTGCTCGCCATGTTCCCCTGGCCGACGTCGCGGTCGATGCTGGCCACAGCCACGCCGCTGCCGATCTGCTGGGGGTTGGTGCCGCCCGTCCCCGAGCCGGGCTGCGTGGCTTCCCGGATCGTCTGGGACAGGAGTTCGGCGAAGGTCACCCGGCTTCCCTTGTAGCCGTAGGTGTTGACGTTCGCCAGGTTGTTGCCGGCGACATCGAGCATGGTCTGGTGCACGCGAAGGCCCGTCACGCCGGATATCAACGCATTGCTCATCGTCGGTCTCCTCTAGCGCGGGTTCCCGGACCCGCTCAGTCCGCAATGGCCTGGATATCCCCGAGCGCGACGGTGTAGTTGCCGACGCGCAGCAGCAGGTCCGTCCCCACCCGCTCGACGCCCGAGACGGGGCCGATGACCGCCTGGGTCTCGCCCTCCGGAACGAACGCCACTTGCTTGCCCAGGAGTCCGGCGGCGTAGTCGCCCTCGGCGGCTGATAGGACCTTGGCGAACGTTCGGTTCGCGTTTTCGAGTTGCTCCAGTTGCGAGATCTGCGCCAGTTGCGCCGTCATCTGGGCGCTGTCCATCGGCTCGAGCGGGTTCTGGTAGCGCATCTGCGTCACCAGCAGGTTCAGGTAATCGAGTTTCAGTTCGCCGGCACTCTGCACCGCCGTGGCCATCGGATGCTCCTATGCCTGAACGTTGATCGCCGCGTCCGCCACCCATTCGCCCGGCCCGGCGAGGCCGGCGCCGACCGGCTCGCCGTCGGCGGCCAGGTCCCCGGCGAACGGCACGTCCGGCCCGCCCGCGCCGAAGAACCCGCCGCCACGGTCGTCGTACGGACCGAACGGCGACGCCTGGCCGTCGTGGGAGCCGTCGAGGGCGACTTCCAGACGCCGCACCTGTACCCCCACATCCTGGAGACGCTGGGCCAGCGCCGGCATCTCGCGCCCCAGTCGGGCCAGCGTGGAGGCGTTCTCGACCTCCAGGATCCCCCGGACCTCCTGCCCCTCGCTCCGAAACGTGATCCGGACCTTGCCCAGTTCCGGGGGCTGGAGGCGAACGGTCACGTGCTCCCCGTCGCGGACGGCCATCCAGCGGACGGGCGCGGCCAGTTGCTCCGTGAGGGACGCCGACGGCCCTCCGCCGGGCGTCTGGGCGGTCTGGGCGGCAGGCCCGCCGACCGGGGCCTGGGGCTCGGCCGCCGGGGCGCTGCCCGCTGGCGACGCGCCAACCGCCGTGGCCGCCGCCGGGGCCGCCTCAGCGCCGCCGTGGCTCGCCTCGACAGTGGCCCCTTTCAGCGCGTCCGTGCCGGTCACGACGGAGGGCCCCGCCCGGTCGACCCCTTCCTCGATCCGGGCCGCCAGGGGCGTTCGCCCGCCCGGGTCGAGGACGGGCTTTGCCGACTCGCCCTTCCCTGGAGCGGTTTCGCGCGACTCCGAGCCGTCGGTCGCCGTCTTCGTGCCGCGCGGGCCGGGCACCAGGGTCATGGCAGCCGGCACCGCGGTCCCCTGGAGAGCAACCACGGCCGCCGCGCCACCGTCCGCCGTCGTCAGACGCGACGAAGCCGCGTCTTGCCCGGACGCCTTCGGTGCGGTCACGGCAGCGGCCAGGGACGCGGAAGACGCGGTGCCGCGATCACCCCCGGCCTGGCTCGCGGCCATCGCCTCCCCTACTGGTGCCGCAGGGCCGGCCTTCGCGTCAGCCGTCCCCGGCCCTGCGGAAGTGCGGCCGAGGACGCGCGCCGCCACGGCTGCGGCAGGCGGCTGGGCCGTTGCCTCGGACCCAACGGCTTGGGGCCCCCCCACCGCCTCCGATACAACCGCTTGGGGCACGGCCTTCGGGGCGGGGTCCCCCCTGCCCGCGCCATGGGCCATCCGGAGTCCGTCGGCCGTGTTCGCGACGACTGAGGCAACCGCAACAGCCGTGGGCGTCGCCGCGCCCGGTGCCGCCTCGGCCGTCAACATTGCGGCCAGCATCATCCGCGCGTCCCGCGGTCGGGCCGGCGCATCCTGCCGTTCTGTGTCGGCTTCGCCCGGGTCCGACTCCGAGCCGTGGTTGGCCGGATCCGCCGACTCAGGGGCACCGCTGTCGGCACCTTGGCCGTCGCGGCCCACTTTCTTTGTCGCCGCCTGGGTCGTTTCGGGGGCGGGCGAGTCCAGAGGATCGCGACGGGCCCAGCCCTGGGCGCTCTCGGCGGGTCTGCTCGGTGGGGACGAGGGCGGCCCGCGGCCATCCATCCACTGGGCGCGATACTCCACCGCCGGGATGCCCACCGTCGCCGTCATGGCCGCAATGCCCTGCACACGCGCCTCCTCAGACGCTCACGTGACGAACGAGCAGAGCAAGAACCGTGCCACCCCTGCCCAATGGAAGACGCAGTGTGGCTTATCTCCTTGCTTTTAAAGGACTTACGGGCGGCGCATCTCAGCGTCAGCCACGGCGTCTCGCCCGTCGGCCCGCCCGGCCAAGCGGAAGAAACCTCCGACGATCGGTAGAATCCTCCGCACCGGGGGCCGACCGGTGCCGCACCGGCTCGGTCCCGCCCGCCGGTTGAGGCTGTCGCACCCGCACCCGGATTGGTGGCGCCAGCGCCACCAGGCGGCGCGCGGCCGGTTGCCTCGGCGGCCTGCCCCCACTTTTATTGACCGTCCGATAAGTTCTTCTAAAGATGCACACCCGGTCAGGCCGAGAACGCGTGTAAATCAACACTTCCGGACCGCCAGTGGCTGCGTATGAGGTCCAGAGCCGATACATCGCTGACAGTCACCGGACACGCCATACGTGGGCGGACAGGCTCGCGACACCTCCAACCCGAGGACTCGGCAAGGCACGGACGAGACGTGCACATCCTGGAAAGGGAGCGGCTTTCATGGGGGGACGTTCGCCGGTAAGGCTTGGGAGCATTGTCGTCCTGGGAGCGGCGCCTGCCGCCGACTCCTGCCCGTTGCGGCACTTGGGCGGCACGCGCGTCCCGGCCGGCACGGCGGCCGAGGCCGCTCGGGCGGCCGCGGAGGGGACCACCGACCTGGTAGTCATCGGCGACACCATCGAGACAGCCGAGGGGCTGGTTGCCCTCGAGAGGGTACGCGAGGTAGCCCCGGGGGTGCCCGTGGTGGTCCTCTCGGGTGACCAGGACGCCAGGCGGGAGGCGCTCTTCCTGCGCGAGGGGGCCAGCGCGTGTCTGAGGGTGCCGCTCGACAAGGTCGGCCTGGAGCGGATTCAGGCACTGGCGGCAACCGCTGACATCCGGGCCCGGTGGGACCGCTTCTTCGAGCCGGCCTGCCCTCGGGGCGTTCCGATGGTCGGGCGGAGCGAGGGGATGCGGCGGACCCTCGAGACGATCCGACGGGTGGCCGAGAGCCCCTGCAACCCCGTCCTGATCGTCGGCGAGACCGGAACCGGCAAGGAACTGGCCGCCCGCGCGGTCCACACCCTCCGCCGCGAGCACCCCGACACGTTCGTGGCGGTCAACTGCGCCACGCTGACCGCCAACCTGCTGGAGAGCGAGTTGTTCGGCTACGTGAAGGGGGCCTTCACAGGTGCCGACGGCGAGAAGAAGGGGCTGTTCGAGGTGGCGGGGTCTGGCACGCTCTTCCTCGACGAGATCAGCGAGATGCCGCCGGAACTCCAGGCGAAACTGCTGCGCGTCCTCCAGGAGCGACGGTTCCGCAAGGTCGGGGGCACCGAGAGCATCCCGTGTCGGGCCACCATCATCGCGTCGAGCAACCGCGACCTGCGTGGCGCGGCACGGGAGGGCCGTTTCCGACAGGACCTGTACTACCGCCTGGCCGTGTTCCCGATCACCCTTCCCCCGCTTCGCACGCCGGAGCGCCGCGAGGACATCCCGCTGCTCGTGGAGTACTTCATCGAAGTCGTTGCCCCTTCGTGCCGCGGGCGAGCGCTCCGCCTGACCGAGGCCGCCCGCGAGCGCCTGGCGCGGCACGCGTGGCCGGGGAACGTCCGGGAACTGCGCAACGTCGTCGAGCGGGCCCTGATCCTCGCCCGCAGCGACGAGATCGGCCCCGAAGACCTGCTGATCGAGGACGAGGCCCTGCTGCCGTCCGAGGAGAGCGGCGCCCGTCTGCTACAGGACGAGTTCTCGCTCGAGGCAGCCGAGCGGCTCTTCATCACGCGCGCCCTCCAGGAGACGGGTTGGCAGCGGACGCGGGCGGCCGCCCTCCTGGGCATCACCCGCGCCACGCTTCACGCCAAACTCAAGCGGTACAAGATCAAGATCCCGGAGGGGGCGGGCCTCGTTGACGTGACCGCCTGCACCCGCGAGCGGATCCCGCACTTCCACGAAGCCGGCTCATAATCCGTCCGAAGCGGCGCCCCGCTGTGCCGCGCGCCGCCCCGCTGCCCCCCGCGTCTCCGGCCGCCGTCACCCGCGCTTGAAAACCGTACGGCCGCGCGAAAACCTGACGACCACGCCGCGCCGGCGCCGGTGGCCGCCATGCCCGTTTCGCCCTTCCCAGCCCCGCGAGGGCCGTCGGGCCGCAGCCTCGCCCGGTTGGCACGCCCCTTGCAGACGGTCCCTGCGCACAGGGGTGCGCGGAACGGGCGCCGGGGGGACGCCCGTTCCGGGCCAGACGGCCCCCTGCGCGAGGGTATGCGCCGGCCGAGGAGACCCTTCGGCCGGGCCCCAGAACGCGGACAGGACCCATGGCAGACGAGCCCACATCGGCCGCCAGTGACGGGACGCCTCCGGCACCGGACCCGTCCGCGATGGTGAACGACGGGCTGGCCACGGCCCTGCTGGCGGACGCCAAGTCCCACACGGCGCGCCGGGTCATGCTGCTCGCGGCGGGCGCGCTGGTCGTGGCCGTCTCCGTCGCGGCCGTCTTCTGGCCGGAGGCCGATGAGACGGCGCCGCCCCCTTCCCCGCCAGCGGCGCCCGCGAAGGCGGCAATCGACCAGATCCCGGACCAGCCCGGCCCGAAGCCGCCGACCGGCGTCTCCTTGTCGGTGGCCGAGAAGGCCCGCGCCGAGGGGGACAGCGCCGCGGCCCTCGACTGCTACCGGCAACTGTTGGCGACCACGCGGTCCGAGGCCGGCGAGGAGGACGCGGACCTCGTGGTGGACTTCCTGGTGCTGCGCCTGGCCCAGGCCCAACTGCGATCGGGACACAGCGCCGAGGCCCGGACGGAACTGGCGTCGCTCGCGAAGAGCCGCTCCCCCGTCATCCGCGGGATGGTGTCTTTCCAGACGGCCCTTCTGGACCTGCGCGAGGGACGGTACCTGACGGCCCGGATGCAGGCCTACAAGGCGCTGGCTGTGCTCACCCTGGTTCCAGGCACCGGGAGCATCCAGTCGGCGTGTGACGTGCTGGTGGCGGAGTCGCTCTCGCGCAAGGCCCTGACCTTGTTCAACCGGGAACGGGACCTGCCGGCCACTGCGGGCATCGATCTGGACCCGTTCAGCAACCTCCGCAACGAAGAGGAACTCCGCGGGCTCCTCGCCGCCGGGACGCACGAACTGGCAGGGGCGATCCTCGCCCCCAAACTCGCCGTGGTTGCCAACGCCAGGACGGGCCCGCGGTGGACGGTCACGTCGGCCGGCGCCCCGGTCGAGGAACTCTTGAACCGATTGGCCGGTGCGGCCGGGATCGAGATCGCGTGGCAGGGCCCGGATGCGGCGGCGCGGGCCCGCCCCCTGTTCCTCTACGGCGAGAACCTCACCGACCAGCGGGTCATCGAGGTCGCCTGCGGCGCGGTGGGGCTCCTGGCCCGGCTGAGCGGAACGCGGGCCGTGATCCACGATCCGGCGACGTGCGCCTCAACGTCCGACCTCCAGGACATCCTGGTCCGCGAGGCGGGATCGGCCTGGCGCCGGCTCTTCCTGCTGACGTCCGAGGCCGGGCAGTTCGCCTACGGCCACTTCGCGCTGGGCCTCTTGTGCGAGTGCCGCAACGACAAACCCGGCGCGATGACCGAGTTTGACCTCCTGGCCGAACGGTTTCCCCATTCGCCACTGGCGCCCCTGGCCAGGCTGCGCAGCGCCGCGACCCGGATCGACCTGACCGACTACGCCGGCGCCCGCGACGAACTGCTCGAACTCCTCAACCGCCATCCCGACTTCTCCGCGACCGACGAGGTCTACCTCAGGCTGGGGAAGGCCACCATGGAGGCCGGCCTCTATGACGAGGCCGTCGCAACGTTCAAGAAACTGTACGGTCTCGAACTGTCGGGGCCGAGCCGCCTCGGCGCCTGCCTCGGCGCGGGCACGTGCCTCTACCGCAAGGGAGACTACGCCGGGGCCGCCGAGTGGCTGAACCGCTACCTCAGCCTCGCTGCCGACCAGACCGGCGACGAGCCGGCCCAGGCCGCCCTGCTGCTTGGCCGGAGCGAAGGCGCCCGGGGCCGGCTCGACGAGGCCCGGACCGCCCTGCGGACCGGCCTGGGGTTCAAGCCGGGGCCGGCCTTCCGGACCGACATCCTCCTGGAACTGGCGCGCACGCTGGTGAAGCAGGACGAGTTGGCGGCCGCCGTCACCGTCGTCGAGGGCCTCGACCGCAGCACCACGTCCCCCGAGAAGGCCGACGAGGCCATTCTTCTGCGCGCCGAGATCCTGCGGACCATCGGGCTGGCCGAGAAGGCCAAGAGCCTCCTGAAGGCCGAACTCGGATCGGCCGCCTCCCCCGAGGGCCGAACCCGCATGGTCCTCGAACTGGCCCGGTGCCACGTCGACCTGGGCGAACTCGAGGAGGCCCGGCGGCGGCTGTCGGCCGTCTTCACGGAAGCCGGGACCGGGCCCCTCGCCGGCGAGGCCGCCTGCGAACTGGCCGACGTCTGCCTCAAGGCCGGGCAGGCGTCTCACGCGGCCAGCGTGTGCCGGCACCTGCTGACGCTGCCGCTCTCGGATGACCTGCGGCGGCGCGTGTTCGAGGTGCTGGGGACGGCCTACCTGCGGATGCGCGACTACGACCGAGCGTCCCTGGCCCTGTCGGGCGTGCTGCCCCCGGCGGAAGGAGCGGCGACCCCATGAGACACCTGCCTCGACTGGCCCTGGGGCTGGCAAGCCTTGCCGCGGCGTCGCTCGCGGCGGCTGCCCCTGCCGACGACGTGGTGACCCGGGCCCGGCAAAACCGCCTCGAACTCCTGCGGTCCTTCGTGACCCCCCCGATAGGCGAATCGGCCGCCAGCGAACTCGAGGCGACCATCCAGCACATCCACTCCCTCCAGGCACGGCCCAAGCCCAGCCCGCGCGACAGCGCGGCGCCGGATTCGACGGGCGCGGCCGCGTCGCCGACAACCCCCGTCGACGTCGCGCCGCCCCGACCCAGGTCCGACGTTCCCATCGTGACGCCCGAAGACCTCGAGCGGCTCCGGCGGCTGCCCCCCGACCGCATCGCCGACCCGCTCGCGCTGGCCGACGCCCTGTTCCAGGCCGGCCACTACCGCGAGGCCTACGCCTTCTACGAGACAGCCCTCAAGGCGGACGGGAACGGGAAGGCCAAGGCCTGGGCCCTGTTCCAGATGGCCAACTGCCAGCGCGAGAGCGACCCCGCCGCCGGCATCGCGATCTACGACCAGATCCTGAAGGACCACCCCGACTCGCCCTGGGCCCAGATCGCCAAGACGTACCGCGCGCTGGCGGAGGGGCGGCTCGCGGCCCGGCCGACCGAGACCGAGGAGCCGTCGCCGACGACTGCGCCGCCGGCGCCGACCACACCGCCGGCGACGCCGGCCACGCCCAGGGGGAAGCCGAACATCCTGACGACAACGCCGCCGGCCACCCAAGGAAAGGCGCCATGACGGATTCGGTCCATCCGAACGTGCTCCTCGTCGGCTGCAACACGCCGACGACGCGCCTCCTGCTGGAGGTGCTCGCGGCCCGCGGGATTCGCGGCACCGTCGCCCGCGACGTCAAGGCGGCCGGCGACCACATCCCGCAGGAGCGGTGGGACCTCGTCTTCGTCGAACTCGAGACGGCCGGCGGGGGCGGCCTGGCCGTCGTCGAGGAGGTCAAACGCCGCGAGCCCGAACTGCCCGTCGTTATGATCTCCGGCGAGGCGGCCGTCCCAACGGTCGTCCGGGCCCTCCGCGCGGGGTGCGAGGACTTCCTTACCCAGCCCCTGAAGCGCCGGACCGTGGAGGAACTGCTCGACGCGCTCCTGCCGAACCGGACGGTGCCGCTGGCAGCCGCCGTCGTCCCCGACGGCCGCCACCCCTGCCGCATCGTCGGCCGAAGCCCCGCCCTCCTCCAGGCCCTCACTCTCGCCCGGAAGGCCGCCCAGACGTCGCTGCCCATCGTCATCCTGGGCGAGAGCGGGACCGGCAAGGAACTGGTCGCCAACCTCATCCACCAGGGCAGCCGCCGCGCAGGCGGGCCCTACGTCCGCGTCAACTGCGCCGCCCTGAGCGACTCGCTCCTGGAGAGCGAACTCTTTGGCCACGAACGCGGCGCGTTCACGGGCGCGGTCATCGAGCGCAAGGGCCGCTTCGAACTGGCCGACGGGGGGACCCTCCTGCTGGACGAGGTGACGGAGACGGGCCTGCGGCTCCAGGCCGAGTTGCTCCGCGTCCTGGACCAGCAGGACTTCGAGCGGGTCGGCGGGTCGAAGAGCCTCCGCGTCAACGTCCGGGTCATCAGTACGACGAACCGCGACCTTCCCGGCCTTGTCCGCCGGGGACGCTTCCGGGGCGACCTGTACTACCGGCTGGCGGGGATGCTCGTGGCGGTGCCTCCCCTGCGCCAGCGCCCGGAGGACATCCCCCTGCTCACGTGGTACTTCGTCAACGAATATGCGAGGGAGGTGCGGCGCTCGATCACGGCGCTCGACCCCGACATGATGGACCTCTTCCAGCGGTACGACTGGCCGGGCAACGTGCGGCAACTGCGCAGCGCCGTGCGCACCGCCTTGGTCCTCGGGTCGAGCGACGTGCTCTCGCTGGCCGGGGCCCCGTGGCTTCGGGCGGAACTGGAAGCCTGCCTGCCCGTCACCGCCACGGGCCGTGCCGAGGTCGGACCGGCCGAGAGGTCGGGGGGCACGGACGCCGGCCCAAGCCTCCGCCTGAGGGACGTCGAGCGCCACACGATCCTCAAGGCCCTGCGCGTCACCGGCAGCCACCAGGCCCGCGCCGCGAAACTCCTCGGCATCACGGACCGGACCCTGCGCGAGAAACTGCGCCGCTATCGCCAAGCGGGCGACGCGGACGCCACGGGAGACCGACTATGGCTCAAGGCACCGGCATAATCGAATACCTGGAGGCCGGCCTCCGCGCGACGACCCTGCGCCAGGCCGCCGTCGCCAACAACATCGCCAACATGGCGACGCCCGGTTACCGCCGCACCATCCTCCCGTTCGAGGAGGTCTTCGCCGACGCCATGGATGCCGGCAAGCCCATCGACCCCCGGGAGGTGGCCGCCCGCATCCTCCGGCCCGCCACCGACCCGCTCAACGAGCACGGCAACGACGTCGAACTCGATCGCGAAGTGGCCGACCTCGTCAGGAACTCCGTCCTCTACAAGACGTACATGCGGGTCCTGAACCGCACGTACCGGCAGATGGAACTGGCGATCCAGGCCTGATCGGGACCGCCGAGGAGCATGACGATGGGCGTCGACAACATCTCCCCGATGGTGGACATCGCCGTCTCGGGCCTCCGGGCCCAGTCGCTGCGGCTGAACCTGATCTCGGCCAACATCGCGAACGCCGAGACGACGCGAACGCAGACGGGCCAAGCCTACCGCCGCCAGGACGTCGTCCTGCGAACGACCCCCCAGGACCTCGGAGGCGTCAGGATCGTCCGCGTCGCGCAGGACTCAAGCGCCCTGCGCTCCGTCCTCATGCCGGGCCACCCCGATGCCGACGCGAACGGCTACGTCCAGATGCCCAACGTGCAACTGCCCGTCGAGATGATGAACCTCGTCTTCGCCTCGCGGGCCTATCAGGCCAACGTCGCCGTCCTGAAACGGTACCAGGACATGGTGGAAGCCACGATCGAATTGCTCCGCTAGCCGCAAGGAGATCTTATGAACGTCCAGGGACCCGGCGCGATCGCCACCCAGCCGCTCTTTCCCTCCATGACCCGGCCGGCGACCGACGCGCCGCAGAAAGGCACGCCTACTGATTTCGGCGGCATGCTCGAGAAGGCCGTCGACGCCGTGAACCTGGACCAGCAGGAGTCGGCCGCCTCGGTGCGGCAACTCCTCAGCGGCGCCAGCCAGGACGTCCTGCCGGTCGTCCAGGCCGTCGCCCGAGCCGACATGAGTTTCAGGCTCCTCGTCGCCGTCCGCAACAAGGTGATCGAGGCCTACAAGCAGACGATGAACATGCAAGTGTAGCGGTCGCCGGCGTCACGCGCGACCGGTGAGGCGTGCGGCCTATGCTCCAGAACGTGGCGGAATTCTGGCGGCGGATGCGGTTCGGGCAGCGGATGCTGCTCGTCACGGTGCTCCTGGCCTGCGGCGGGGCGGTCGCCGTCCTGGTCGGCTGGGCGCGCCAGCCCGAGATGGCCCTCCTGTACTCCGACCTTGCGCCGGAAGAGGCCTCGCGCATCGTCGAGAAGATCCGCGACCTTGGCATCGCCTACGAGGTCAAGGGGGGCGGCACCGCCGTCTACGTCCCCGTCGAGAGCAAGTACACCATCTGGCTCGAACTGGCCGGCGAGGGGCTCCCCACCGGCGACAACCCCGGCTACCGCATCCTCGACGAGGAGAAGATCGGCACCGGCCCCTTCACCCAGCGCATCAACTACACCCGGGCGATGGAGGGCGAACTCGCCAAGACCATCAGCCTCATCGAGGGCGTCGCGGGCGCCCGCGTCCACATCGTGCGGCCGACGAGCAACCTGTTCCGCCAGGACCAGAAGGGGGCGACGGCCACGGTGGCCCTGCGCCTGCGGCCGGGCTGGCACCTGGCGCCCGGCGCGGTGGCGGCCATCATCCACCTCGTCTCGCACAGCGTCGAGAACCTTCAGCCCCAGGACGTTGCCGTCATCGACAGCGCCGGGAGCCTCCTCTCGGGCGGCGCCGACGGCCCGATGGCCCGCGGCATCGGCACCCTCTTCGACTACAAGAGCCAGGTCGAGGAGTACCTCGCCGCCAAGGCCGAGAAGATGCTCACGACGGTCCTCGGGCCCGGACGCGCCATCGTCCGCGTCCACGCCGACATCGAGACCAGCAGCGTCGACCAGACCGTGGAGAAGTATGAACCCGACGCCAAGGTCGCGACAAAGGAGGAACTCGTCACCAAGTCCGAGACGCCCGGCGCCGGAGGCACGGCCGCCGGCGCCCCGGGCACCGAGGCCCCCGCGGGCAACCTGTCCAAGGAAGAGACCGTCACCACCGATTACCTCGTCAGCCGCACGACCTCGAAGACCCTCGACATGCCCGGCAAGATCACCTCGGTCTCGGTTTCGGCGTTCGTCGACCTCTCGGCCCCCGAGCCGGCGGCCGGGGACGCGGCGAAGCCGGCGGCCGGCGCCGAAGGTGGTGCCGCGCCGGCGACTGCCGCGCCCACCCTCACGGTCGACGACGTCAAGAAGGTCATCCAGAACACCCTCGGCCTGAAGGACGCCACCGGCCTGACGGTCGTGTCGGTGCCCTTCCGGCGGCCGGACGCCGCCGCCGAACCCGAGGATCCGGGCCTCTTCGCCAGCCCGCAGTTCTACATGGACCTGGCGCGCCACGGCTCGCTGGGGGTGCTCGTGGTCGGGGCGCTCTTGGTCCTGAAGATGTTCGGCGGCTCCAAGCGCCGGCCCGCCGCCGCCCCGGCCGCCGGAGGCGAACTCCAGCCAGCGGGGCAGGGGCAGAGTGTCAACCTGCTCGCCGGCGCCGGCGAGGACCCCGAACAACTCCGCCAGCGTATCGCGACCGCGCTCCAAGACAACCCCGAGGAGGTCAAGCGGCTGTTCCGCACCTGGGTGGACGGCGGACAAGGAGAGGCGTAAGTGGCATCCAGCACGATCCGAAAAGCCGCCCTGCTCCTGATGGGTCTCGACCCCGTGACCGCGGCCGAGTTGCTCAAGGCCGCCCGACCGGACCTTGTCGCCGAGATCGCCACCGAACTCGCCTACCTCGGCGCCACCGGCCAGCACGCCGGCGCCCCCAAGGCCAAGCCGATGGAGGAGTTCTGCGGGATGCTTCGCGGCACGGGCCCCGGCGTCAGCCACGAGACGTTCATCCAGCGGATGCTCGAGGCCGCCGTCGGCGAGAAGCAGTCGAAGGAACTTCTGAGCGAGATCCGCCGGCGGGTGGACGTGCGCGACCCGTTCATTCCCATCCGGTCGGCCGCGGCCCCCCTGCTGGGCCAGGCCCTCGAAGGCGAGCCGGCCCAGGTGGTCGCCCTCATCCTCTCGGAACTCCCGCCCGACAAGAGCGGTGCCGTCATCCCGCTCCTGGCGGAGGCCGTCCGCGTGGACGCCGTCCGGCAGTTGACGGGCGGCGCCCTGGCGTCACCCGAGGCCCGCCAGCGGATCGCGGCCATCGTCCGGAAGCGCCTCGACGACCTCCGCGAGGCGGCCGGCGGCGAGGCCGCCGCCGGGCCCCAGAGCCGACTCCGCCGCGTCGCCGTCCTCCTCCGGACCGTCAAGACCGAACTGCGCAACGGCCTCGTCAAGGCCATCGGCGAGCAGGACGCCGACACCGCCACCGCCATCCGCAACCTCATGGTCCTCTGGGAGGACGTCCCCCAGGTCAGCGATCGCAGCCTCCAGGAGGTCCTCCGGGGCGTCGAGGCCAAGCAACTGGCCCTCGCCCTGAACGGCGCCGACCCCGCTATCGACCAGAAGGTCCGCGCGAACGTCTCCGAACGCGCCAGGGCCGCCATCGCCGAGGAAACCTCCCTCATGAGGGCCCCGAAGGCCGAGGAGATCGAGCAGGCCCGCACCGCGATCCTCGGGGGCCTGCGCGAGTTGAACACGAAGGGCGACCTACGGTTCGAGGAGGCCTGAGCGGATGCCCGAGCGCGCCACCATCCGGCTGCACGCCCCGCTGACGGACGCCCGGACCATCCCCGGGCCGGCCGGCGCCGAAGACGCGGGGCCGGACGCCGTCCCCTCGGCCGAGACCGTGCGGCGGGCGCTTGAGGCCGAACGCAGCGCGCTGGCCCGCGCGGCCCAGGCGCTGGAGCGCGCGGCCGCCGCCCTGGCCGGCCTCCAGGACACGATCACCCGCGAGGCCGAGGCCCACCTGGCCGAACTGGCCGTCGCCATCGCGCGCAAGGTGCTCAAGCAGGCCGTCGATGCCGGCCAGTACGACGTCGAGGCGATCGTCCGGGAGGCGCTGCGCTGCGCGCCCTCGCGGCGCGAGGTGGTGGTACGGCTGAACCCGGAGGACCTCGCCCGGATCGAGAAGGCGGGGGCCGAGGGGAAACCGCTCGGGCTAGGCGGCGTCCGGCTGGCCGCCGACCCCGCCCTCGGCCGCGCCGAGTGCGCGGTCGACACCGCCGAAGGAACCGTGGACGTACGCCTGGAGGACCAACTGGAGCAGGTCCACCAGGCGCTTGCGGGATCGCCGTCGCCATGATCGACTGGAAAAGATACCACGATCAATTGGAGAAGGCCGACCTGCTGGCCTGCCGCGGGCGCGTCGTCCGCGTAACGGGCCTGACCGTGGAGTCGCAGGGCCCGCCCGTGGGCATCGGCCAGGCGTGCGAGATCCTCCTGGCCGGGGGCCGGCGCGTCCTGGCCGAGGTCGTCGGCTTCCACCGCGAGCACCGGATCCTGCTGCCCCTGGACCGCATCGAGGGCATCGCGCCGGAGAACCCGGTCGTCGCCCGGCGCACGCTGCGCTACGTCCGCCTCGGCCCGGCGATCCTCGGCCGCGTGATCGACGGCCTCGGCCGCCCGATCGACGGCAAGGGGCCGCTCGAGGGGCCCGACGCAATGCCGCTCGACAGTCCGAGCCCGCCCCCCCTCAGCCGCCGCCCCATCACCGAGCCGCTCGTCTTCGGCATCCGCGTGTTCGACGGGCTGCTGACGTGCGGCAAGGGCCAGCGGGTCGGCATCTTCGCGGGGTCCGGCGTCGGCAAGAGCCTGCTGCTCGGCGAGGTCGCCCGGACCAGCGAGGCCGACGTCAACGTCCTGGCGCTGGTGGGCGAGCGCGGGCGCGAGGTCCGGGCCTTCCTCGAGAACTCGCTCGGCCCCGCGGGCCTGGCGCGCAGCGTGGTCGTCGTGGCCACGAGCGACGCCGCCCCCATCCAGCGGGTCAAGGCCGCGTTCGAGGCCGTCAGCATCGCCGAGTACTTCCGCGACCAAGGCAAGCACGTCCTCTTCATGATGGACTCGGTCACCCGCCTGGCCCAGGCCCAGCGGGAGATCGGGCTGGCGGCCGGCGAGCCGCCCACGACCAAGGGCTACTGCCCGAGCGTCTTCAGCATGCTCCCGAGACTCACCGAGCGGATGGGCTCCGCCAGCCGCGGCAGCATCACCGGGATCCTCACGATCCTCGTCGAAGGCGACGACATGAACGACCCGGTCGCCGACTGCGTCCGGTCGCTCCTGGACGGGCACGTCGTCCTGTCGCGGAAACTCGCCGAACTCGGCCAGTACCCCGCCGTCGACATCCTCCAGAGCGTCAGCCGCCTCATGCACGCCATCACGACCCGCGACCACTACCTGGCGGCCCAGAAACTGAAGGCCATCTACGCGACGTACCAGGGCGCCGAGGACCTGATCAACATCGGCGCCTTCTCGCCGGGCAGCAACCCGCGGATCGACACGGCCCTGTCGCTGATCGAGCGGGTCAACGAGTTCCTCACCCAGCCGCTCGGCACGCGGTCGGCCTTCGCGGAGACGGTCGGGCGGCTGCGCTCGATCACCGAGGCGTGGAACTTCCTGATGCCGGCCGACGAGACGGAGGACGGGCGGCCTGACGCCGCCGCGGCCCTGGAGCAGGCCCGATGAAAAAGTTCCGGTGGAAACTCGAGCGGGTGCTGGACATCACCGCCCAGCGCGAGAAGGCCCTGAGGAGCGAACTGTTCGCCCTGGCCCAGGCCGTCGTCCGCGTCCGCCGGGCGATTGTCGAGCGCCGGACGGCCCTGCGGATCCTCCTGGAGGAGGTGGGCCGCCACCCCCTGGCCGACCGCCTCGCCGAGCAGGCGGTCGTCATGGCCTACTCGGCCGGCGAGCAGCGCGAACTGAGGCGCCTCGACGCCCGCCTCGCCGAACTCGAGGCCGAGCGAGCCCGCAAGCGGAAGCGATTCCTCCAGACGCGGTCCATGCGCGAGACGCTCGAGCGCATGCGCGAACAGGCACGGGAAGACTACCTGCGGCAGGTGGCCAAACGCGAGCAGAGCGAGTTCGACGAGCAGGCCCACCTCGCCTTCGCACGAAAGGCAGCGCCGTCACCCGCTGCCGCCCTCGAATAGGAGACGCCCATGCACGGCAAGATGCTGAAGATCCTGGTTCTGGTCGTCCTGGCCGGGGCCGCCTTCGCGGGCACCTATCTGGCAAGCCACTGGCTCGGGGCGAAACCGACCGAGGCGGCCGGCGAGCCGGCCCCTCAGGCGGCGGCCAAGGGCCCCCAGCCCGAGGAACTCTCCACGCTGCTCAACCCGTCCGCGCTGACGGAGCAGCAGGCACTCCAGGCCCTGATCCGCGAGGTCCGGGGCAAACTCCGCGAGTGCGAGGGACGCGAGAAGGAACTTCAGGAAGAGCAGCGGCGGCTCGGCATCGCGCGCCAGGACCTCGAAAAACAGACCGCGGAACTGGAGAACCTCCGCGTCGAGTTGGCCACCCAGGTCAGCCAGTTGAAGCAGGCGCGCGACACCCTCGATCGCAGCCGCGTCGCCCTCCGCCGCGACGAGGAAGTCAACCTCAAACGCACGGCCGCCATTTACGACAAAATGGCCGCCGACGCCGCCAGCCGCATCTTCGAGAGCATGTGCAAGAACAGCCAGGAAATCGATGCGGTCAAGATCCTCCATTACATGACGGAACGCGCGGTGGCCAAGGTCCTGGCCGAGATGAGCGACAAGGAGCAGGCCGCCCGCTTGAGCGACATGATGAAACGGGTCCGCATCGAGGGCTGAACCATGGATATTGCGACGATCGTGGGGCTGATCGCGGGGTCCACGTGCATCCTCGTCTCCATGTACGGCGGCGGGGGCATGGGCGTCTTCTTCGACATCCCCTCCGTCCTGATTACGGTCGGCGGGATGCTCTCCGCCACCATGATTCACTTCTCCATGGGACAGGTCCTCCGGATCTTCTCCGTCGTCAAGAAGGCCGTGTTCGACCAACTGCCGAGCGAGCAGGCGCTGGTCCAGCAGATGGTCAACTACGCCGCCATCAGCCGCCGCGACGGGCCCCTCGCCCTCGAGGAGCAGGTCCGGGGCCTGCGCGACCCGTTCCTCATTAAGGGCATGCAGATGCTCATCGACGGCCAGAATGAGGACGCCATCGGGAAGCAACTCGGCCTGGAGGTCCAGTACCTCCAGGAGCGCCACCAGGACGGCAAGAAGATCCTGGAGTTCATGGGCGGCAGCGCGCCCGCCTTCGGCATGATCGGAACGCTCATCGGCCTCGTGCAGATGCTGCGGAACCTCTCGGACCCCAGCGGCATCGGCGTCGGCATGGCCACCGCCCTGATCACCACCTTCTACGGCGCCCTCCTGTCCAACCTCGTCTTCATTCCCCTGGCGGGGAAACTCGGCCTGCGCTCCAAGGGCGAGTCGCTCCAGAAGGAGATGCTCATCGAGGGCCTCCTGGCCGTGGTGCGCGGCGAGGGACCCACGGCCGTCCGAGAGCGGATGCAGGCGTTCGTGTCCTCCCGGCACCGCACAGAACTGAAACCGGAGGTCTGACATGCCAGCCCGAAGACCGCCCCCGCCGGAGTCCTCGTGCAACGAGTGGATGGTCACGTTCAGCGACTGCATGACCCTGCTCTTGACATTCTTCGTCCTGCTCCTGGCGTTCTCCTCGTTCGACACCGAGGCCGGGGGGCGCCTGGTCGGCATGTTCGACGGGCCGTCCGACCCGTCCGTCATGGCCAGGCGCCGATTCGCCCTCGAGTCGCCCGTGGATCGGGCCCCGACCGTGGTGGACCGGACCGAGGAGGGCCAGGAGGTCCCGACCTTCGACCGGCTCGACCCCACCTACCGACCCCGGAAACCCGAGCCCGTGCGCAGCGCCGACGCCTACTGCGACCGCCGCGTCCTCACCATCCCGAGCGACGTGCTCTTCTGGGGCCAGGGCGCCCAGGTCACGCCCCAGGGCAAAACCCTCCTCGCCGAGGCGGCGGCCTACCTGCGCCTGGTCCCCAGCCAGGTCGTGGTCTGCGAGACCGTGGCCGCCGGGCCGTCGACCGCGGATGCCGAGGACCGCGCGCTCCAGAGGGCCCTGGCCATCGTCCGGCACCTGACCGAGGCCGAGCGGATCGAGTCCGGCCGGTTCAGTATCTCCACGGCCGTCGGGGAAAGCGGCTCCCGCGCCGAAGTCGAGCCGGTCGTCACCCTGGCGATCCTGAACCCAAAGGTGTGCCCGTGAACGTTCTGCGGAGGAGACCCAGCGGTGAAAGTGGGGGTGGACTCCCGTCCTGGATCGTGTCGTTCACCGACATGACCACCCTGCTCCTATCCTTCTTCATCATGCTCCAGGCCATGGCCACCCACCCGGACGCGTCCTCCAAGTTTCTTACGCTGCGGGGCGGCTTCCGCCGCGCCATCGACTACCTGGGGATTCCCGACTTGCTCGCAGGCCAGGACGAGAGGGTCGATTTCGGAAACATCCGCACCAAGTATCCGATGGAGGAGGACCCTGAGAACCTCGACCAGGAGCGCGTCATCGACACCGAGGACGAGAAGATCCGCAAGGTGTTCGACGACCTGCGCCACCTGGCCGAGACGAAAGCGACGAATGACGACGGCCCCCCGCCGCGCCTCCTCACCACGCCGATCGCGTTCCAGCCATCCGACGCGACGCTCGACGCCCAGGCGAAGGAGTTCCTGCTCGACCTGGTGACCTGCCTCAAGCCACCGGCCGGCGGGCACACGACCGTCCTCCAGGTCATCGGCCTGGCGCCCGACGAGCCCGATCCCACGGGACAGTGGCTCCTGTCGGCCGAGCGCGCCAAGGCCGCCGGCACGTTCCTTGCCGCGGCCATCGACGCGAACGCGCGGCACCGAGGCGCCCGGGTCGACTTCTCGGGCGCCGGGTCGGGCGGACGGTGGCACCTGGCGGCCGGCAAGGGGCCCGGGCGGGTCTATGTCCTCATTGCGGTGACGGAAGCCACGACAAAGGAGTAAACCAAGCCATGGCAAAAGCAGCGCAGGACGCGAAGAACCAAGAACCCGTCCTCGACGGCAAGGGACTCCCATCCCCCGGCGGCAAGGGACGGCTGTTCATCGTCCTCTGCGCCGGCGTGATGGTCATCGCCGCCGGCGCGGGGTACGGCGCGGCCGTGCTCGCCGGATACGGCGGCGCCCCGGCCCCCGCGCCCCAGCCGGAGGCCGCCGACGCGGGACCGAAGCCCCCCGCCCCGGAGCCGTACCAGTACATCGACTTCGACGCCATCACCGTCAACCTCGACGAGCCGCGCCTCGCCCGATACATCTGCGTCGTCGTCACCCTTGAGGTCGCCTCGAACGACTTCGAGGCAGTCAAGGCCCTGATCGACGCCCGCAAGCCGACCCTGATGAACTGGCTGACCGTCTACTTCGCCAGTTGCTCCCTGGACGACCTGCGGGGCGCGGCCAACCTGAACCGGCTCCAGCGCGAGATTCTCGACGGCCTCAACACGCGGCTGTGGCCCGATGCGAAGCCCCAAATCCGGAACGTCCTGTTCAAGAAACTGACGGTGGCATGAACGCCCACGAACGAGCGCGAGACCTTCAGATCCTGGAGCGCCTGCGGGCGGTGGCCCGCAGCCGCAGCCCCGCCCGCCGGCCCGACGTCGCGGCCGCCGAGTACGACTGGGCGCGGCCCCACCGCTTCACACCCGGCCAGCGGGCGCGGCTGGAGGAGTTCACGCGGCGTGCGGCCCGGGACATCGCCAAGGCAGTGTCGTCCCTCACGCGGACGGAGGTCCCCCTGGCAGCCTCCCCGCCCGCGGAGTGCTATCCCGCTGCTGCGCGGGCGGACGATGCAAAGGGCTACCGCGTTCCGCTCCACGACGCCGCCGGAAACCCCGCCGGCGTGTTGCGCCTCGCCGCCGGGCCGGCCCTGCGATGGGTCGGGCAACTCCTCGGCGGCGAAGGAGCGGCCGGCGCCGAGCGCCGCGACCTCTCGCCCCTCGAGAACGCGCTCCTGCTGGACCTGGCCGCCGCCATGACCCGCGCCCTCTCGGCCGCAAGCGCCAGCGCCGGCGGACCCGCGATCCAGCACGCCGAACAGATCCTGCCGCCCGACGAGCCGATGCCCGGCCCGCCCGACCAGAACCTCTGGGCGCTGGCCCTGCGGCCGCTTGGCGATCAGGATGCCGGCGAGATCACCTTCGTCCTGCGAAGCGAACTTCTGGACCCCATCGCCCGCCCCGGCGAAGGCGCGACGCGGGCGCCGACCCCGGCCGAGACGCGCGAGGCCATCCTCCACCACCTGGAACAGGCCAGCGTGACCGTCACGGCCTGCCTCGGCTGCGCCGAGGTCCCTGTCCGCGACCTCGTCGCCCTCGAAACCGGCGACGTGCTCGTCCTCGACACGCAGGCCACGGAGGCCGTCGAGGTCGCGGTCCAGGGGCAGACGGTGCTGCGCGGCAGCCCGGTCCTCTGCAAAGGCCGGTACGCCGTCCAGGTCGAAGACACGAGGCGACACCCGCGCGCGAAGGTCTGAACGCCGCCCGGGACGAGCCGATGAAAGGAACTCGAAGATGACCCAGACGACCGCCGCCGACCCAAAACAGGAAGAGACGCCCGCCGCCGAGACACCGCAGGCCGAGACGCCGCCGACCGAGGCGCCCGCCGTCGAGGTCAGCGACGCCGAACTGGCCGAGGCGGCCCCCGGCGGCGCCACTCAGGCCGCCGGCCAGATCAACGTCCTCCTCGACACCAAGGTCCGGATCACGGCTACCCTCGGGTCGGCCACGATGCCCGTCCGCGAACTCCTGGAACTCGGTCCCGGGGCGGTCATCGCCCTCGACCGCGTCGCCGGCGAACCCGTGGACCTGTACCTGAACGACATCCTGTTCGCCACGGGAGCCCTCGTGTGCGTCGGGGAGCACCTGGGCGTCCGCATCAAGGAGGTCCTCCGGCCCGCCCCGGCGGAGGCGGCGCAGGCCCCAGCCTGACCCGCCGGCCCGGCTGCGTCAACTTTTCGGGCGCGGCGTCTGATTTTCGCCTGTCCAGGCCGACCCAGGAACCGCCTTGGCGCTAGCGCCAGGGCGGTTTTCGGTTGGCACGCCATGTGCCTTCTGTTGCCGCGGGCACAGAATCTGTACCGCGCGAGGTGGGCACATGACACGACGCTGGGCCATCGCCGCCCTGGCAGGCCTCTGTCTTCTGCTGGCCGAGACCGCCACCAGCCGGGCCGCGCCGGCGACCTCTCCCGCCGCAGAACCCGAGACGCACCGGCCGGCGGACGAGCCCTCCGGCAAGACCGACCGCAAGCCGGCGTTCGGCCGGCCGGACAGCGACTTCGGCAGGGTGGTGGCCCAGTCGCTCGGCGCCGTGTTCGTCATCCTCGTCCTCGGGGTCGTCGCGATCCTCGTCATCAAGCGCGTCCTGCCGCGCATCGGCGTGACCCAGGGCCGCCGCATCCACGTCCTCGAGACCGTCTACCTCGGCCCGCGGCGGTCGCTGCACATGGTGAGGATCGGAGAGCGGATCCTGCTCGTCGGCGCGACGAACGAGGGTCTGGGCCTGCTGAGCGACCTCACGGGATTCGTGTCACTGGATGGCACGGAGGGCCCCGCCGGCGGCGGGAAACGGCTCCGGTTCACCGTCCCCGGCGCCGAGCCCCCCGAGGAGCAGGAGAAGCCATGACGCCCGCGCGGTGGGTCATCCTGGTCCTCGTGCTGACGGCCATGCCGATCACCGCCGCCGCCGCCCCGGCGCCCGCCCCACCCCCCACTCCCACAGGCCCCACCGTTCCTTCGGGCCCGGGCGGCGGCGACTCGCTTCCCGAACTGGCCGACGTGGTCGATGCCGTCAACAAGGCCACGTCGGTCGGCGCCGGCGGCCAGGAGTGGTCGGCGCCCGTCCGGCTCGCGGTCGTGTTCACGGGGCTGGCGGTGCTGCCCGCCGTCCTCGTGATGATGACCAGTTTCACGCGGATCGTCATCGTGCTGTCGTTCGTGCGCCGGGCGCTGACGACCCAGAACATCCCGCCGACGATCGCGATCATCGGCCTTGCGCTGTTCCTGACGCTGTTCACGATGGCGCCGACCTTCAGCCGCATCAACGCCGACGCCGTCCAGCCGTACCTGGCGGACCGGATCGATTTCCGGACGGCGGCGGAGCGCGGCACGGAACACGTCAAGACGTTCATGCTCCGCCAGACGCGCGAGAGCGACCTCGTGCTGTTCATCGACATGGCCGGCGCCAAGCCGCAGGGCCCGGCCGACGTGCCCCTGCACGTCGCGATCCCCGCCTTCGCCGTCAGCGAGTTCCGGACCGCCTTCGAGATGGGATGCCTGCTGTTCATCCCCTTCCTGCTGATCGATCTGGTGGTGGCGGGGATCCTGCTGAGCGCGGGCATGATGATGCTGCCGCCCGTCATCGTGAGCCTGCCCCTGAAGATCATCCTGTTCGTGCTGATGGACGGCTGGTCGCTGTTGGCCCAGAACCTCGTCACCAGTTTCTCGTGAGGGCATGGCGTGGACGGCGATCTCGTGCTGCACCTGGGTCGGCGGTCGCTGGAGGTGGCGCTCTTGGTGTCGGCGCCGGTCCTGGCCGTCACGCTGATCATCGGCATTGCGACCGCCATGGTCCAGGCCGTCACGTCCGTGCGCGACATGACGCTGGGCATGGTCCTGAAACTGGCCGGCGTCGCCGTGACGATCCTCCTGACGGCCGGGTGGGCCCTCCAAATCACGCTGGACTTCGCCCGCGAGGTCTTCGACTACATCCAGGTCATGGGGCACTGACCGATGGATGCGCCGACCAACCTGGTGACGGCGTTCATGGTGGTGCTGGCCCGGGTTTCCGGGTTCATCGCCGTGCTGCCCGTCTTCAGCTCGTCGAGCGCGCCCGTGCCGCTGCGGATCGGCATCGCCCTGGCGGTGAGCCTGGTGCTGGCGTCGGTGATCCCGCCGGCGCCGGCGCTGGTCGGGGCGGGCTGGGTGGCGGTCGCGCTTGTCGTGGTCCAGGAGATCCTCATCGGGGCCGGCCTCGCGCTGGCGGTGGCCCTGGTCTTCGCCGCGGTCAGCCAGGCGGGCCTCGTCATCCATCAGCAGATGGGCATGTCCCTGGCAGAGATCATCGACCCGATGACCGGCGAGGAATCGGACCCGCTCGGCATGATCCTGGAGTCCTGCTTCACGGTGCTCCTGCTGGTCGCGGGTGGGCACCAGTGGATGCTGCGCCTGATGGCGCGCAGTTACGAGGCCTTCCCCGTCGGGGGATGGCCCTCGGCCGGCGCGCTGGCCGAGATGATCGTCGAGGCGGGGACGCTCATGCTCACGTTCGCGCTGCAACTGGCCGCCCCGCTGCTGGCGGCCTTCCTGGTCCTGGCGGTGGTCCTGGCGGTCCTGTCGCGGATCCTGCCGGAGATGAACATCCTCTTCGAGAGCCTGCCGCTGCGGGTCGGGCTCGGGCTGTTCATGGCGGCCGCCCTGCTGCCCCTCCTGAACGGGTTCACGGCCCTCCTGGGCCAGTGGCTGAGCGAGTTCCTGGTAACGTAGCGAGGTGACTCGGGACCGATGGCAGACCGACCGGCAAGTGAGAGGACCGAACCCCCGACCCCGGAGCGGCTGCGCAAGGCCCGGGAGGAAGGGAAGGTCCCCCAGAGCCAGGAGATGTCGGCCGCCCTCGCCCTGGGGACGCTGCTCGTGGCCACGTCCCTGGCGGGACCGGCCCTATGGCGCTGGTTCTCGCGGCTGGTGGCCGAGGGGTGCACGTTCGACCGCGCCGGGTCGTTCGACGCGGAGTCGGCCATCCGCCTGCTCCAGGACAAGGGGATCGAGGCGCTCGTGGCCCTTGCGCCGTTCATGATCGCGATGAGCGCGTCGGCCGTCCTCGGCAGCGTGGTCGTGAGCGGCTGGTCGGTCGCGCCCAAGGCGCTGCGGATCAACATGGACCGGCTGAACCCGGCCAACGGCCTGAAGCACCTGGTCTCGGGGCGGTCGGTGGTCCACCTGGCCGCCTCGGCCGTCAAGGTGGCGGTCATCGGCGCGATCGTGGTTGCGTACTTCCGCGACAAACTCGGCCTGTGCCTGGCGCTGGTGTGGTCGTCGCCGCTGGAGGGCCTGAAGGCCACGCTGGACGGCGTCTTCGGCGTGACGGCCCGGATCGCCGTCGCCCTGCTGGCCATCGCGGTCCTGGACGCCCTGTACCAGTGGTGGCAGCACCGGCGCGACATGCGCATGAACCGCCAGGAGATCAAAGAGGAGCGGCGGCAGCACGAGGTTTCGCCGGAGGTTCGCAGCCGCATCCGCGCCGTCCAGTTCGAGATGGTCCGCCGGCGCATGCTCCAGGCCGTCCCGACCGCCGACGTCGTCGTCACGAACCCGACCCACGTGGCGGTGGCCCTGAAGTACGACGCAACGGCGATGAACGCCCCCCAGGTCGTCGCCAAGGGGGCCGACCTCTTGTGCGAGAAGATCAAGGAGATCGCCCGGTCTCACGACGTCCCGATCGTCCATCGGCCGGAACTCGCCCGTGCGATCTACCAGACGTGTGACGCCGGCGACATCGTGCCCGAGCCGCTCTACGTGGCCGTCGCCGAGGTCCTGGCCATGATCTACCGGCTCCGCAGGCAGCGCGTGCCCGCTGCCGGGAGGCGCGGCGCCCCATGACGACCCGCAAAGACGACGCCCCCCCCGCGCTCTTCGCCGCGGCCCCGTCGGGCCTGAAGCGGCTCCTGGCCCATAACGACCTCCTGTTCGCCGCCGGCCTGGCCATGATCCTGGCCACGTTGCTCATCCCCCTGCCCACGCTCCTGATGGACCTCCTCTTGGCGTGCAGCATCGCCATCGCCGTCGGCACCATGGTGACGGTCCTGTCGACGTGCGAGTCGATCGAACTGTCGACGTTCCCGTCGCTCCTCCTGTTCGTGACCTTGTTCCGGCTGGCGCTGAACGTGGCGTCGACGCGGCTGATCCTGAGCCAGGCGGACGCGGGGGCCATCATTCGGACGTTCGGCCACGTGGTCGCGGGCGGCAGTCTCGAAATCGGCCTGGTGGTGTTCCTCATCCTGGTGATCATCCAGTTCGTCGTGATCACCAAGGGCGCCGAGCGGATCAGCGAAGTGGCCGCCCGCTTCAACCTCGACGCCATGCCGGGCAAGCAGATGGCGATCGACGCCGACCTGAACGCGGGCCTCGTCGGCGAGGACGAGGCCCGCCAGCGCCGCGAGAAGATCGCCCGCGAGAGCGAGTTCTACGGCGCCATGGACGGCGCCTCGAAGTTCATCCGCGGCGACGCCATCGCCGGGCTCGTCATCACCGCCGTCAACCTCGTCGGCGGCATCGCCATCGGCCTGACGCGCGGCCTCACGATCCAGAAGAGCGTCGAGACCTACTCCATCCTGGCGATCGGCGACGGTCTGGTCAGCCAGATCCCCGCCCTCATCATCTCCACGAGCGCCGGCTTCCTGATCACGAAGACCTCGAGCAAGGAGAACCTGAGCCAGGCCCTGTTCCGTCAGATGCTGGCCCGGAGCCGCCCCGTCGGCATCGCCGCCCTCCTCCTGGGCGCGATGGCGTTCGTCCCGGGGTTCCCCAGGGCGCCCTTCATCGTGCTCGCCCTGGGCGCGGGCGCCGTGGCCAGGATCCTCGGCCGCGCCGAGAAGGAGGCCGCCGCCAAGGCCGAGCCCGCCAAGGCCGCCCCCGAGCCCGACCAGGGCCGCGTCGAGGAACTCCTCGACGTCGACCGGATCGCCATCTTCGTCGGCCCGCGCCTGATCAAGACCGTCGACCCGCGGCGCAAAGACAGCGTCTTCCACCGGATCGGGCCCTTGCGGCGGCGGTTCGCGTCCGAGTGGGGGATCGTCCTGCCCCTGATCCGCCTGCGCGACAACGTCGCCCTCGAACCGAACGCCTACGAGATCCGCGTGCACGGCCACGCCGTGGCCTCCGGCGTCCTCGAACCCGACCGCTTCCTCGCCATGGACCCCGGCACCGTCCAGAAACCCATCGTCGGCCAGGCCACGCGCGAGCCCGTTTTCCAACTGCCGGCCGTCTGGATCACCGCCGACCAGAAGCCCGAGGCCGAGTTGGCCGGCTACACGGTCGTCGACCCCGAGTCGGTCCTGGCGACCCACCTGTCGGAGGTTCTCCGCCGCCACGCCCACGAGATTCTCTCGCGCGACGACGTCCAGAACCTCGTGGACCGCCTCCGCCAGAAGCAGCCCGCGCTCGTCAGCGGCGCCGTGGGCGATGCCGTCCCCGTCGGCCTCCTCCACCGCGTCCTCCAGAACCTGCTGCGGGACGGCATCCCCCTCCGGAACCTTCCCCAGATTCTCGAGGCGCTGGGCGATCACGCCGCCCGGACCAAGGACCCCGCCGTCCTCACGGAACTCGTCCGGAAGGCCCTGATCCGCGCGATCACCGAGCAGCACACCGACGCTGCGGGGCGGCTGACCGCCATCGTCCTGGAGCCCGCGCTCGAGTACGAACTGCGCGCGGCCCTGGCCCAGGAGGGTCAGGCCGAGGCGCTCTCGCTGGCGCCCGACCGCGCGCTCGACCTGTCGCGCCGCATCAGCCGCGCCTGGCAGAACGCCATGAACGAGGGCCACGACAAGGCCGTGCTTCTGGCGGACTACCGCCTCCGGCCCCACTTGGCCGCCCTGCTGTCGCGCCAACTGCCGCAACTCCCGGTCCTCTCCTACGACGAAGTGGCCGTCGGCACGAAGGTCGAATCGGTCGCCACGGTCTCCCTGGCGGCCGCCAACGGCGACCGCCAGACGGCGAGGGCAGTGACCGGGCCCGCGCCGGCCCTGGCCGCAACCTGACGGATTCGGACGGAAGGGGTGAGAGGTAGCCATGAACCGTGCCGCCATCCGGGTCGCGGTCGTCGGCCTCCTGGTGCTGGCGATCGTCGGCACCGCGAGCGGCGTGCCGCCGGCCGCGTGCAGCCTCCGGGCCCTCGTCGGCGCCGCGGTCCTCTACTTCGTGGCGCGGGTGGCGGCAGGAGTGCTGGTCTCCGTGACGGCAGACGTGCTGCATCGTGGCGGTCCCAAGGGGGGGCATGAAGGACCAGGGCGTTGAGAACGGACACGCAAAACGCCGTCGACAAGCCGCCGCAGAAAGCCCTCCAGGCGAAGGCCAGCCGCGCCTACGCCCAGCAGTCCCGCCGCACCGCCGAGGACCAGTGGATCGTGGCGCACCTCCCTCTGGTGCGGCACGTCGTGCAGAAGGTCGTCGCCACGCTCGGGCGGGCCCGGGACGAGGACGACCTCATCTCGGCCGGCACGGTCGGGCTCGTCAAGGCCGCCCGCGCCTACGACGAATCGAAACATGCGGAGTTCAAGACCTACGCCTACATCCGCATCCGCGGGGCCGTGATCGACGAGTTGCGGAACCGGTCGTGGGTGTCGGCGAACGTCTACCGCCTGGTCCGCAAGATCCGCCGCGCCTACGGGCGCCTCCTGGCCGCCCACGGCCGCGTCCCCACCGACGAGCAACTAGCCGACGAGGCCGGCGTCCCCCTGGACAAGTACTACCGGACGCTCGAAGAGGCCCGCTGCCAGCACTTCCTGTCGATCCACGGCCTGAGCGAGGACGGGCCCACGCTCGGGCCCCTCGTCCCGGCCGACACCACGCCCACCCCCGAGACCGAGGTCCAGCGCCGCGAGATGGTCGACCGGATGACCCGGGCGATCCGCGAACTCCCGGAACGCGAACGCAAACTCCTCCTCCTCTACTATGACCACGACCTGACCATGAAGGAGGTCGCCGAGGTTCTCGAGATCACCGAATCCCGCGTCAGCCAGGTGCACGCCAGCGCCCTGATGAAGTTGTCCCTGCGATTGAGGAGCGCCCCATGAGCACCCCCGAAAACGACTCCGTGGTCGGACCCGACGGCCCGCGCGAGGTGGCCGGCCTCGGCCGGGTCCCCCAGCGCGACAGGCGAACGCCGCACCGGCGCCCGCGAGACGCCAGGCCGCGACGCCCCGCCGCGCGGCCTGCCACCGCGACGTCACCGCCGGCCGGTCCGGGGGAGGCGCGCGGCGAGAGCCCCCCGCCGCCCGCGGGGGCCCCCGAGGGGGAGGGACACGCGCTCGACGCCCTGGCGTGAGCCTTGCCGGGGACCGACGGGAGGAACCAGGCGAATGAGTGCCGCACTGACACGCATCCTGAAGAAGAGCCGCGTCAAGTCGGCCGCGCCCCGCCGCATCGGCGCGGCCCCAGGGATGCACCGCGCCTCGGCCCCTGCGGCCGGGGGCGAGACCGCGGTCCGCGTCGTCGAGCGGCACGCCGACTGCGTGGTCCTCGAAGTGCGGTGCCCCTGCGGCAACGTGACCCACATCGAGTGCCGGTGGCAGGATCCGGCCCCGATCGGCCAGCCTGACGGCCAGCAGTCAGGCTCGGGCGGCCCGGAGCCGCCCGCTCGGAAAGCAAACCCATGAATCAGGTCAAGAAGGAGGTCCAGTCATGCGCCGCGCCGTCTCGTTGATCCTGGCCCTGGCGATGGTCTCCGCAGGTTGCCAGACCGCCTGGAAACCCAGTGTCCTCGTGGAAGGGCCGGGTGCCGGCACCGAGTACCTCTCGAAGGGCGCCGTCGCCCAGGACACCCCGCCCGACAAGGCCCCCGCCGTCGAGAGCGCCCTCTTGTGGTCCGAGAAGTACGCCCGCACGGTCGAGGACCTGTCCCAGGAGCAGCAGCGGGGCCGCAAACTCCTCGATGAGAACCGCTCCTTCCAGCAGCAACTCGACGCCGCCAAGGCCGACCTCGCCAAGGCCACCAGTGAACTGGAGGCGGCCAATGCCCTCCTGATCGAGGTCCGCCAGGAGAACAACCGGTGGAAAGCCGACGTCCTCGGATACCGCGACGAGATGCGCCGGGCCCACCTGGCTGAACTGGAGGCGCTCGGCAAGGTCCTGCGGCTCCTGGGCGGCGAGACGCCCCAGCCCGAGGCCGCCTCGGTCACGCCCGCTGCCGCGCCCGTCGCCGCCGCCGAGCCCGCCGCGCTGAAGAAGGCCGCCGCGCCCACGACCAGCGTCGAGCCGACCACACCCCCGAGGAGAGCCGCCACGGCCCCTCAACCGGACAAGAAGGAATCCGCCAGTGACTCCACGCCGTAGCCCCATCCTGATCCTGGCCGCGTGCTTGGCGGCCGTCCTCACGGCCGGCTGCTGGTCCAACCAGGCACGCCTGCGCGTCGGGCACTACCTCGACCCGGCCGGGGGGGTCCTGCGGCTCAACCGCGTCGCCTTCGTCCCCCTCGCCAACGCCACCGACTTCCCGGGCGTCGAGGAGGGCCTGACGACGGAACTCCTCCAGGCCCTCCAGGGGCGACGCCTCTTCCAGGTCAGCCTCGTCCCGGCCACCACCGACACCGGCGGTCCCTGGTGCCGCCCCTCGGGCCAGGCGATCACCCTTCGGGAACTGGCCGACATGCGCAAGGCCTTCCGCTGCGACGCCGCCCTCGTCGGCACCGTCACGGCCTTTCGGCCCTACCCGCACTTGCAGGGGGGGCTGTACCTGCGGCTCGTGGACCTCAGGGACGGCCGGCTCCTGTGGGCCGTCGACCACACGTGGGACACCAGCGACCGCCGGACCCAGCAGCGCATTGAGGACTACTACCGCCGCTCGGTCGAGAGCGGCGACAGCCCGCTCCAATGGCGGATCGCCCTGGTCAGTTCGAGGGCTTTTCAGAAGTTCGTCGCCCAGGAGGCGGCCGCGACCCTGCCCGACGGGGGGGCCGCCCGTTGAGCCGCGCCGGAACCCGTGAGACGCGGCAGCGGAAAAACCGCCCGCCGCCCGGATTTTTCCTAAAGTTCCGCGCGCGGATGCTGACAATACTTAGGGGAGAACCTTAGCAGCGGAGCGACATGATGCAGATCGAGGGAACCCACGGCGTTGACCCCCTGCATGTCCCCGGAGGCGCCAGGAACCTGGTCCGTCCGGATCAGCCCGCAAACGCGACCGGCAGGCCCACCCAAGCGCCGGGCCCGCAAGGACCTGACATCGAGCCCTATGCCCGCCGTGCGGCCGAGGCCCCCGAGGTCCGGCCCGACGCCGTCGCGGAGGCCAAGCGTCTCCTCGCCTCCGGCTCGCTGGACACCCCCGAGGCCGCCGTCAGGGCCGCGGAAAGGCTTCTCCGGGACGGCATCTAGGCAAGCGAGGAGGCTACCCCTACATCCAGCGTTCGCCGTGCAAGTGCCCGGAAGGAACGGCCCGTGCAAGCCATGGGCCGTTTCCTTTGCGCCGGGATGTGAGCGGCAGGCACCGCTGGCACCACCGGCGACGCAAACTCCTCCTATGTCCTTGAGCCACAAGGACTTATAGTCAGAATCGCTCCCCAGGGGTCGGCCTGAGGCGGTCAGGCACCCCCCGGGCGGGCCCGGCGGCCCCGGCGCACATCACCTAGGTTCTTTTGCCACAAGGACTTACGGCACTTCCCGCCCCCTTCCCCCTTGTTCCTTAGAGGTCTCCAGCCGGCGGCCAGAGGCCTTCGCGCCAGGCCCGGCCGACGCCTCCGGCTGGGGCCGCGGCGCCCCCCTTCCCGGAAAGTCCTCAAGTTGTCCGCCGCCCCTTCGATAATGAACCGTGAATCCACAAGGATGGCCACATAATGCGCGCCAGCACGCACGGAGCGTCGGTGTCGTCGGAAACCAACCCAAGGTCGACAGTGCGAGCCAGCGGGGCCCGCACAGAAGGATAGCCTCCTCACTCTAGGGAGAATCGGACATGCTTGCCATCAAGAACAACCTTATGGCGGAAAACGCTTCGCGGTCGGTGGCCACGACCTATGACGCGCTGGCCAAGTCCGTGGAGCGGCTGTCGTCCGGCCTCCGCATCAACGGTGCGGCGGACGACGCGGCAGGGCTGGCCGTGCGCGACGTGCTGCGCGCCGACATCCAGGTGCTCAGGCAAGGCGCCCGGAACGCCCAGGACGGCATCAGCATGCTTCAGACCGGCGAAGGCGCCCTGGCGGTCGTGGACGAAGTGCTCGTCCGCATGAAGGAACTGGCGGAGCAGGCGGCCACGGAGTCGTACACCACCGAGCAGTTGGCCATCATGGACAACGAGTACCAAGCCATGATGGAGGAGATCGACCGGATCGCGGCCGCGACGACGTTCAACGGCGTCGAACTGCTCAACGACGCCGCCGCCACCGTCCACATCCACTTCGGCACGGGCAACACCGCGAACGACGCCATCGAGGTCACGCTGGTCGACGCCACGAGCGCGGTCACCGGCCTGAGCCTCATCGCCACCAGCATCACCGACTCGACGAACGCCCAGGCCGCGCTCGCCGCCCTGGACACCGCCATCGGGCTCAACGCCGGCAACCGCGCGTCGTTCGGCTACGCGATGAACCGGCTCGATCACACGATCTCGGTCATCAACATCCAGACCGAGAACCTGGTGGCGGCCGAGTCGCGCATCAGCGACGTCGACGTGGCCAGCGAGATGTCCACCCTGACGCGGAACCAGGTGCTCGCGCAGGCCGGCGTCGCCATGCTGGCCCAGGCGAACGCCATGCCGCAGTTGGCCCTCACACTACTTCGGTAACCAGTGATCCGGGGGGCGGCCCTCACATCCATCCCCCCTCCTCTGATGACAGGGCCGCCTCCCCGGACGCCTAGGCTCGACCCGCGCCGGGAGACACGCCGTGGCCACGATCGCTCTTCCAGGACTCCAGACCGGTATTGACACGTCGGCGATCATCAGCCAACTGCTGGCGGTCGCCCGCCGGCCGGTCCAGGTGCTCGAGCAGCGCCAGGCCCGCTGGCAGCAGAAGGCCGACGCGTTCTCCGCGCTTCAGGGCCGGCTCGACGCCCTCAAGACCGCCGTCGCCGACATCCGCTACGCGTCCGAACTGCGGGCCTACGCGGTGCACTCGAACAACGACGACGCCGTGACCGTCGAGGCCGGCACCGGCGCCACCGAGGGCACGCACGAGGTCGTCATCGACCAGTTGGCCGCCGCCGAACGCGAGGTCCACGCCGGCGTCGCCTCCGGCGACACCCTCGTCGGCGCGGGCACGTTCGCCTACACCTACAACGGGCAGACACGGACGATCCAGACGACCGCCGAGACCACCCTGGCCGGCCTGGCCAGCCTCATCAACAACGACGGCGGAAACCCCGGCGCGAGCGCCAGCGTCCTCCAGTACGATGCCGGCGGCGGCCAGGTCTATCACCTGGTCCTCGGCGGCGACGACACCGGGGCCGACTACGGCATCACGATCGACGACGTCCTGACGACGCTCGACGGCACGGGCGGCACCGTCGACCTCCGCCAGGCCGCCTTCACCGAGTCGCAGTCGGCACGCAACAGCCGCCTTCGCGTCGACAACTACCCCGCCGGCGCGTGGATCGAGCGAAGCACCAACACGATCGACGACGTCCTGGACGGCGTGACCCTGGAACTCCACGCGGCCGGCACCGTCCAGATCAGCCTGACCCGCGACACCACGGGGCTCAAGGACCGGCTTACGGCCCTCGTCGACGCGTACAACGCCCTCGTGGACTTCGCGAAGGAGAAGACGGCCTACGACCAGGCCGCCAAGACGGGCGGCGTCCTCATGGGCGAGCAGACCGTGACCTACGTCCGCCAGCAGACCCGCCTCCCGCTCGTCCAGGGCGCCCTCGGGTTCCTCGGCGGCACCGATCCCTTCACCCTGGCGGGCGAGATCGGCCTGAGCATCGACCGGTATGGGAAACTCGAACTCGATGCGGACGTCCTCGACGACGCCCTGGCCGAGGACTACCTGGGCGTCCTCAGGCTCCTCGGCGCCGATCGGACCGGCGCCTCCGACTCCGGCAACCTCCAGTACTACGGTGCCACGAGTAGCACCGAACCGGGGGCCTACAGCGTCCGGGTGACGTTCCAGGACAGCGTGGCCGTCTCCGCCCAGATCAAACTGGCGACCGAGGGCGAGGACGCCTGGCGCGACACCACCGTCCAGGGCAACCTCGTCATCGGCGCCGACGGCCATCCGGAGAAGCAACTGCGCGTGACCGCCACGTACAGCGGCACCGGGACGGTCGAGGCCGTGGTCCGCGTCCGCCAGGGCATCGGCGGCACGCTCTACGACACCCTCGATGACCTTCTGGCCGACGACGGCACCCTCGACCTAGCCCAGCAGCGGTGCCAGGACGCCATCGACGGCCTCCAGGCGAACATCGACCGCCAGGAGGATCGGCTCGCGCGGATGGAAACGCGGCTCCAGAAGCAGTTCGCCGCGCTCGAACGCGCCCTGGCCCTCCTGGAAGCGCAGCGCCTGGCGCTCGGCACGACGTCGTGAGGCGAAGGGAAGGACTCGCGTGATGAAGGACCGCATCGCCCTGTATCAGGAGACCGCCGTCTCGACCCGGACGCAAGGCGGACTGATCGTCCTCCTGTACGAAGGGGCCATCAAGTTCCTCAGGCTGGCGCTGCGGGAACTCGAGGCCGGGAACCTCGCCGCCAAGGGGCAGTACATCAACCGCGCCCTCGCCATCCTCGACGAACTGGACGCCTGCCTCAACCTGGAGGCCGGCGGCGAGATCGCCCAGAACCTCCGCAAACTCTACCAGTTCATGCACCGCCACCTGTGCGAGGCCAACCTCCACAAGGATCCCAAGCGGATCCAGGACGTGTTGGCCTGCCTCGAAGACCTGGCGGAAGGCTGGAAGGCGATCACGCGCTGAGCGGTACACGGCGTGCGGCGCCAAGCGCGTCCGGAGTCGCAAGGGGGGAAGCGACTCCGGACCGCTTTTTCTGCGCCCGGACACGATGCCGAGGGGCCCCGGCAGGGCCCGCCCCCACGCGGCCGCCGCCCGTGACGCCGCCATCCCCTCACGCGAACAGGTTCCGGTCCAGGCGGCGGTACTGGACGGCCTCGGCCACGTGCGTGGCCGTGACGGCCTCCGCGCCCTCCAGGTCGGCGATCGTCCGGGCGACGCGCAGGACCTTGTCGTGGGCGCGGGCCGAGAGGCCGAGTTCCTGCATCGCCTGCTTCAGCAGGCCCTCGCCCGCCTCGTCGAGCGCGCAGTGCTTGCGGACCAGGCGGTGGCTCATCCGGGCGTTGAGGAGCCGCCGATCGCCAAACCGCACGGCCTGGGCGTCGCGGGCCCGCATGACATCCTCGCGCATGCGCGCGCTCGGCGTCCCGTCGCCCGTGCCGCGCAGTTCCCGGTACGGCACCGCCGGCACGTCTAGGTGGATGTCGATGCGGTCCAGGAGCGGCCCGCTGATCTTCCCCATGTAGGCCTGGACCTGGCGCGGCGTGCAGTGGCACTCGTGCTTGGGGTCCCCAAGATAGCCGCAGGGGCACGGGTTCAGCGCCGCCACGAGCATGATCTGCGCCGGAAAGGTCAGGCTCCCCTGGGCGCGGGTGATCGTGACGAGGCCGTCCTCGAGCGGCTGGCGGAGGACCTCGAGGGTGTGGCGGTTGAACTCCGGGAGTTCGTCCAGGAAGAGGACGCCGTGGTGGGCCAGGCTGACCTCGCCGGGCGTGGGATACGTTCCGCCGCCCACCAGGCCCGCCTCGCTCGTCGTGTGATGTGGCGAGCGGAAGGGCCGCGTCGCGATGACCGACCGCCCCGGCGCCAGCAGGCCGACGCTCGAGTAGACGCGCGTCGTCTCGAGCGACTCCTCCAGGTCCAGGAGGGGGAGGATCGTCGGCAGCCGCCGCGCGAGCATCGTCTTCCCGCTCCCCGGGGGGCCGATCATGAGGACGTTGTGCCCGCCGGCGGCGGCCACCGTCAGGGCCCGCTTCGCGTGCTCCTGGCCGCGCACGTCCGCGAAGTCCACCTCGTCGCGCCGCGCGTCCTGGAACACCGCCTCCAGGTCCACCGCGCACGGCTCGATCGCGAGGTCGGCGGTCAGGAAGCCGACGGCCTGGGCCAGGGCCGTCACGGGCACGACCTCGACGTCCGAGACGACGGCCGCCTCGGCCGCATTCGCCGCCGGCACCAGCAGGCCCTTGAGGCCCTCCTGGCGCACGGTGAGGGCCATCGACAGGGCGCCCTTCACCGGCCGCACCGACCCGTCGAGCGCCAGTTCCCCCACCGCCGCGTAGTCCTTCAGGCGGTCCGAGAGCATCTGCCCCGTGGCCGACAGGGCCCCCAGGGCCAGGGGGAGGTCGAACGCGGCCCCCTCCTTCTTCGTGTCGGCGGGGGCGAGGTTGATCGTCACATGCCCGTCGGGCCACCGGTACCCGGAGTTCTTCAGGGCCGTCGCCACGCGGTCCTTCGATTCCTTGACGGCCGCGTCCGGCAGCCCCACCACCACCACCGCGGGCAGGCCCGCGCGGACGTCGAACTCCACCTCCGCCAGGTACCCGTCGATGCCGAACACGCCGACCGAGAGGATCTTGCCGAGCATACGTTGCCTCGCCGAATGTGAATAGATGGAAGACAGACGCCGCGGTATGATACCGGCGCGGCCGGGCGGCGTGCAACCTCAAAGCGCGCGGCCGGGGCCGTCACGGGGCCGCGTAGTAGGCGGTGATCTCGCGCGGCGCTTCGCGCCCCGGCACCTCGACCCAGTCGCGGTCCGGGCCGAACCGGTCACACGGCCGGCCGTCGACTTCGCAGCGGACCATGGGCAGGCCGTCCGGATGGCGGAACCGGGCCCGGATGAAGCGCGGCGGGTTCCGCGTGGGCGGGACCAGCGTCATGCGGATCCAGCCCTTGGCCGCCCCCGACTCCAGTTGCATCGACATCGGCCCGAAGTACGTCCGGGCATCGCGGATGCCGACGGTGCGCCCATCGGCCAGCCACGCGCGCGGAACGGCCGCCCCCAGCCACAGGTCGTCGCCCCGCTCGGCCACGAACATGAGGCGGAGCCACCAGGCCGAGTTGGCCTCGTCGGACGACTTGTAGTGGTCGCCGCGCCAGTCGCCGATCGCCGGCAGCGCGTGCTCGGTCATCATCCGCGTGTCGGGGAAGTAACTGACCGCGAACGCGTTGAAGTAGGCCCGCAGGAAATGCTTCGGCTCGTCGCGGTAGAGGTACGGCAGCGGGTTGTTCAGAAGGTTGGCCTGCTGCGAGATGCCCCCGTGGCTGAACCAGAGCCTCTCGAAGTCCGCGTCCGCGAGGCGATAGCCGAACTCTTCGGACAGGTACAGGTTGTCCTCGTAGTCCTGGACGATCCAGGTGGCGAGGCGCCCCTGGGGCTCGACGGCCCCGGCGATGACCAGGTGAATGGCGCCTTCGAGCGTCTCCGTGAGCCAGCCGAAGGAGCGGCCGCGCCGGTGGAGGTCCGACGGCACGTGGGGGATCCAGCGGCCGTCGCGCAGGCGCACGACCGGCGACCGGCGCATCGCCTCCGTGCACGCGGCCACGAGGGCGGCGTGGTAGGCGTCGGCCTCGGCCAGGAGGCGGGGGGCCTCGGGGTGGCCGACGGCCCGGAGGGCCCGGGCCACGTTGCTCATGCCCCACCAGGAATAGACATTCGTAACCATCCAGGTGCGCCAGTCGCCGATGTCCTCCAGGCGTCCGGGGGGCAGCAGGCCGCGCTCGATCGCCCGGATCGGCGCCCGGGCCGCCTGCTCCGTCATTCGGCGCCGCTCCCGGGCGACCCAGTCGCAGCCCTCGACGATCGCCGGCGCCACGCGCCGCAGCCACGCGTCGTCCCGCGTGTACCCGTAATGCTCCGCCAGGCACCAGAGGACCCAGCCGTGGCTCTGGTTGTACCCGCCCATCTCGTACCCGCCCGCGCCGTAGAACTGGCCGCGCGGTCCCGAGAAGTCGCCCGGCAGCCCGACCGTCCCCTGGTAGTGCACGAAGGTCTCCAGGGCCCGTTCGGCCACGTCGTGGTAGCCCCGCCGGTCGAGATCGGCGATCATCATGCACGACTCGCTCGGGAAGACGCCGTAGTGGAACGTGCCGACGCGCGCCATGTAGCGGTCGCTGCCGCCGCGCTCGCGCTCGGTGTTGATGAGGAGGTGGGCGGCGTGGGCCCGGTAGAAGTCGTTGATCATCGGCTCCGGGGTCGAGACCCGGCATCCTTCGTCGAAGCGTCGCCGCCAGTAGTCGCGCACGGCCGCGAACGCGTCGTCGAAGCCCAGCGCCCGCAGCCGGTCCAGGTCGGCCGCATCGCCCGGCACGACCTGGGGCACAGCCAGGTCGAGCGTGCCGGTGGGCTCGCCGCCGGTGAGGGCCGCCCGGCAGGCGACCTGGCCGCCGTCCTCACTCAGGGTCCAGCGGCCCTCCCGGCCGCGGGGCGCCAGGGCCACGGGCGAGAAACGCGGCGGCGCGGCCGGATCGACGCCCAGGTTCGCCCGCAGGGCCATCGGCCGGCGCGTGTCGCCGTCGGCGTAGCCCAGCCGCAGCACGGCTTCGGCATCGCGGTCGCCGGCCCTCTCGACCTCGATGCGGACCATGAGGACGAGCGGCTCGTCGGCCGCGATCCGCCCGCCCAGCGCCGGCACGCCCCGCAGCGGCACCACGAAGGCCGTCTGGCGGTATCGCACGGCGTCCTCCCGCCACTCGCCGACGACCATGGGCAGGCAGCCGTCGACCAGCGTCCGCTCGTCGACGGTCCGTCGCGGCAGGCCGAACTCGTACCGGCAGCCCGAGCGGGCCCACGCGCAGCCGCGCTCGTCCAGCCCGAAGTGCTGGTTACCGCCCTCGAAACTCAGCGGGATGTAGTGGCGGCCCTTGGCGGGGGTGTCGCCCCAGGCGCGGGCGAGCGTCTGCTCGGGCATCGCGGCGACGCGCGCGTAGAGGTCCGTCCGGCGCGGGTCGCCCCGGGCCTCGCGCCAGGCCGCTTGGGCGGCCGACCAGGTGGTCCGGTCGCCGCCGCGTCGCACGACGACGCCGAAGTCCGGCAGGAACAGGTGACCCTCGCGGACGACGTCCGCCACGGCGAACGAGAACGTGCGGTCCGCCTCGGCCGTCCGCACGGTGACCACGGTCACATCGAACGAGTTGCAGGCCTGCGGCGCAGCATAGAGGACGCGGGCGGCCACGCCGCTGGTGCGCCCCCGGACGCGCGACCGCCAGCCGTCCCTGAGGTCGCCGGAGGCGCCGGCGGCCCTGGTCTCGGACGACAGCGGCCGCACCGCCTCCGCGCAACCGTTGAAAACCTCGAGGCGCCCGTCCCACACCTGCTCGCGGTCGGCCGTCCCGCCCCACTCGACCTCCAGGTCCGCCGCGCGCCAGACCGAGTCGGTGTAGGCCTCGAGCGAAGCGACCGGCGGCAACGGGCGGTCGGACACGACGCGGAGTTTCAGCGTCGACCGGTACGTCGCCGCGAAATCCTTCAGCGCGGGGAACTCGATCGCGCTGACGGGCCGGAAGGTGTAGGTCCAGGCCCGCCCCTCGGCGGCGCAGGCCGCGTCGGCCCGCATCCAGCGGCCGTTGAACCAGTCGCCGACGTCGAGCCAGCCCGAGCCGCCCGACCCCGACGGCCGGTCGCGCGGAATCCGCCGCTCCGGCCACGACGATTGCCAGTACTCCAGCCGCACCGCGTCGGGGGCCGGCAGCGCGGCGCCCTCGGCGAACCTGACCACGACGCGAAAGACGTCGCGCGCGTCTTCCCACACGACGCCGGCGCCCCAGCAGCCGCCCTCGCCGGTCCAGGCGGTCGGCTCGCCGAACGGCACGATGTTCATCGGTTGCCCTCCCTCGGCGCGCGGCCCGGCGGACGGCGGCGCCTGGAGACATCCGGCACCCGGGCCCAGCACCACCGCCGCCCACAGCCCGATCGCCGCACCGAGCCCCAGGGCCCGGCGTAGGTTCCTGCGGAGACTGTGAGGCATGGCGCCGCCCCTCCTCTGTCCGGCCGCCCCCCCGCGTCGCAAGCGGCCTAAGTGCCCGCCGCCAGGGCCCGCTCGGCCGCCTCGCGGACGTGGCGCTCGGCCGGGTCGGTCCGCGTGTCGCGCAGGTGCGTGAGGACCTTCGTCGCCTCGGCCTTCTTGCCGGCGGCCAGGAGCCCTTCGGCCAGCGTCAGGCAGGCCTCGGTCGCGCGGAACCGTTCCCATCCCTCGGCGTCGGCGGCCTTGAGGAGCGGCTCGACGGCGCCGGGGTCGGCCAGACGGGCGAGGCCCCAGGCCGCGGCCAGGCGGACCTGCGCGTCGGCATCCGCGAGGGCCTGCCGCAGGGCGTCGACGGAGGCGGCGTCGCGGACCGCGCCGAGGTTCTGGACGATCACAAGGCGGCAGGCGGGCGGGGCCTGCGGCAGGGCCGCGCGCAGCGCCTCGGCGGCACCCTGGCCGATGGCCGCCAGCGCCAGGGCGGCCGTCTCGCACAGGGACTCGTCGGCCAGGAAGGGGGCGATCGCGGCGACGGACTCCGCCCCGCCCGCCACCTGCAACTGCCGGATGAGGTACTGCTTGACGCCCGGCGGCCGGTCGCCGGCGAGTTGCGCCGCCACGGTCCGGGCGAACTCAGCCCGGGGCTTGTCGTCCTCGAGCCCCGAGAGGTGGACCGCCAAGGCGTGCAGCGCGTAGTGCGCCTTCACGTCATCGCCCTTGCCGGGTTCGACCAGCCGCTCCACGAGGCCGACGACGAACGCGGCGCCGCCCTTGCCGATCTCGGGGACCGCCCACTCCACCTTGTCCTTGTCGAGGTCGGCGAACGTCCCCTGGGCGTTGGGGCCGGGCAGCGCGTCGAGGAGCGCCTTGAGTTTGTCGGTTTCCGCCATGGGCATGACTCCTTATCCTGCGGCCCGGGCTAGAGGTGCCAGGGCGCCCGCATCGGCTGGTTGACGAGGCGATTGGCCTCTTCGTCGCCGACGATCTGTTCCTTGACGGGGTCGTAGCGGATCTTGCGGCCCATGCGGATGGCGATGTTCGAGAGGTGGAGGATGGTGGCGACGCGGTGCGACGCCTCGGCGTGGCCGCCCGCCTGCTTGCGGGCGCGGACCGCCTCGGGGAACGTGAGGAGCGGCTCCGGGTCGGGCATGGCCTCGACCTTCTTCAGGTCTTCCGGCGCGAGGTCCTCGGGCTCGACGTGCCGGGGCGCCTTGCGGTCGTAGGGTTTGCCCCACTCGGCGCCGTCGAGGACGAGCGTGAGGCCGTCGGCGTACCGGAGTTCGGCCCATCCCCACAGGCCGCACGCCTCGGGGTGGGCCGGCGGCGCGTAGGCCTCGACCTCGACGGGGCTCGTGTCGTCCTTGCCATAAATCCATTGAAATGGGTCCATGTAGTGGTGGCCGAGGTCCGCCAGGCCCCCGCCCTCGTAGTCCCAGTAGTAGCGGTGGCTCCAGCCGAAGCGGTGGCCGTTGAAGGACCTCAGGGGGGCGGGGCCGCAGTACATGTTCCAGTCGAGGTGGGCGGGCACGGGCTCGGGCGCGAGGTTCACCCGCCCGCAGTAGCCGCGCACGTTGAACCCGCCGCGATGGATCCAGACGCCGCGGCAGTCCTTCAGGAGGCCGCTGCGCATGATCTTGTGGATGAGGCGGCTGCGGGGGCTCTTCTGCGCGCCGAAGCGCCCGGCCGTGCCGATCTGGAAGACACGGCCGTAGCGCTTCGCGGCGTTGGCGACGGCGCGGCCCTCGGCGATGAACTTGGTCATCGGCTTCTCGCACAGCACGTCCTTGCCGGCCTGCATGGCGGCGATGGAGATGAGGGCGTGCCAGTGCGGCGGCGTGGCCACGCTCACGACATCCAGGTCCTTGCGCTCGACGAGGCGGCGGAAGTCGGCGTACCCCTGGCAGGTCTCGCCGAACTTGCGCATGGCGTTCTCCATGCGGCCGCGATCGACGTCGCAGACGGCAAGCATCTTGTAGGCGGCGCCGCCCCCGCGGAGGTAGGTGTCGACGTCCTCGCCGCCCTGTCCGCCGCAGCCCACGAGGCCGACGGCGAACGTCTCGCTGGGCGGCGTCTGGCCGGGCCCGCCCAGGACGTGGCGGGGCACGAGGAGGAGCCCCGCCGCCGCGGCGCCGCCCAGAAAGGCGCGGCGCGTGATCCCGCGTGTACCTCTTGCCATCGCACGCTTCTCCTTTCCTCCACGAGCAGACGCCGGCCGCCCGGCCGGCCCGCCAGGATGCGCCCCTGCGGCGCCGGCCGCAGGGACGGTCACTTCTTCCCGAGGCAGTAGAGGGCCTCGGACCCCCTGACGAATATCCGGCCGCCGGAGGCGGCCGGCGACGCGCCATTGCCGGAATCGCCGAGGTCGCCGCCGCCCAGGACCTCCAGCGCGGGCCCGGCCTTGATGACGTAACTCTTGCCCGTGCTGACGAAGTAGACGCGGCCATCGGCCGTCGCGAACGGGCTGGCCAGTTTCGACACCCCGTCGAGTTTCGCGGAGAACACCTCCTCGCCGGTCGCAAGTCTGTAGCAGCCGATGACGCCCTCCTTCTGCACGGCGTAGACGTAGTCGCCCGTGATGACGGGCGAGGCGTAGTCGCCGGGGACCTTCGGGTTCTGCCACTTCACATGGCTCTGGGTCACGTCTCCCCGGCCGGCGGGGTCGACGGCCTGGGCGGGCTCGTTGCCTCCCTTCTGGACGTAGAGCAGACCGCCGCCCCAGGCGGGCGAGGCGCCGAACGCGCGGCTCTCGCACCACCAGACGGGCTCGCCGTTCGAAGGGTCCAGGCCCTGGAGGCCCTCCGACCCGGCGACGATCAACTGGGGCTTGCCTGCGACCTCGATGAGGAGCGGCGTCGTGTTGGAGACGCCTGCCTTGGCGCGCTTCTGTTCCCACCGGACCTCGCCGGCCTTGGAGTCGAGCGCTTGGAGCCAGCCTTTGCCGCGGCCCTGGTCCGAGATGAGAAAGACCGTGTCCCCGTAGAGCGTCGGGCTGCTGCAGATGCCCGGGTTCAGGTCGAAGGGCCCCGGCCGCTCGTGTCGCCAGAGCAACTTGCCGCTGACGTCGACGGCGGCGATGACGGCCGACCCGAACCACGCGTAGACCACCTTGCCGTCCGTCACGGGTGTCGGCACGGCGTAGATCGCGTAGCCCATGGGCTCCTTGCCCTGGGGGATGCGGGTGCGCCAGAGTTCCCTCCCTTCGGCAGCCTGAAGACACAGGAGGTGGTGCTCGGGAACATCCTTGCGCTCTTCCTCCTCGCGGGACTGCCGGGCGGCGATCGTGAGGAAGACGCGGTCGCCCCAGACGATGGGGCTGGAGTGGCCGGTCTTCTCCTTCAGCGCGACCTTCCAGAGGACGTTCTCGCCCGTCTTGCCGTCCCAGGCGAGCGGCAGGTCCTTCTCGGCGCTGATGCCCGCGCCGGTCGGGCCGCGCCACCCCGGCCAGTTCTCCGCCCGGCTCGCACCGGGCAGGCCCAGCAGGAGCGCCAGGCACAGCGCCGGCCCGACGGCGGCACGAAAACGCCACTTCCTCATCCCGCCTCCTCCCCCGCGCACGCCTTCCCGGCCGCGGCCGCCCCAGCGGCCACCTCCTCGATCGTCCGTCTGGTGAGGACCGAGCGCGGCTCCGTAGCGACGGGGTTCCGCCGGGCGTCGGCCTCGGCATCGTGCTTCTTGATGAGGAGCCAGTTGCGGTCGCTCCCGCCGAGCCGCGCGCGGACCAACTTGTAGCCGCCGCGGACCTTCTGGCCCTGGAGCCAGACCTCCGCGAAACCGCCCTCGAGCGCCTCGGCCATCGACTGCGGGGCGCCTGCGTTGTCGCTCACGAGTTGCCGGTAGGTGCCGGCGTCCCAGACGATGACCGCGCCCGCGCCGTACTCGCCGTCGGCGATCACGCCTTCGAAACCGGCGTAGTCGAGCGGGTGGTCTTCGACCTCGACGGCCAGGCGCTTGTCCTTCGGGTCCACGGACGGTCCCTTCGGGACGGCCCAGGACTTGAGGACGCCGTCCACCTCGAGGCGAAAGTCGTAGTGGAGCCGGCTGGCCTGGTGCTTCTGGATGACGAAGAGGGGCAGCTCGCGCCGGGGCGCCCCGGTCTTGCGCGGCGGCTTGGGTGCCGCGCGGCGCTCGGGCGGCTTGGGCTTCCGGCGGCGATTGCCGCCGACACGGCGGCGGACCTTTCGGGCCACGGACGTGCCTCCGCGGATGGACTCGGCAGGGCGGCAGCAGGCCGCGAGCACAGCGCCGCGCCCGGCCTGGCGGCCAGCATACCGCCGGCCGGCGCCCACGCAAGCCGGTTCTCGCGGCGGGTGGGAAGTGCCCCAGACATCGTACCCCCCTTGCGGAGATCGCGGCGTGGGGGG